>JBEKMU010000042.1:0-21583 GCA_049523555.1 Verrucomicrobiota bacterium | reverse complement strand
CTGACGGGTAATTTGACTCATTTTCGGGTGCATAGCTCGGTAACACCCTTTTTGAGTCAACGTATGGTTCACGTAAACCATTTCTCCCCTCCCACGGTAACTTTCTTTTTGAGTCAATTCGTCCCTTTAAGCGACTTAAAACAATTGTGGACAATGTGCGCAGATTGGGCTATTTCCGCCGCACAGCTTCAGCTGTGAAATCAGAATTGAATCGTTTGCGAGAAATAATCTGGGAACAAGAACTCGATTTTCTTCCACGAATAGTTGCGTAATTCTAGGGACAGTGGTTTGAAACACTCATCGGACGTTGAAAAGCTTTCAGTTTTGAATCCGCGTTCATCCGCGTCATCCGCGGTTAAAAATTTCCTTTCATCCTCCAAACGCGGCGTATTTTTTGATGCCGCGTCGCCAGGCGAAGCGCGCGAGCGCATAACCAATCAGCACCCAGCCCAGTTGCATGAGCAACGCGCGCCAGATGCCGTCGCCGGCGATTTTGCCCATGTAAATCGCGATGGGCGTGTATAGCATCGAAGGGAACGGCGTAAAGAACAGCGCTTGTCCGACCACGGGCGGCAGCAGGTCGAGCGGGAACAAATGGCCGCTCGCCACGTATTCAAACGCGAACAGGATGAAAATGAACGTGGAGATTTCCAGCAGCCAGAACGCCAGCATCGCCATCGTGTAGGAAACGAAAAATTGCAGCAGCGCCGTCAGCAGCAATGCAACGGGAAACGCGATGAGCGCCGTCCCGCTGGCCGGCGCGACGAAATATTCACGAAAACAGAAGATGAACACGGCCAGCGGCACACACGCCATGGAGATGAACGCGATGCGCCCGGAAAAAAACAGGCACAGCCGGTACCACAGATAATCAATCGGCTTGAGCAGGAACTGGCTGATGTTGCCCTCGCGGATGTCGGCGGCAATCTGCCAGTCGTCCTCGTTCACCGCTGTCAGCACGTCCACGACGGCGACGAGCAGGTAATAAAAAATCATCTGCGCCTGCGTGTAACCGCCGAGCGCGCTCCCTGATTCCTTGCCGGCGTAAATCGTGCGCCAGAGCGACAGCATGGCGAACAGCGGGATGAAGCTGAACAGCGTCCGCGTCAGGTAATTGACGCGATACGTCAGGTTGTTCTGAATCCCGATGCCGATGACGTGCCAGTATTTTCTCATTTACGGCGAAGAAGAGACTTCCAAATCGTGCAACGCGGGTCCCATAAGGTTTCCCAGGTGATTGCCCGCCGTGTAAAGCACCGCTGCGAAACCCGCCAGCACCACCAGCAAAATGATGAACGCCCAAAAATGCCGCGATTCAAACTTCTCCAGCGAGCGCGCGAACGCCACCAGCCCGAACAAAGCCGACACCACGATAACCGCGTCCACACTCGCCCGTTGCCAGTAACTGCCGCCCAGATGCAGCCACATCCCGAATTCATCGAACGTCAGGCCCATCGCCACGCCGTATAACAACGCCGTGATTTCCGCCGCCCGGCCCGTTGGCCGCCTAAACACGCTGTAGCCGCACACCGCCGACATCAGGAAAATGCCGTAGTTCAAATGATGAACGTGGGTGCCGTGCAGGAAAAAATAAAAATTCGGCATCTCATCCGACATGATGAGGAGCACACAAATCCGCGAAAGGACGAACGTCACGATGAAACTGAACAGGGCGCGGCGCGCCAGTTTATGCGCCGTCTCCCGACGATTGGCATGTTCAGCGGTCAGCATTTGTTCCCTTAGTTGAAATCCCAAACCGCGCGCTGTCAATCGCACAAAACCTGTGGTAGCGCCCTGATTTGAACGGAGCGCGGCTGTGTCGGAGACCAGCCGCAGCATTTTTAACGCGCTGCGGCTGACGCTGCGCGCATAGCCGCGCTCCGTAAAAATTCCAAATTAGATCTGTTCGGGAAACAAATCCTGTCAATGCTGACGTGGAAAATGTTCCGCCAGCAGGGCGCCGGCCTTTTGCACTCCGTGAATGATGCCCGGGGTGAATTCGGATTTGCGAAAATAACCGGTCATGGCGTCCACCAGTTTCCGCCAGAATTCGTCCCCGCACTTTGCATGAACGGCTTCATCACCGATGACGGCAAACTTATGTGAGCGCGGCGCCACAAAAATCAGCACCCCATTCCGTTCGGGGGACTTGTTCATGCCCAGGCGCAGGAATTCTGCCTGCGCGGCGGCGACGGGGTCATCAATGTGTTTGTGGCTGATGCTGATGCGGATTTTGCCGGTCGTTTTGTGCTCGGCATCACGGATGGCCGCGACAATGTTGTCGTGTTGCAGATGTTTGGAGAAGGTTCGCAGGTGCATAAGTTACCAGCCTCCTCCTGCGCCGCCGCCGCCAAAGCTGCCGCCGCCACCTGAAAAGCCACCGCCCCCGCCGGAAAAGCCGCCACCAAAACCACCGCCAACCCAACCGCGATTTGAGCCACTGCTGCCAATCGTCCAGCATGAATAACCTGAGAAAAAGTTTCCGGACCGCAAGAAAACTATAACAATCAATGCGATTACAAACAGGCTGAAAATTAATGGGGCGATTTTTTCCAAACGCCCCAATTGCTCCGCAACCGTTTGGCCGTTTCCTTTATATTCACCTTTGGTCGCTGCCAGAATTGACTGAACGCCCGCAATCAGGCCGCCATCGAAATCGCCGGCTTTGAAGCGCGGCGTGATCTGCTCGTCAATGATGCGTTTGCAGAGTGCATCGGGCAGGACACCTTCCAGTCCATAGCCCACCTGCAAAAACATTTTGTGGTCTTGAACGAAAATGAAAAGCACCGCCCCGTTGTTTTTGTCCTTTTGTCCCACCCGCCACGACTGCGCCACGCGCACGGTGTAATCTTCAATGGATGAGTCCGACTGCATCTTCGGGAAAACGGCCACCACGATTTGGTCGGAACTTTGGCGTTCGAAGTCTTCCAGCGTCTGGTTCAACTGCGCCGCTGTCCCGGCAGAGACGACGTGAGCGTAGTCGTTGAAATAAGCCGCTGGCGGCGGCGGAATGACTTCCTCGGCCAACAGGCGGAAGCAGAAGGCTAGAATCAGAATGGCGCAGCAGCGTCGCACAGTTCAAGGGTTGGTTGCCGCCGGGGCCGTTTTGTTGAAATCGGACTGGACTTTGGGCGGCGTCTCCGCTCCGGCGGTGGCGGCGAAATAGGGTTTCTCGTGGAAACCGAAGAAACCGGCATAGAACAGCGCCGGAAACGATTTGATGGCCGTGTTGTAATTCTGGACCGCCTGGTTGAAGTCCCGGCGCTCGACGCTGATGCGGTTCTCTGTCCCTTCCAATTGCGCCTGCAAGTCGCGGAAGTTTTCCGTCGCCTTCAAATCCGGATACCGCTCCACCACCACCAGCAGACGGGACAAGGCCGACGAAAGCTGGCCTTGGGCCTGGTCGAAGGCGGCCAGCTTGGCCGGATCGTTCGGCGCGGTGTTGGGATCAATTTTCACCTGACCCACCGAAGCCCGCGCCGCGGTAATTTCCGTCAGCGTGGATTTCTCGAAATTGGCCGCGCCGGAAACAGTCGCGACGAGATTGGGGATGAGGTCGGCGCGGCGTTGATAGACATTCTGGACCTGCGCCCATTGGCTGTTCACCGCCTGCGACAGTTTGACGAGGTGATTATAGCTGCTGCCGGTCGCCACAATCAGCAGCAAAGCCAAAATGCCCAGTACCACCAGAACACCCAGAATAATCACGAGTTTTTTCATAATGACCGTCACAGTTTAACTTTCTCCTTCGGGGTAACAATTACAAAATCCGCCCAAATGAATTATCAGTCCGTGCCCGCCAGCTTCAAGAGGGTCGAAAAGAGAAGGTGGGTGGATTTTTACAAACTCCTCGCTCCGGCTCTGCCGGAGGCAAATTAATTGTCGTCCTAACCGGGAAAGGCGCCGAATATTTCCCTGGCGATGACTCCGTCGGATACCTTCGTGACCGGGCCGGTCATGCGAATCGCAAAATGGTCGCCGATTTCGATGGCGATGACGCCGCCGGGCATATGGACGGAAATCTCGCGGTCGCACAGGCCGAGCCGGTGCGCGACGGCCGCCGCCGCGCTGCTGCTGCTGCCGCTGGCCAGCGTGTAACCCGCGCCGCGCTCCCAGATTTCAATCTGGATATTTTTCCGGTCGAGCACCTTCATGAGCTGCACGTTGGTGCGGTTCGGAAAGCGCAGGTGCGTTTCCAGCAACGGGCCCATCTGCCGGGCCAGGTCGGCGCTGATTTTCGGCAGCGGCAAAACGCAATGCGGATTGCCAATCGTCGCCGCGCAGAAATTGAATTGCTGTCCGCGCAGGTGGATCGGTTCGTTGATGACTTCGCGGCGCGGGCCGGCCACGGGAATTTCGTCGCTCCAGAAGCTGACCCGGCCCATTTCGACACGCACGGTTTTGCCGCGGTCCATGACCGTGGCCTGCACGAGGCCGCCGGGCGTTTCGAGGGCGAACTCGTCCTTGCCGACCAGTTTCCGGTCCCACAAATAGCGCGAAAAAATCCGCAGGCCGTTGCCGCTTTTTTCGGCCTCGCTGCCGTCGGGATTGAAAATGCGGAGCGCATATTTTGCTTTTTTCGAGGGCAGCGGACCGACCAAAATGCCATCCGAGCCGATGCCGTAATTGCGATGGCAAATCACCCTGACCTGCGCGGTCGTCAGCGGCGCCGGCAGGTTCTTCGGGTCAATGACGAGGTAGTCATTGCCGAGGGCGTGATACTTGGTGAATGCCCAAAGCATGACGAAGGATAGCGCGTCGCGTGCGAAGCGCAAAATAGAATGATGGAAACGTTTGACAAGGTGGGGCGAGCGTGCTCGCGAGCCGGAAGCGGTGGGAAAAGTTACAATTTCGGCTCGCCGGGAGTCTCGCCCCACCAAATGGGTCACGAAATTATACTCCCATTTTGTCCACGCGCTTCGATTCTTCCGCATGGAACTTGTGGAGAAAGCGATGAAATGCGGGCGCAAAAACGATTCCCAGACTCGTGAGAAACGCCAGGCCGCTGAACAGCGCGTAGCAGCCGGCGAAAATTTTCCCCGCATCAGTTTGCAGCGACGACACCGGTCCCATCCCGGACAAAATCATTGCCGCGTTGACGAAGGCGTCCACCCACGACATTGGCTCAAAGGTACGGTAGCCCACCATGCCGATGCCGAGTGCGACCGCGACGACCAGCAGAGCCAAACCTACGCTCCACGCCATGCGCGCGTAAAATTGCCGGCGCGGCAACAATGGTTTTGAGCGATGCTCGAACATAAAGATTCGAGGCATGTTTTCAAAATGGGTCTGCCGTGTCCAGCGCATGTAGCGGCGCTCCATGAGCGTCGCAAATTGAGGAGATGCGGCGGTCACACAGACCGCCGCTACATTGTTATTTCGCGGTCTGCACGCTGTCGGTGATTTCCCGCACGTCCTTGATGCCGCGCTGGGTAGGCGGCTCTGACTTCAGTGTGGCAGGCGGCGTTTTATGGATTACGGGAACCTGACCGACACGCGGTAGAAGACCGTGGCGGGCGGGTTGGCATCAGTGAGTGTGAGCACATCGCCGCTGCCGGGCATGTCACTCTGACCGGGAACAGGTGTCCAGACGGAGCCTGGCGTCAGGTTCGTGCAGCACAGGAGGGTGTAGAGGCGAGCTGCTGAACTCGAAAACGTGACCGCGACGGGCGGGGTGTTGGAGATAATGGTCAGGTGCAGGCAGGAAGCTGCGTTGGTGGGGCAGGTGTCGCAAATCCATTCCTGCCAGTTGTTCATGCCATCGTGGTCCGGGTCGGTGTAATCTGCCGAGCCATCGGTGGTCAGGCCGTTTTGCTGGAGCCAGGCGTAGGAAATCACTGAACCCGTACCTTGGTATTCGTAAGCGCCGAGGTCCACCGTGCCGCTGACGATGCGCGGGTGGCCGTCCAGGTCGGTCGCGGCAGTCACATAGGCGTTGTTCCCGGCGTTGATGCAGGGGGAGTTGGATTGCAGGCGCAGGTTGCCGCCAGCGTAATCCACAAACAGCGGCGCGTTGGTGATGTTGCCGATGCCGTCGATGGGCATCGGTGTGGTGCAACAGTAGTTCAGGGCGCTGTCGTAGTAATTCGCCCCATAATACGTAGCCGTGTTGGAACAGACGATGCAGTTGTAGAGCGTGCTTCCACTCGCCCCGCCGCCTCTGCCATAGTAGACATGCTGGATACCTAAGCCCCCCGAATAGGAATTCGTAACACGATTGCCGCTCAGCGTGCAGTTGTAGAGTGTGCCTCCAAAAACTCCGCCGCCAAGGTTAGCCGAGTTGCCGGTCAAGGTGCAGTTGTAAAGAGTGCCACCATATACCCCGCCGCCAATGCCTGGGATACAAATATAAATCCCTTGTTTCTGATCAACGAACCAATGACCCGTGCATGAGTTACTGGAAATCACACAGTTGGTGAGAAAGGCGTTGGTGGATGCGCACCACACTCCACCGCCGCCACTAGACATCGCCCACCCCTTCGTCACGGTGAACCCCGTCAGGCTCGCGCCGTTGGTCAGAGTGGCGCACCGGCCGCCACCATTGATGACCGTGACCAGTGGGCCATTGACGCTCCGCAGCGCCAGCGGGTTGGTTACGTTCAGACCGCCGGGATACACTCCGTTGGTCACGAGGACCGTGTCGCCTGCCGCCGCGGCGTTCACGGCATCCTGAATGTTCGTAGCTGCCGAGACCCAGTTGGTGTAGGGCAGTGTCGGGCTCGTGCTCCCCAGCGATACGTAGTGCGTGGCAGCGGAGAGGTTGGAGACTGCCAGCAGTAGTGCAACGATTGTCAGATTAAGTTTCGTTTTCATATTGTCCTCATTTGTAAGAGTTGCAGTTGACCGCCAAGAAATAGCCGGAAGATGATTGTGGAATTCAGATGGGCGAACACCCCACAACATTCACCCTGCCCACGGTATACTGGTAACTGGCGATTCATGGCGGCATTTGCGGGTTCTCCGCGCTTCCTTTCTTTTTCCCGCTCGGGCGCCAAGCACCCGAGCGATTGTTGTCGTTATTTCTATTCTGCCCGCCACCATTTGTTGGTCGTGAAGGCGGCGCCTAAAACTGGAAGGCGTTGTCCGGCTGGTTGTGGCTGACCACACTTCCTCCGTTGAGCGTGACCGAGGAAGTATCCGGAATGCCGAAGAGGACACCGGTGTCAACCGCGTAGCCACCGCCCATCCCCGTGCCGCCATTGGCGCCGCCAATCGCCTGATTGTAGCTGATAATTGTACCGGTGAGGGTCACGGCTAAACTTGGAGCCGAAGACGCTACGGCCCACGCTGGGTTGAGCCCCACGTTGAGGCCGCCTCCCACGCCAGTGCCACCGGGAATGCCGCTGCCGCCCGCTCCACCAACCGCAGTGTTGTAAAGGAGCGAGCAGTTGACGATGGTTGTCGACAGGCCGCTGCTGACGGTAATGCCGCCGCCCATGGCCGTGCCCGCAGGACCGCCCAGACTCGCGTCGCCCGCGATGACTTGATTGCCCACAAAGCGGCTGTCGCGGATGTCGAGCGTACCGCCCCAACTACTGAGGCCGCCGCCGAAGGAAGTGGTGTAGATGCCCGGTTCGGCACCGGGTGCGGCTGCGCCGCCTACGGCCCGGTTGTTTAAGAAGGTGGAGTTCCGAATCGTGGCATTGCCGAAATTATTCACCGCGCCACTCCACGCGATGCTGGTGGCACTGATGTTGTCGCCACCGGGCGAACCGAGAGCCTCGTTACGGGTGAACAAGCAGTTGGAGACCACCAGTGTCGCTCCGGAACCGTCGTCGGGGTTCCAATCCTGGTTTACGATGGCCCCGCCATAGGCATAATCCGCTGTATTGCCAGCGACGGCCTTGTTATCGGTGAACACACTCTTAACGATGGTCAAGGTGCTTCGGTTGCCGATCGTCAGCACTGACTCCTGGTTGATGACCCCGCCCGCCGCCGGACCACCGTGTCCGCCCTGGCCGCCGATGGCCTGATTCCCAGTGAAAATGCAGTCGGTAATCGTCATGTCCGACGTGGCCTGCGCAAACCCGGTCGAGATGGCGCCGCCCAACACAGCCCCGCCAAAGTCGTTGGCGTCGGCATCCCCGCCAATGGCCTGATTGCGGCTGAACGTGCAGTGTTGGAGGGTGCAAACGGAGGCAATGGCATAAGCGCCGCCACTGCCGAGGGCGCCCCCGATACCATAACCTCCCTCTTCCACACCCGGGTCCGCGGCGCCGCCGATGGCCTGGTTGTCAGTGAAGACGCTGTCGGTGATTACGGCGGTGCCCCAATTGTCCAGCGCGCCACTGGCCCCGACGGTGTATCCCGTAGGAGGGTTCGGATAGTGGCGGAGGCCGCCGATGGCTTTGTTGCCGGTGAACCAGCAGTTTTTGACTGTGAGGATGCCGTCATCCGCACTGCTGACAGCGCCGCCACCCGCCATGCCCCCGAATTCTCCCTCGGGGCTTGTAGTGGCGCCGCCGGTCGCTTGATTGCCGCGAAATATGACCGAGCCAAGGCTGGCGGTGCCATCATTCCAAATCGCGCCTCCGAGGCCAAGGCCACCGAGACCACCGGCGCCGT
Source organism: Verrucomicrobiota bacterium (assembly GCA_049523555.1). Lineage (GTDB taxonomy): Bacteria > Verrucomicrobiota > Verrucomicrobiia > Limisphaerales > UBA11358 > UBA11358. The sequence continues at coordinate 13,018 of JBEKMU010000042.1, read as the reverse complement.
CGCCACCAACCACCTGGTTGCCGACAAATGCCGAGCACTTCACGGTGAGGGAAGCCCCGGCCGCATTCAGAATCGCGCCGCCGGAAGCATCCATGCCGGTGTCCCCGATCACCAGCCCGTTGGCAAGGGTCAGGTTTTGCAGGGTCAGGGCCGCATCGGACGCCACGTCGAACAAGCGGAACGGGGGCGTGCCCGGGGCTTTGCTCCGCGCGATGGTGGCGCCGTTGCCCTGGATGGTCAGTTTGTTGTTGGCCGCGATTACCGGCAAGGCCGTAGGCCCGTCGGTGGTGTTATTCACCGCGGTCAAGGTGAAGGTCTTGCCGGGTGCCAGGGTGATGGTGTTCACCCCGCCCGCCAAGTTGGCGGCATTGATGTCTGCGATCAGCTCGGAGACGCTCCGAGCGGTCCAGTTACCTGCAGCCGCTGGCCTGGCGGCCACGACAAGGGCCATTGCTGCGAGCGCGAGCATGGCCCCGTGTTTCATTCTTAGTTGGTTATTCATGTTCTGTGGTCCTTTCTTTTTCTTGCTCGGGTGATAGGCCCGGGGCTTTGGTTGGTTGCGGATTCTCGACTGTTGTTCTCGGTTTCTTCATTCGCTTCCACTAACACCAGCATCGTCCCCGCCACAAATGCCTCTACGCTCATGGGCTGACGGCGCGGTAGAATTTCTTTGGCCCGGCGACGGCGGACGGGTCGGTGATGGTGATTGGCCCGGTGTAGCTGAAGTTCGTCAAGGCGGTCCAACTGCCGGCAGCCAACGAGGGTGAAGTTTGGATGCGATAGGGCTGACCGATGGTGGCGCCGCTGAAAGTGAAACTGAACCCGGTGAGCGGCGAATACGCAGCACCGCCGAACTGGCCGCCGCAGACGCCCGGCTGGAACTCGTAGGCGCCCATGTCCACCGTGCCGCCGGCGATGCGCGGGTTGCCATCGAGGTCGGTGGCCGTAGTCACGTAAGCGTTGTTCCCGGCGTTGATGCAGGGGGAGTTGGATTGCAGTCGCAGGTTGCTCCAGCCGTTCGTGTCCATAAACAGCGGCGCATTGGTGATGTTGCCGACGCCGTTGGTGGAGAGCGGTGCGGTGCAACAATAGTTCAGGATGCAACCGGTGTCGTAGTTCGCGCCGCCCGTGGCCTTGTTAAAATATGCTATGCAGTTGTAAAGCACGCCACCGGCGGCTCCGCCACCACGGCCGTAAGCATGCAACAATCCGCTGCCGGTAGACAACGAACTATCATTGCAGACGTTTCCAGTCAGTGTGCAGTTGTAAAGAGTGCAGTTCGCGGCTCCGCCGCCGGCGTTAGCATAGTTCCCGGCGAGAAGGCAGTTGAAGAGCGTGCTGCCGAAGACACCGCCGCCGTTGCTTGCTTTAAACACCGGAAGAGCCCAGCGACTGTGTACCCACACACCACCCCGGGCCTGGTTGTTGTTCACAATACAGCTGTAGAGCGTGCATCCATAGACCCCGCCGCCTTGTCCCGCGAAGCCCAACACGACCCCGTATGGAGGTTCAGTGATCGCATAACCATTCGCTCTGTTGCCAGTGATGACGCAGTTGGTGAGAAAAGCGTTTGTGGACTCGCAATACACACCGCCCCCATAGACTGTGGTGGATCCATTCGTCAAGGTGAACCCCGTCAGGCTCGCGCCGTCGGTCAGAAAGGCGCACCGATGCGTGCCTCCGCCATTGAAGAGCGTGAACTGCGGGCCATTCACGCTTACCAGCGCCAGCGGATTGGTCACGTTCACAGTGCCTGGATACACTCCGTTCGTGACGATGATCTCGTCGCCTGTCGAGGCGATGCTTACGGCATCCTGAATGTTTGTGGCTGCCATGACCCAGTTCGTGTAGGGCGGCGTGGCGGTTGTGCCGTTTGCGTCCACGTAATGCAACGTGGCTGGGGAACTGTTTGCTTCGAACAGGCAACCGGCCAAAGCCAGCGCGAGTGTCGCTAAAAGTCTTCTTTTCATAAGTCTCAGTATACAAGTTTGTTCCCAGCGGCTTGCGAGCCGCCAGTGAAAGGCCGCAAGCGCAATGCAGCCCTTCATCTGGTAAGGCGAATTTGGGGGACGGTTTGCACCGGGAATCTTCGGAATTTTTTACCGCGGATGAACGCGGATGAACGCGGATCACTGATGGACACAGATAAAAGAGTGTTCTTCGGACACGGCCATCTACTTACACCAACGAGTGAGCCTTCACCGTCGGGAAAATGGTGTTCTTCCCTGCATCTATCCGTGTGAATCCGTGTTCATCCGTGGTTTCGACTGAATAGACACGGTTTAGCGGGGCGGCGCGGCGGGCGGCTTCTCGATTTCGACTTTCTCGAACTCAGCCAGCTTCCGTTTCTCCTCAGCCGCTCGGCCGGGCGTGCAGTTGTGAATTAGTATGGTTCCTCCCTCATCGGCCGAGGCGATTTGGGTTCCATCGGGACTCCAGGCAACCGCGAAGACCGCTCCGAGGACTTGGGCGGTGCGAATGGGTTCGGCAATCGAACAGACTTCTTCGCCCGTTGCTGGATCCCAAATCCTGACGGTCCGATCCCAACTCCCGCTGGCCAGGCGCGTTCCGTCCGGGTTCCAAGCAACCGACCGAACCATGCTGCTGTGCCCGAAAAGCGTGTGGATTTCCCTGCCTGTTTCCGTGTCCCAAACCTTGACCGTTGTGTCGTCCGAAGCCGAGGCCAACTGCTTGCCGTCCGGACGCCAAGCCACTGAGCGTATGGTATCCCTGTGCCCGAGCCATGCGTGCTCCAATTTGCCGGTGGCAGCGTCCAGAAGTTGAATTTCACCGGCTCTCGCGCTGGCCAGTCCAACGGCCAACTGCTTGCCATCCGGACGCCACGCCACCGCGAACGCCATCGTGCTGCCGTGAAAATGAGTCGTGACCAGCTTTGCTCCGGTGTCGGCGTCCCAGATGTTGAGGTAATTGTCCTCGCCGACCGAGGCAAGCCGTTTCCCATCCGGACTCCACGCCAGAGAGCGCACGAATTTTCGGTGGTCTTGGACTCTGGTGTAAGCCTGCACATGCCACAGTTCCTGGCCGGTTGTCGGCTCCCAGACCTTGATTAGGCCATCTTGGCCGCCGGAGGCAATTCGTGTTCCAGTCGGATTCCAGCCCATTGCATAGGCCCAGCCGGTGTGCGCGTGAAGGATGGTAGGGTCCCGCGTACCGGCAATATCCCAAACGCGAACCAAACCGTCCGAGCCGCCGCAGGCCAGTTGCTGGCCGTCCGGACGCCAGGCTACCAAGAGGCATTGAGCTGGCTGGGTTTTAGTGCTGAGGGAAGGGTTGCCGCTTTTCGCGTCCCACACCTTGACCGTTCCGTCAATCCCAGCCGATGCCAACTGTTCCCCATCTGGACGCCAAGAGACTTCACGAACACTGCCCGCATGCCCACGAAACGACCGAACCTCGGTGCGGTTTCGAGCATCCCAAATCTTGACGGTGCCTTCGCCTTGGCAGGCGGATGCCAGCCGCATTCCATCCGGACTCCAAGCCACATTCAAAACACCCTCGCCATGGAGTCCCACCATGACGACATTCGTGCCGGTGACTGCATCCATGATCTTAACCCAACTGTCATAGCCGCCCCCGGCCAGCCACTTGCCATCCGGCGACCAAGCCACTCTCACACCAGAGTCAAACATGCGAAGCCTTTTGCCGGTGACTGTGTCCAATACTGTCGTGGTGTCGCCTGAGCAGACCGCCACACAGGTGCCGTCCGCATTCCAGCTAACACCGTGGAGTGGTTCTGGATTTGTCACGGTCAATACTTCGGCGCCTGTGGCGGCATCCCAAATCCTGGCCGTTCGATCCCAGCTGACCGAGGCCAGCTTCTTGCCGTCCCGGCTCCAGGCGACGCTGAACACGGCGTCGTTGTGGCCGGTCAGCGTCAACACCGCGCTGGCTGTCTCCGCTTCCCAAACCCTGATCGTGTTGTCCCGGCTCGAAGTAGCCAGCCGCCTGCTGTCCGGACTCCAAGCGACACATTCCACCATCTCAGCATGGCCGCGCAGCTCGGCAATCTTGCGGCCCGTGGACGGGTCCCAAAGCCGGGCGACGCCATCGCGTCCGGCCGAGGCCAGCCGCCTGCCGTCTGGGCTCCACGCAACGGACCGGAGCCCGTTCGTATCGGCGTCAATCGTTAGAATCTCGCGGTGGCACAAACCGTTCAGGTAGTACCACTCCCACCCGCGGCGGTCCGGCTCGCTGTGCCGCCATCGGGCAAGCAGGTCCTCGACACTCCCCAGGTTGGCACCTGAACTGGCCGAATGCGCGGCAAGACTCATGTCCGAGGCGTAGGCTCGAGCCTCCACCTGCTCGCGGGCTGTTTCCGCTGCTTCGCGGAGTTGGGTTTGCTCGCGTTCGGCGCGCGTGGCGCGGACTGCCTGCCAGGTGCTAACGACTGCGCCAACCACCATGAACAGCACAAGGGCCGTGGCCGTGGCCAAGCCGGCCTTGTGCCGGCGGACAAACTTGCCTGCCAGGTAGAGCGCGCTCGGGGCTGCGGCGTTGACCGGCTCAAGCTTCAGGTGGCGCTCGATGTCATCGGCCAGACTGTTGGCCGTTTCGTAGCGGCGCGCGCGGTCCTTCTCCAGGCACTTCATCACGATCCAATCGAGATCGCCATGCACCTCTTTCCACTTCTGACTTCTGACTTCTGACTTCTGACTCCTGGCCAACTGCGTCAGGCGAGTTGATGGCTTGGGCGGTTCGGTTTCGCGGATGAGACGGCAGATCTCGTCCAGCGCGGCTTTGCGTAGCGTTTCCTGGTCGAACGGCGTCACGCCGGTCAGCAGTTCGTAGAGTAGTACGCCCAGCGAGTAGATGTCGCTCCGGGTGTCTACGTCCACCCCGCTCAATGCCGCTTGCTCCGGGCTCATGTAGGCGGGCGTGCCGACCATCTGCTGAAACGCGGTGAAGAGCGTCTTTTCGGTGAGCTTCTGCCCGAGCGCCTTGGCAATCCCAAAGTCAATCACCTTGGGCACCGCCTCGCCATCAATCAGCGTGACGAGGATGTTGGTCGGCTTGAGGTCGCGGTGGATGATCCCTTTCTGATGCGCGTGCTGCACGGCGTGACAGACCTTCATGAAGAGCTGCAGGCGCCCGGCGGTGGAAAGCTGCTGTTGTTCGCAGTAGGCCGTGATGGGGATGCCCCGGACCAGTTCCATCACGAAGTAAGGGCGGCCAGTCTCGGTGGCGCCGGCATCCAGGACTTTGGCGATGTTCGGGTGGTCCATCAGCGCGAGCGCCTGGCGCTCGGCCTCAAACCGGGCGATGACCTCGCGGGTGTCCATGCCGGCTTTGATGATCTTGAGCGCCACCTTGCGGCAAACCGGTTCGGTTTGCTCCGCCATGAAGACCCGGCCAAACGCCCCTTCGCCGATTTCCTCGAGCAGCTTGTAATGGCCGATCTTGTCACCCGGCTTTTCCGTGAGTGGAGGCGAAAACACGATGGTCTTCCTGGGCGATGGTGCGGCGGGTTGTTCGAGAAAAGAACTGGCCTGCTCGTGGGCGCAGAGGAGGACCTCGACGCGTTGGCGCAACTCGGGCTTACCCTGACAGGCTTCGTCCAAGTAACGCGCACGCTCTTCCGGCGCGCTTAAGGCCAGCGCCGCGGTGAACACGGCGCGCGTTTCGTGTTTTGCTTCGCCCATCATCTCTTAAAGCGATGCTGGAGCACCGTTTGCACCGAATTCTTTGTGCATCGCTTCGAAAAGCCAGGCGCGGGCGTAGGCCCAAAGCCCGTCTGCTTCGCGCCGGGTGAGGCCCATGAGTTGCGCGGCTTCCTGATGGCCCAGCCCGGCGAAACAACGCAGTTCCACCAACCGGGCGGCGTCCGCATCCTCGGCGGCCAGTTTCTCAAGAGCTTCGTCCAGGGCAAGCAACTCATCGGATGGTAGCAGTTCCGCCGGGGCGACGTCCTCCAGGTTGACACGGTGCAGGTCGCCGCCGTGTTTCGGGGATTTCTTGCGCCGGGCGTTTTCGATAAGGATGCGCCGCATGGCGGTGGCGGCGGCGCAGAAGAAGTGTTGCGGATCATTCCAGTTGCGGTCCTCCTCGCGCACCAGCCGCAACCAGGCTTCGTGGACCAGGGCGGTGGCTTGGAGGGTTTGACCGGGCTTCTCCTGGCATAGCTTCTGCGCGGCCAGTCGGCGCAGCTCCTCATAGACGACGGGCAACAATTCTCTGGCGCTGCGCGGAGGCCCAGGCCTGATCGGTCGCGGATCGGGCGGCACGTTTTCCATATGACGAGCGCGCTGTGGTTTAACTCATCTAACGTGTGGCAGGTTATCAACAATCCCGGGGAATTGGAAGCTTTTATACCCGTGACGGTGCGGTACCGGTGAGCGGCGAGCCGGACTCAGTCCGTAACCTGCGCGCTGCCAGTGATCTCGGACACTTCATGAATGCCGCGCCGCTGCATGAACTCGCGGAAGCCGGCAATCACCTGCAACGCCGTCTGTGGTTCGTAGAAGTTCGCCGTGCCCACCGCCACCGCCGTCGCACCCGCCATCATGAACTCAATCGCGTCCGCCGCGTTTTGGATGCCGCCCATGCCGATGATGGGAATCTTCACCGCCTGCGCCGCTTCCCAGACCAGCTTGATGGCAATCGGCTTGATGCACGGGCCGGTCAGGCCGCCGGTGACATTGGCCAGCTTGGGCCGCCGCATCTCGATGTCAATCGCCATGGCCGGGTAACTGTTCGTGATGGCCAGGGCGTCGCTACCCGCGTCCTCTGCCGCCTTGGCGTAAGGCGCGATGTTCACTACATTCGGACTCATCTTGGTGATGAGCGGCAGCTTCGTTACCTTCCGGCACGCGGCCACAACCTGCGCGAGTAATTTCAAATCGGTCCCGAATTGCGCGCCGCCTTCCTTGATATTGGGGCAGGAAACGTTGAGTTCCAGCGCGCCGACGCCGCCGAGGGCGTCGAACCGCCGCGCCACTTCGGCGTATTCCTCGATGGTCGTGCCCCAGATGTTAATGATGGTCGGCACTTTCAGCGTTTTGAGGAACGGCCAGTATTTTTGTTTAAAACCCTCTACACCCGGCCCTTGCAGGCCGATGGCGTTGATAAGGCCGCTGGTGACCTCGACCGTGCGCGGTGTCGGGTTGCCGCGAACCGGTTCGAGCCGGATGCCTTTCACCACGACTGCACCGAGCTGGTTTAAGTCGAGGAGCTGCGCGTATTCGACGCCATAACCGAACGTGCCGGAGGCGACCATCACTGGGTTTTGCAGCGTCAATTTGCCGATTTGGACGGATAAGTTCACTGATGCACCTCCAAATTATTTCCCGCGAGGGCGCGGAAAACTGCACCTGTGGCGGGCGCGCTCCCCGATCGTAAATCGCAAATCGTAAATCGTAAATTCATTTGGCTGCCTCCCACATGACTTGGCGCGAATCGAACACCGGCCCTTCGGTGCAGGTGCGCTGGTATTCCCAGCCGTCGCCAACCTTGACCGGAATTACGCAGGTCAGGCAAACGCCGATGCCGCAGCACATGTGTTCGTCCATCGAAAGCTCCGCCGACACATTGAATTTTTCGGCGATTCTGCCGACCGCCCTGAGCATCGGTGTCGGGCCGCACGCAAACACCTTCCGGTGTGGCATCCGGTATCCCAGTTCATCGAGGAGTGGTTGGGTGACAAGCCCTTTTTTGCCATGGCTGCCGTCTTCGGTGGTCACGCGCACGCCCCAGCCGAGCGCGCGAAATTCCTTTTCGCACAAGATGTCCACGCGCCGCCGGCCGCCGACGAACACAATGCCTTTCTGCGGCGAGCGTTGCGCCAGCAGACACATCGCCGCCATGCCGTAGCCGCCGGCGACGAGCAGGGGAGTTTCGCCGCCGGGTTTCGGCACGGTGAACCCGTGGCCGAGGGGCGCGATCACACTGACTTCTTCGCCGGGCCGCATCAGCGAAAGGGCTTCGGTACCCTTGCCCACAGTTTTGTAGAGGATGGAAAAGGTGTCGCCTTCGACTTGAAAAATGCTGAAGGGCCGGCGCAGCAAGGCATCCTTCATCGGCAGCACACGGACGTGGGCAAATTGTCCGGGCTGGATCAACGACGCGATTTGCGACGCCCGCAGCACGAGCCGGAAATAAGAATCGGTGTCGCGCTCGTTGGAAACAATCTGGACGTTTTGCTCAAGCATGGCTGGCTGCAAGCATGGTCGGCAGCGGCAAACCTGTCAACTTTGCGTGCGAATGGAGATAGGTTTTCAACGCAAAGACGCGGACAGCACCCCGAACAAACTGCAAATCGGCGACATGGGTGTGGATGGCCGAATCTATCCCGTTTCCGCCGCCGCCATGCCGCGCAAGAAACAGGAAGGCGAACTCGCCTTGAAAGAACACTGGCACCCATCCAGGTGAAACAGAAAGACAAAGTTGGTCGCCCGGACATGATTTCTTTGAAGCCATGATGATGCGCGAAGATTGCGAGAAAGGCTTCTTCGTATCGTTTGATTATTCGTCAGATGCGTTGCAGGAGATCGAATCGTTCTTCAAGCGTAGCCACAAAGTCATCGTCACCCTGACAGTGAAGGAAATTCTGACGGGCAGATTGCGAAGAAATTGGTGTAACGTCCTCCCTCACCCAACCCTCTTCCCAAGGAGAGAGCTTCCACGTTCTCCGCGTCTTTGAAAAACCCGTGGCGGGATTGGCCGGACGTTCAAAAACACAAACGGCATCCTGCCTGATACAGAATGCCGTTTGTGTTTTGAAATTCAGTTTATCGTTTCAGGCGGCGAACTACCAAGCCCAAACCGGACAAGGCCGCGCCCAACATCATAGCAGCCGAGCCGCCATCGGGAACGGAACTGCTTTTAGGGTTGAAGAAATCATAACCGGAAAGACCTTGCGGCTGGCCATTACCATTGAATACAGTGCTGTTAAATGTGAGCAGCCCCGAGTCATTGCCCACATAATAAAATTGATCCGTGTCGGCCCATTTCAAACACAAGTAGGTCCAACCAGTCACATCCAGCACGGTCGAAGTTCCCGTGGCAGTAATTGGGCCTAAACCACCTGCCAAAACCGCTGTTGGAAGATCCGGATCGTTGGCAATGTTGTATAGGGTGATTTGCCCGTTGAGACGAGTTAGGGCATCGCTTAAATCGGCTGGTGATCCGGTAGTTTGGCCCAAATCAATTGGAACCGCACCTGCGCTGGCAATCAATGCCAACAAAACTGCACAAATCATACTGGCCGGTTTCATTTTCATAATCATGTAAGCAAAATCAGCTAGGTTTGTGCCAATTCAGTTTTCCAAACATTTAACGAAGTCATACGTCATAACAAAGTGTTCATTTCAGGCTATTTGCGTTGTTTTAGCATTTACGAATAAAACAAATCAGGAAATGGGCGCACTAGACTTTGTGTAAGCTTGGCCGACGTTTTTCCGGAGTCGCAACGCCCGTAATTCAATCAAAACAACGGAAATGGAGAGAGTTTTCATAAAGTGTAAAAAATACCTACAAATCAAACTTTCTTAGTAGGGTAAAACTCCACCGTTTGACTGGCAGAACCGGGAAGTTCACCGTCAGACCGGCCAAAACGGATGACATGAGTGGCGGGTTGATTCTTAAGCTGGACCGGCGTTTTTCACGGCATCGGATGCGGCTGGCCGTCAACATCGCCGCGGTGTTGAGCGCCAGCGCGTTCGGGAATTTTTCGATACGTGGCGAATGCCAGCAGCGGCCAGGCGTTGCGATACACGTCGTATTTCAGATAGAAAACCTTCGGGAAACCGGTGCCGGTCGTTTCGTCTTCCGTCCACGAACCATCAGGATTTTGTGTGCGAATCAAATACTCGATGCCGCGTTTGAGCGCGGGATTTTCCGGGTCGTCGAAGGCGCACAAACCCATGACGGCCCAGGCGGTCTGGGAGGCGGTGCTCGGCCCTTGCCCTTTAAAAACCGGGTCGTCGTAGGTGTTGCAACGCTCGCCCCAGCCGCCGTCCTCGTGCTGGACGCTTTCGAGCCAGGCGCGCGCCTTGCGCAGCCACGGCTGGTTCATGTCCAGGTTCATCGCGCGCAGTCCGCGCAGGACCTGCCACGTGCCGTAAATGTAATTCACGCCCCAGCGGCCATACCAGGAACCGTCGGGTTCCTGATGTTCGCGAATGAACTGCAACGCCTCCTTCACCTGCGGGTGATCGGTTTTCCAGCCTTCGTAACCGAGCAATTCCAGGATGCGTGCGGTGATGTCGGCGCATTCGGGGTCGAGCATGGCGTTGTGGTCGGCGAACGGGACCTTTTCCAGGATGTTTTTCGTGCAGTCCTTGTCGAACGCCGCCCAGCCGCCGTCCCGGCACTGAAAGGTCATCATCCATTTCAGGCCGCGTTGAAAACATTCGTCGCGTTTTTTCGGATTGTCGGTCGGGATTTTGCGCAACGCCAGCAGCACCATCGCCGTGTCGTCCACGTCAGGATTCCATTTGTTGTTGAATTCGAAGACCCACCCGCTCGGCTCGATTCCGCCGGGCGGGACGGGATTCTTGTGAATCCAGTCGCCGTAAAAGCGAATCTCGCGTTCCATCAGCCATTCGGCGGCGCGTTTGAGTGCGGGATGATTTTCCAAAATGCCGGATTCGTGCAGGCAAACCGCGACGATGGCGGTGTCCCAAACCGGCGAGAAGCACGGCTCAATACGCACGTCGTTCTCCGTCTCGTGTTCGAGCTTCTTGAGTTCGCGTTCAGCGCGGACGACTTCCGGGTGATCGTCGGGATAACCGAGTGCCTTGAGGGCGATGAGCGAGTTGAGCATAGCCGGGAAAATCGCGGCGAGGCCGTCCGAACCTTCGAAGCGTTCAAGCATCCAGCGTTCGGCATTCCGGAGCGCGCGTTTGCGGAACGGATGAATGTTGTGCTCGGCGAACCATTCGGCGAATTTGTGCAGGCGGTCGAGCCAGAGGAAAAAGTTCCGCCACGAAAGATTGTCCGGGTCGGGCGCGAGGGCGAGGTCGCGTTCGTGATAGCCTTCGGGATAAAGTTCATTCAGGTCCACCGGCACCGGGCGGGTGGGTTTGAAATGGTTGATGATGGCGAGCGGCACGAGCATAGCGCGCGACCAGTTGCTCATGTCCCAGAAATTCACGTGAAACCATTTGCCGATGAGCAGCACTTCGGACGGGATGGTCGGAACATATTCCCACGGGAACAGGCCAATCAACGCGAGGTAAAGCTTCGAAAAGGTGTTCATCCGCGGCACCCCGCCGAGCCGCAACGCCACTTCGCGGGCGCGCAGCATGCGCCAGTCGGTGACGCGCACGCCGGCGAGCTTGAGGGCGAGGTAAGCTTTGATGGTGGCGTTCACGTCCGACGGTCCGCCGAGGTAAATGTTCCAGCCGCCGTCGGGCAGTTGCATCGAAAAGATGCGGTTGACCGCCTTGCGCTGCCATGTCTTGTTCACCTTGCCGGCCCAATGATGATACACCACCGTGTCGGTCACGAGCGTGGAATCCACCATCAACTCGCCCACCCAGTAGCCTTCCGGACGCTGCAAACCGAGCAAATTTTCCTGCGCCCGCAGAATGGCGGTTTCCAAATCTCCAGCCAAACCAGTTTGCCGCCGGGCAGCCGAAGACAATTGTGCGGGCTGAACCCTTGGACCACTTTCAATCACAAGCACACTGTGCGAATTTGCACCCGAACTGTAAAGTTTTTAGTGCCGGCGTGACGGAGGCAAAGGAACGCCATCTTGAGGGCGTGTTGCCCAAAATTAAAAGGAGCGCGGACAGCCTTGCCCGCGCCGATTGCGGTCGTTGCGTCCGGCACGGCGAAAACCGAACCTCCGCTTTTCTCGCCGGACGAACTTTTCTTTTTTGCTTTATTGAATTCGCTGCCCCGGCTGACGGTCTGTGATCGCCAGCGATTTTTGCATGAAGTGTGCGCGAACTTTTTTTACAACACCGACGAACTACCGAAACAAAATTTATGAGTAAAACCAATTCAACTTCACTGGCCATCGTCCAAGCATTGCGCGTGGACGCCGATGCAATCCAAAACGGAATTGAGCGAATCCCATATAACGCGCTGGTCGGCATGGCTGAGGCGTTTTGTGAGGACATTCGCAACCATTGCCTTCTGCAAAAATCGCTCAACAGTCCCGTGCCGGAACTGGCAGGCGATGACACGCCGGGCGCGAAGAAATATCCGCGCCGTGAGGAACTAAAACCGACGCCAGAGCCTGTGCCTTCGCCAGATGAAACCGAAACCGCCACCTCGACAAAAATTTCCGTTCCTGATTACGGCGACGCGAAGCGATTCGCGGTTGCAATGGGCGGACTTGCGACGGCGGCTTCAAAGCTGTTTGAAATTGAAAGTGAAACCCAAACGCAGGAAAAAGACGACGCGCGCCGGGAAACTTTCGGATGGGTTGATGAAGTTCGCCAGTCTGTTTATGACCTTTGAGCCGAAAACACGGATTGAAAAAATTCTAAATCTTTTCCCTGAAGTTACATGGGACAGATGGAATGGCGACTTGCTTCAAATGTTGGTTTACGGCTGGACAACCCGAAGCGATGGCAGGGCAGATTTTGTCTTGCTCAAAATCCGCGATGGGTATGTGATAGGACTGATGGCCACTTCATCCGCCAAGTTCTCGCCGGTGTTTGCCGCCAGGGTGCAGCAACCCCATTCGGAGTGCAAACGAGTTGAATATGATTTCAAAAATGTTAAGGCGCTGCAATTGCAGCGCCATGAAGGAGTGTCACCGATGAAAATTTTCCTTCGCCTTTTCGCGCTCGTCTTGCTGGCCTGCTCCGCGTTCGGGAAATCCGGCACGATTCAACTACAGATTCAGGCTCAAGGTGCAGGAGCGGGCGGAGGCGGGGGCGGGCTTTCAACCAATTACGTTGCTTCCCCAAGTTGGATTTTCCCGACATTTACCGGCGCATATACCAGCCCCGGATTGCTTTTCATGTGTGCCGGTTCAACGCCGACAAATCTTGTCGCATTGCCGTTTCCGGTTTATGCCGAACCGTTAGGCCGTGAATTGCGCGAC
>JBEKMU010000041.1:0-21693 GCA_049523555.1 Verrucomicrobiota bacterium | reverse complement strand
ATTAATGGCAGAGAAAAAAATTCCACTCGGTTTGCGCGCCGTGCGGTTGGCCTACGTTGATCCGTTCACAAAAAGGCGCGTGGACATCCATGCGCCGACGGAAGCATTTTTGAAGGAGTTTGGGTTTGCCCCGTTGGGGTAGGGCGGCGCTGCAGCGCCGCCTAAAGAAAAGGGCCGCGCAGCAACGCGGCCCTACCAGTTGATTTGGGAAATTTAATCCGCGTATTTGACGCTACAGCCGTAAGGCTTGGTTTCTGAAACCGTGATCGGTTTGCCGGTGAGCAGCGCGTCAATGGCTGCACTGACGTAATTCTGCGCCTTGCTGGGGTCGTGGAACGGGTCGGGCTGATTATCAATCGCACCCTGATAAACGAGGATGCCGTCCTTGTTGATGACATACATGTGCGGCGTGGTTTTCATGTCGTAGAGATGGCCGACGGCGCCGGAGCTGTCGTCAATCCACGCGGTCACGTCCATTTTTTCGTCGGCCATTTCCTGACGGGCCTGTTCCGGCGTGCGATGGCTGAAATTTTTCGGATTCACGGAATTCACCAGCAGCCACACAACACCTTTGGCGGCGAGGTCGCGTTGCAACGCCTGCATCGCGCCGGTTTTGTATTGGTTGTGGCAGTAGGGGCAATTGGAATTGTAGGATTCGAGCACGACAATCTTGCCCTTGTAATCACTGAGTTTGACGGTCTTGCCGTTGATGTCCGTGGCCGTGAAATCGGGCGCTGGCTTGCCGATTTCCAGCGCCTGCACCGTCAGGGCCAACGCCATTGCAGCCAATAAAATTAAGGCTTTTTTCATAGGTTCAGAATCATTAATCGTCGGATTTAGAGACACCAATCTGCCCTGTTCCGTTCAAAAGTCAACGCGCCGCCCGGTCAAGCGCATCCAGCACGATGCCGGGTGTCAGAATTTGCGGCAGCACAATCGGTTCCGCGTCCGGGTTTTTCGGATAAACCAAAACCAGCGGCACGCCGGCGCGGTTGAAACGGTTCAGTTCCGCTGTGATGCTGTCGGGGAAATGTGTGTAATCGCCTACCAACGCGACCGCGTTGATGTCCTTCAATTTTTTGCGGACAGACGGAATTTCGATGGCGATTTTTTTGTTTACCTGGCAAGTGAGGCACCAGTCGGCGGTAAAATCCACGAGCACAGGCCGGCCTGTAGCCTGCGCCTTGGCCACTGCTGCAGGGCTCCACGAATGCCATTCAATTTGATCCGGCGTTTGGCAAAAAGCATAAGTTCCAATTCCACCGGCAAGAAGAATGCTGACGACCCGGGCCAAGCCGCGGTGCCTTGTTCCTCTCTGTACGAATTCGCCCCAAATCCAAGCCGCCAAGCCCAACGCAACGAGAAACAATCCAAACCAAAGTGTGCGGCTTTTGTCAAAATTCCCGGCTGCCAGCAAGAACAACCATACGGTGGTTGCCAGCATCGGGAAGCCCATCACGGTCTTGAACTTTTCCATCCACGCGCCGGGCTTGGGCAAAAATTTCAGCCAAGCCGGGTTCCAGCTCAGTACGACGTAGGGCGCAGCGAGGCCAAGTCCGACAAACAAAAAAATCAGCACAATTAGCGACGGGCTTTGTGCGAAGGCAAAGCCGAGAGCCGTGGCCAAAATTGGCGCTGTGCAGGGCGTCGCCAGCACGGTGGCGAGAATGCCATTGAAAAATGCGCCGACCGCGCCTTGTTTGGCGGCGAGTTGTCCCGCTGCGCTTAACGTGCGTCCGCCCAGCGTGACTTCGAATACGCCAAACAGATTCAGCGCCACGAGCATGATGAGTGTGGTGAGCACGACGATGAATTCCGGACTGTCAAACTGCATCCCCCAGCCCGCGTGACGTCCAGCGGCCTTGACGCCGATGACGACGGCAGCCAGTGCAAGGAACGACACCAACACGCCGGCAGCGTAAATCAATCCAAGCATGCGGACGCGGCCGGGCTCGTGTTGACCGTGGTTGATGAAACCGAGGATTTTCAGGGCGATGACCGGTAGCACGCACGGCATGATGTTCAAAATCAATCCACCGATGAAGGCGTAGAACAACATTTTCCAAAGCGGCTGCGAAGGTAAGACAGGCGTCCCGCCTGTCTCCATATTTTGGCTGGATAAGTTGGAGACAGGCGAGACACCTGTCCTACTCGGGGCTTCGCCCGTTGGAGCTGTTTCCGCAATTGGCAACGTGACTTGAAATCCTCTGGGCATCCCATCAATACGCAAGACCACGACACCCGAAACCGACTTTGGCCAACCACCTTCAAATTTTTTTACAAGTTTGCGTAATTGTACTTTGTTTTCTCCGGCAGGGATATTTTCGGTTGTTCCTTGAATTTCAAATTGGTCGCTGGCATCCGGAAAGAAATCGACTAAAGGTGAAGCATCCAAACGATCTTTGTTTGCAGGCCCTTCGATAATCAACGGTCGCGTGTCGCCATTTGCTGATTTTTCCCACCAAACGCGGAAGGGTAATTCGGAACCGACGGTTGGAATTCTGGTCGGAACTCGTTTGTGTTGCCACAATAATATTTTTGGCTGGTCGGCGGAATCTTTGGTTTCATTGCCGATATTGAGTGTTGCTTGAACGTCCGCGTTTCCGGGGATGCACGCTTCCTTGCATTCGAGCCACGAGACATGTGCTTTCAAATCGAGCGGGCCGGGTTTCAAGTCGGCGGCAAGCTTGAGCGGCACGATGAGCATGACCTCGTCGTTGTAGCCGTAAGTGGTGACTTCGGCAGGCGGCAATTTTTCCGGGAGCGGCCATTGGATTTCGCCGGCGGTGACGCCGGATGGAAGTTGCCATTCAATTTTGGTGGCCATGCCGGCCTCGCCGGGATTTTTCCAGTACGTGTGCCAGTCGGGCTCCATCTTCATGTCCACACCGGCCAACACGGTGTCACCAGGCCTGGCGGTGTCGGCAGACAGAATCAGCCGCGCCTGCGTATGCGCGGCGACGGCGGTGTAGGCCGCAAGACAAAACAACCCCGCCAGAATGGTTCCAATGCATCGCACACGGATTAGATGCCAGATTCAAAGAAGTGTTTGAAGCTATTTTCAATGACAATTCGCCACGCCGGAAACATCCTGTTCCAGTTTGTGCGACTATGGACCTTGCATCCGAAGCATCTTGACGCCAAGGGACTCGTCGCACTCTGGCGTGAGGCATTGCTGGCGCAGAAGGTTTTGCGCGGTGCGACGCGCGGCTACAAACATCATCCGCAACTCCTCCGGTTTGCCAAAACGAGGAATCCGCCTGCGGCATTGGCAACATACTTGAGAGCCGTTTACGAGGAAGCCGCGCAACGCGGTTACACGTTCGATGCTTCAAAAATTGGCAGGCAACGGTTTCGTGGAAAATTAAAGGAAACGCGCGGGCAATTGCTTTATGAATGGCGGCACCTGAAACGGAAACTGAAAAAACGCGACCTCAAACGACTCCGCGATTTGTCTTCGATAAAAATTCCCGTGCCGCATCCGCTGTTCAAGATTGTGCCCGGCAAAGTGCGGGATTGGGAAAAAGTTCAATAGGACGACTTCAGGTTCCACTTGTTCAGCAGCTCGTCCGGAATTTCCGACAGAAACCGCGAGGGCCGTTGCCTGCCGTCGCCACCGGAATTGCTGAAGCTGGCGCGCATCAGCGGGTAGCTCAGGTAAAGCTCGCTCTTCGCGCGGGTGATGGCCACGTAAAACAGCCGGCGTTCCTCTTCCTCGCCTTCATCGCTTTCCATCGAGCGCGCGGAGGGAAATAATCCGTCGCACAGCATGATGACGAACACAGCGTCGAACTCCAAACCCTTCGCTTGATGAATCGTCGAAAGCCGGATTTGCTCCGCGTCGGATTTTGCGGCCTGGTCGCCCTCGGCTTCAACGTTGGTGAGCAGGGCCAGTTGCGTCAGAAAATCCTCGACGGAATTGAATTGATAGGCGAACACGGCGAGTTGTTCGAGGTCTTCCAGCCGGGTGCGATAGTTGGCGAAGTTTTCCTTGAGATAATCATCGTAACCCGCGTCAATCACCAGTCGCAGCATCTTCGCGGCGCTGTTGCGGACGGTTTCGTCTTCAAGCTGGGATATCGTTTCGACGAATTGTTTCCAGGCGGTCGCCGTTTTTGCGGGGACGGATTCGGAGCAAGCTTGCAGCGCCGGTGCGATGCGCGGCAGGAGATGGGAGTTGGCAGATGGGGGTTGGGGATTGCCGTTGCCGGGCGGCTGATTTTCCATCTTCGATCTTCTATTTCCCATCTTCGTGGAAAAAATCTTCCAGATTTTTTCCGCGCCCCTGGCGGCGATGCCGGGCAGCAGTCGCACCACCCGTTTGAAGGCGAGTTCGTCCTGCGGATTGGCGACCAGCTTGAGATACGCCGTCGCGTCCTTGATGTGCGCCTGCTCGAAAAAACGGATGCCGCTGGTGATGGAGAAGGGGATGTTGCGCTTGGTGAGTTCAAGCTGCAATTCGAGCGCGTGAAAATGCGAGCGATAAAGCACGGCGATCTGGTTCATGTTCACGCCTTCGTCGTGCAATTCCATGACGCGCTGTGCGATGAACGCGGACTGTTGCGCGGCGTCCATGCAGGTGATGAGCGCGGGCTTCAGTCCGGACTTGCGCGCGGGCGTGAGCGTCTTGGTGAACTGGTTTCGGTTGGCGGCGATGGCGGCATTGGCGACTTTCAAAATTTCCGGCGTGCTGCGGTAATTGGTCTCGATTTTGAAGACACGCGTTTCGGGATGGCGTTTGGGAAATTTCAGAATGTTTTCAAAATTCGCACCGCGCCAGCCATAGATGCTCTGCGCGTCGTCGCCGACGACGGTGACATTGTGATGCCGTTCAGCGAGCAGGTCAATGAGGTCGCTCTGGAGCCGGTTCGTGTCCTGATATTCGTCCACGAGGATGAACTGGAAACGGCGCTGGTAATGTTCGCGCACTTCGGGGTGCTCCCGCAAAAGCCTGAGCCAGAGCGCGAGCAAATCGTCGAAATCCATCGCGTTAGTTACGCGTTTCCGGGCGGTGTAACGCTTCTGCAAATCAGCGATTTGCTTCGTGAATTGCCCAAAGTAATCGTATTGCTCTTCGATGATTTCGCCGGTGGTTTTGTGCGTGTTGACCGCGAACGAAAAAATTTCACAGAGCACTTCGGGTTTCGGGAAATGCGTGCCTTTGGTCTCGATGCCGGCCTCGGCGATACAGGTTTTGATCAAGTCCTTCGCGTCATCGCGGTCAAGAATCGTGAAATCGCGCCGGTAACCGAGCAGGTCGGCATGCGAGCGCAGAATCCGTGCACCGATGGAATGGAACGTGCCGCCCCAGAGCGATGTGAGTTGCTGCCCGAGCAAGCCGGCGACGCGGCGCATCATTTCGCCGGCGGCCTTGTTGGTGAACGTGAGCAGCAGGATGCGATCGGCGGGAACGCCCTGTTCGAGCAGGTAGGCGACGCGGTAAGTGAGCGTGCGGGTCTTGCCGGAACCGGCGCCGGCGATGACGAGCGCCGGGCCGGGCGGCGCGGTGACGGCGGCGAGCTGCTGCGGATTGAGTTCACGCGCGTAATCAATTTGCAGATGGACTGCGGAATAAAACGGTTCGAGAACGTAATCGCGCGACATGGCGCGCCATTCAAAGGGCAAAAGGAAAAAGGCAAAAGGAAAAAACGCAAAAAAATTTCGCACGAAGTGCACAAAGGTCAAAAATCCCTCGTTGCCTTTACGCGCTTTGCGCCCCATTTTGAAAACGTGCACGACCTAGGGAAATTTCTGATGATTCTCGGGCTGCTGCTCGTGGCGGCGGGCGCGTTACTGTGGTCCGGCTTCGGCAAAGGCTGGCTCGGGCGTTTGCCCGGCGACATCAATTATGCCAAGGGTGATTTCAGTTTTCACTTCCCGCTGGTGACCTGCCTGATTTTGAGCGCGATCCTGACGTTGCTGTTGTGGTTGTTCCGGAAATGAATTTTTCATGATTGCCGGTTTTCCTTGTTGAGTTTTCCGGCATTTATTCTTAGTTTTCCCGCATGGAACAGACGCAACCGTCGCAATTGGAGCAATACATCCCGGTGCTCATGCTCCTCGCCGCGGCCATCGGCTTTGCGGGCGGGACGCTCATAGTTTCCGTCCTGTTCGGCAAACGCGGCCAGCGCACCCGCGCGAAGGACACCGCCTATGAATGCGGCAAGGACCCCATCGGCGAAGGCGGCGCGCGATTCTCGGTGAAATTCTATCTCGTCGCCATGCTGTTCATCCTCTTTGACATCGAAGTCGTCTTTATGTACGCATGGGCGGTCGTTTACCGGCGAATGCTCGCCGACCACGCCACGCGCAACCTGATTCTCGGCTCGATGGTTTCGTTTCTGGCAATCTTGTTTGCCGGCTATCTTTACGCGTTGGAGAAGAAGGCGTTTGATTGGAAAAGCTAAGTTGGAGTTCAAGTTTCAGCTTGCCAAATGACCTGACCGATGCGCTTGCTGAGGAAAGGACACGCTAAAGCGTGAACTCCAACATGATTAAATTTGGCACCAGCGGCTGGCGCGGCATCATCGCGCGCGATTTCACCTTCGACAACGTCCGCCTCGCCACGCAAGGCATCGCCGACTATCTGCATTTCGAACTCCCGCCTTCGCCTTCGGCTTCGTCGCGGCAAGCCACATTAGAGGCCGCGTCGAAGTGCAGCGAAGACGGGCGAACTCCGAACTCCGAACTTCAAGGGCGGAAGCCCGAGGTGATTCTCGGCTATGATACGCGGTTTCTGGGACGCGAATTTTCCCTCGCTGCCGCCGAAGTGCTCGCCGCCAACGGACTCGAACCGCTCCTGTGCAATCGCGACACGCCCACGCCCGTCATCGCCCATGCCATCCGCCTTCGCAAGGCGGCAGGCGGCATCAACATGACCGCCAGTCACAATCCGGCGGAGTATCAAGGCCTGAAATTTTCCACGAGCAACGGCGCGCCCGCCACGCCGGAAGTCACGAAGCAAATCGAGGCGAACATCGCCAAGCTGCAGGCGCAAAACTGGTCGTTCAAAGGCGCGGTCATCGGCACGCATCAATGCCCCACGTTTGACCCGCAACCCGCCTATTTCAAGCAACTCCACAAGCTCATTGACTTTGCCGCGCTCAAAAAGGCGAAGCTCAAGGTCGCCGTCGAACTCGAATACGGCACCGGCCGCGGCTATCTCGACACGTTGCTCGAAAGCGTCGGGGCGAAAGTCACCGTCTTCCATAACGAAATAAATCCGTTGTTCGGCGGGCATCATCCCGAACCGAATGCCGAAGGCATGGCCGACGTGAGCAAATTCGTCCGCAGTGGCAAGGCGCAGATCGGCCTCGGTCTTGATGGCGACGCCGACCGATTTGGCATTGTGGACAAGGCCGGCACCTGGCTTACGCCGAACCAGGTCCTCGCGCTGACACTGTATCATTTGAAAAAGAACCGCGGCTGGAAGGGCGCGGTCGTGCGCACCGTTTCGACGAGTCATCAAGTGGACGCCGTCGCCGAATTGCTCGGTGTGAAAGTCTATGAAACACCGGTCGGCTTCAAATTCATCGGTATGCTGATGGAAAGCGAGCCGATCATCGTCGGCGGCGAGGAATCCGGCGGCCTGAGTGTCAAAGGCCACGTGCCGGAAAAGGACGGCATCCTCGCCTGCCTGCTCATGGCCGAACTCGTCGCGACCGAAAAGAAATCGCTCGGTCAAATCCTGGAGAAACTCTCGAAGAAAATCGGTGACTTTTACACCGACCGCATCGATGTTGCGATTCCCCCGGACAAAAAGGACGCGTTACTGAAAAAGCTTGGCAGCGGTCTGCAAAATATTGGCCCGTTCAAGGTGGAAAAAATCACCACCACCGACGGTTACAAATTCCTCTTGCCAAAGCGCGAATGGGCCGCCTTCCGTGTCAGTGGCACCGAGCCGTTGGTCCGCTGCTACCTCGAGGCGAAGTCAAGGGCGCACCTGAGAAAACTTCAAGCCGCGTGTCGTGAGTTGCTGGCGGCATGAACTGTGGTAGGGTCGCCTCGCCGAGGCGACCGTGGTGATGTTCCGCTTCTGAGTTTCCGACGACTCGGCGAGCCGTCACTGCCTTGGGCTGAACCGCGCCATGTTCCGAACCTCACGGCTGGAGCCTTTCCCGCTCAGGGTTTCCGCGGGCCGCGGAGTTTTACCACCTCCGCGTGCGCGAGCACCACGTCCGGGTCGCGCTGCATGGCCTGAAAGTAATGCCCGGAAAATCCTTCGCTGTTTTCCGACACAACCAGCAGGAGGTCTGATTGGCGCACCAAGGCGTCAACCTTGGCCAGTGTCAACGGCTCTTCCACGTCCAAGGCTTCATCCATGGCGACGATGAGCTGGGAAAGCGGGCGCAGCCAGGCGAACCACGGGTCGCCGGTGAGCAATCGCAGAAAATGGTTCGGCGATTGGATTTTGCCAATGGTCTTTTCGTAACCCACCCGCTCCGAGTCAACCAGTGCCTTGTGCAGCTTGAGCAAAGCGTGGCGGAATTCCGTCAGGCGTTGCCGGGTGCCTTCCGGTTCCGGTGTGGTTGTTGTTTTCCTTTTCATCAACCGGCCCCGCGCTCAGGGCGACTCCTTCCTGGCTTTGTGGGTGGCAATGGCTTCAGTGAACCAGAGGACTTCATCGAGAAATGCCGCCGCCCGTTTTTCGTAAACGGCATCGTTGGGCGTCCCGTCCTCCTGGAAACTGTCATGCACCCGGGAAACGGACAGATTTTCCGGAATCGGTAATGCGCCCATGCCAAGCGTTACCAAACGCAGTTGCGCCAGACAATTAATGCCGCCAAAACCACCCGCGGAAACCGTCACGATGCCGACCGGTTTGCGTTTGTATTCCGGCAGCAGATAATCCAGCGCGTTTTTGAGCACGCCGGGATAGCCGTTGTTGTATTCAGGGGAGACGATAATGAGCGAATCCGCGCGGGCGATTTTGTCTGCATATTCCTGCAGGCGCGGCGGCGGGTCGTCGCGGCGATGCAGGCGTTCTTCCATGATGGGAAAGTTGTATTCCAGCAGATCGAGCAATTCCGTGGCAACGCCCTTCCGTTGTTGCAATCGCGCCAGGACAAACCGCGCGACCTTGACGCTTTGCCGGTCCCGACGTGTGCTGCCGACAATGATGGGTATGTAATACATGAGCTTCAAATCACCTTGTTCAATCCCGCCGGATTTTGCGGTGAGGCGGTCCACAATGGCAAGCCGCGTTTCGCAATTTTGCGAACACCGTACGGGTTGTTTACGAACTGCCAATCAAAATTCCTGCCAGAAAAACCAGCGCGCCGCCGAGCGCGACTTGCAACACCGCCGCCGCCCATGGCGTGTCCATGAATTTGTGCCGTACCCAGGAAATGATGCTGAGTTCCACCAGCACCACGACGACGGCGACGGCGACAGCGGTTTTCAAATTCGGAATCAAAAATGGCAGCGTATGGCCGATGCCGCCAAGCGTAGTCATCAGGCCGCACACGAAACCGCGCGCCCACGGATGACCGCGTCCGGTCAGGCTGCCATCGTCGGACAACGCCTCGGCAAAACCCATGCTGATGCCCGCGCCGACGCTCGCCGCGAGGCCGACCAGAAATGTCTCCCAACTTTGATGCGTGGCGAACGCGGCGGCGAACAACGGCGCGAGCGTCGAGACTGAGCCGTCCATCAATCCGGCCAGGCCCGGTTGAATGACTTGCAGCAGGAACAGCCGTTTTTGCTGGGCCGCATCGGTTTCGCTGAGCTTGGTCAGGGTGATTCGTTCAGCGGTATGCGCGTGGTTGCGTTCCTCTTCCGCAAGGTCACCGAGCAACTGCCGGATGCCCGTGTCGGTCGCGCGGCGTCCGGCGACCTCGTAAAAACGCTTCGTTTCCACCTCCATGGTTTCGGCGGTTTTCTGGACGGTTTTCAAACCCAGCGGGCGCACGAGCCAGACGGGGCGGCGATCCACGAACCCGCGCACGTCCTGCCGCCGGATGAGCGGCACGTGATCGCCGAACCGGCTTTTGTAGAGTTCCAACAGGCGATGACGATGTCCGTCCTCCTCGCGGCGCATGACACGGAACTTTTCGGCTTGCTCGGGATAATTCGCCTGCAAACCATCGGCGAAGTCACCATAGATGCGCGCGTCCTCCTCCTCCAGCGAGATGGCGAGCGCAAGAATTTCCTGTTCGGTGAGGCTGTCGAAGGTTTTCATAAAAGATTCTTGTTATAATTCGGAGGGCGGAGCTCTGCGACGCCCTGACAAATCCAAATTGTGGGGCTCGTGGAAATCGCCCCTCCGGATTGATTCATAAATACGGTGAAAATAATCGCGTCGCGGCGTCGCGCAATTTTGCGGGCAACGACCGCCCGTCTGCTTCGGCCAGCGTCACTTCGCGCGCGCCGCGAAGTTTTTTCTCGATGACCGCCCCCATATCATGCGCGAGATCGCGTCCGTAACATTCCACGTTCAGCTCAAAGTTCAGCCGCAGACTGCGCGCGTCCCAGTTGGCTGAGCCGAGCAAAACCCAGTGCCCGTCCACCACCATCAGCTTCGAGTGGTCGAACGGCGGCGGCGTGAGCCAGAGGCGGCAGCCGCGTTCGAGCACCTGCCACCACATCGCGCGCGACGCCCAACGAACGAAAGGCAGATTGCTTTTGGCCGGCAAAATGATGTCCACGCGCACGCCGCGCAGCGCGGCGAGGTTCAGCGCGGAAACCAGCGTGGTGTCCGGCAGGAAATACGGCGTGAGAATTTGCACGGACGTTTGCGCCTCGGCCAGTGCGGCGAGCAACGTCCAGCGCAGCTTTTCAAAGTCCCCGTCCGGACCGTCCGTGATGACGCGCGCAATGAGGTTGCCGCAACTGCTCAGATGGGGAAACCAAATGTCGCCGTCGAGGACTTCCCTGGTGCAAAATGCCCAATCGTTCGCGAAAGCTTCCTGCAATTGGGCAACCACCGGACCTCCGACGCGAAAGTGCAAGTCCTGGACGGGGCCTTTCGGTTTGTCGGCGAGCACGTTGCCGTGGCGGATGTTTATGCCGCCGGTGAAGGCGATTTTTCCGTCCACCACGAGCGACTTGCGATGGTTGCGAAGGTTGACGGTGGCCACACTCCACGGCGCGAGCGACGGCAGGAAACGCGCCGTGTTCACGCCGGCGTGCCGCAGTTTGTGCGTGACCGGCGGCCACGAGTAGCGCACTCCCATGGAGTCAATCAGCACGCGCGTTTCGACGCCGCGGCTGGCGGCGCGGCCAAGGGCCTCGACGAATTGGTTTCCGCTGGTGTCGTTGTCGAAAATATAGGTTGAGAGCGAAACGGATTTTTTGGCGGATTCGATGGCGGCGAGCATGGCGGGAAAGGCTTCGTCGCCATTGACGAGCGGCTGGATTTTGTTGCCGGTGGTCAGCGGGGGCGTGACGATGCGGCTGACGGCGCGCGCGAGCATTTTCAAATGTTCCGCGCCTTCGTGTTGCGGTTCGCCCAGGTTCTTGGGAACGGGGCGGCTGAAAGTTTTGTGGACGCCGAGTGAAACGGCGCGGCGGCGGATGCGGTTGACGCCGAGCACAAGATAAAAAATCGGGCCAAACATCGGCAGCAACCAAATGAAAGCGATCCAGAGTGTGGCGGCGCGGGAATCGCGTTTATGGAGCAGGGCATGGGCCGAGGCGAGCAGGGCGGCCAGAAAATAGAAGCCCGCAGCCAGGTGCGGCCAGAACCGGGAGAGTTGGTCAAGCCAGTTCATTGCTCGCCCTTCTTTATGACGAAAGCGCGCTGCGATGCAAGCGCAGTAACGTGAAATTTGAAATTTTGGTAGGGCGGGCAGTCCTCTGCCCGCCGCGGATACCATGACGGCGCGCACGGAGTGACACGCCCTACCGAAGCTGTGGTAGGGTCGCGCTGCGGCGCGGCCTCGGACGATCAGCAGGTCGTCCCTACCAACCCAAATAATTCACCACCTCCAAGCGCGGTACCGAAAACACCACCGCCGCGCAAAGGCGATGTTCCGCACGGCGGTTCGTTTCAACACAATTTGCCTGCGCTCAGGCGACCGTGATGCTTTTGTCCAGATAAACGTCCTGAATCAGGTTTAACAATTTCACGCCTTCGGCCAGCGGACGTTGAAACGCTTTGCGACCGGAAATCAATCCCATGCCGCCGGCGCGCTTGTTGATAACGGCCGTCTTCACCGCCGCCGCGAGGTCGCCCGCGCCTTTGGATTCGCCACCGGAATTGATGAGACCCGACCGGCCGGCGTAACAGTTCAGGACCTGGTACCGGCAAAGGTCAATCGGATGGTCGCTCGTCAGTTCCGTATAGACGCGCTCGTCGGTTTTGCCGTATTTGACGCCGCCGGCGTTGAGCGCGTTGTAACCGCCGGTGTTCTCCGGCAGTTTCTGCTTGATGATGTCGGCTTCGATGGTGACGCCCAGGTGATTGGCCTGGCCGGTCAGGTCGGCGCTCACGTGATAATCCTTTTCCTTGGTCTTGAACGCGCTGTTGCGCAGGTAACACCACAGAACGGTGACCATGCCGAGTTCATGCGCGCGTTTGAAGGCGAGGCTGGTCTCCACAATCTGCCGTGTGGATTCCGCCGAACCGTAATAAATCGTCGCGCCCACGGCTGCCGCGCCCAGGTTCCATGCCTGTTCAACCGACGCAAAATAAACCTGGTCGAACCGGTTCGGATAGGTGAGCAATTCGTTGTGGTTCAACTTCACGAGGAACGGGATTTTATGCGCGTATTTGCGAGATATTGAGCCAAGCACGCCGAGCGTGGAAGCGACGGCGTTGCAACCGCCTTCCATGGCGAGCCTCACGATGTTTTCGGGATCAAAACAGTCCGGGTTTTTCGCAAAGCTGGCCCCGGCGGAATGTTCGATGCCTTGGTCCACCGGCAGGATGGACATGTAACCCGTGCTGGCCAGCCGGCCCCGGTTGAACATCGCCTGCAGGTTGCGCATCGTCTGCGGATTGCGGTCGGATAAGGCGACTACACGGTCCACAAAATCCGGTCCCGGCAGATGCAGCCGCTCCTTCGGCACGGTTTTGCATTTATGTTCCAGCAGTCCTTTGGCGGCATCGCCCAGCAATTTTTCAATTTCAGCGTTCATAATTCAATCATCTCAATCGTTCAAAACTTGCACCCTCCACTGTTTTCAGACGTTAAACTTAGACGGTATTGGCACAGGAGACGCAAGCTCAATTTTGCTGCGGACAACGTAACAACCGGAGACGGACGCCGCTTGTTCCAATTTGCTTTTTAGTCATCCGCCTTCGCGGCGCGTCAAAGTGCCGCTCCGGCGCGACGGCGGCAGGCTCGACGCTACAGCCAATCAATCTCTCCGCGTCCAAGCACTTGACCAATAACTTGACTTATACTTGACTTACTGGCAGGTTGGGCGCGTGAGTTATCAGCCGCAATTTACCGTCACTCCGGTCCTGCTCGCGCGCGTGGAGCAGATCGCCGCGCTGCGCGAACGCATCCTGGCCGCCACGGTGCAGGTGCCTTGGATTCCTGCGTTGCAGAAGGACACACGCACGCGCAACACCCATTCCTCGACGGCCATTGAAGGCAATCCGCTCACGCTGGAACAGGTCCGCGCCGTGGAAGAAGGCCGGGATCTTCCCGCCGTCGCCGACCGCGCCCAACGCGAGGTGGCGAATTATTTCGCCGGGCTTCGGTTCGTGGAGAAGCACACAGGCAAAAGTCCCGTCACGCACGCGGAAGTTTTGCGCCTGCACAAAATCATCGCAGGCGACGTGATGGACCAGGGAACAGCCGGGAAATACCGCACAATTCCGGTCCGCGTGGGCCGTTACGTCCCGCCACCGCCGGAAGAGGTGTCGGGTTTGATGTTCGAGCTTTTGACCTGGTGGAACAAGGAATCGGCCCGGTGGTCGCCGGCGTTGAGTTCCGCCATCGTGCATTATCGTTTTGAAGCGATTCACCCGTTTGCCGACGGCAACGGGCGCACGGGCCGCGCGCTGGCGTTGTGGGAGCTTTATCGTCGCGGATTCGACACGCACCACATCTTTTCCGTGGACGAGTTCTATTGGGAGGACCGTCCACGTTATTACGAGGCGTTGGACAATGTCCGGCGCGCAGGCGGGGACTTGACCCGGTGGCTGGAATACACCGCCGAGGGATTGTTGCTGACGTTGGAGCGCGTCTGGACGCGGGTGCAAAAATTCACCGCACAGGCGGGACCACAAAAGCTGGTGCTGCGTCCGAAACAGGAGCAGTTGCTTCAGATGCTCCGCGACCACAAAAGCATGGCTCCGCGTGAAATCTGGGATGCGCTGGGTGTGTCACGGCAAGGAGCACTGGATTTATTGCGCCCGCTCATCCAAGCCGGGCTGATAAAACACGTCGGCACCAGGAAGACCGGGCGTTACCTCCTGGCGTGAGTGCCGTCGTCGCGCCCATTGCGGGGTATAACGGGACAGAGAGTTGAATGTTCGGAGATGATTTTCCCGCACGACCCTCACCCGGTTCCGCCATTGCGGAACCACCCTCTCCCGTTCCCACGGGCGAGGGAATTTTCTTCGTGTCTTGGTTGATTTGTTGTTCAGTTAATCGAAGAGTGTGGGAATGTCGCGGGCACCGTGCAGGACGCGAATGACTTGAATCCCATCCGGGATTGGGCGGTAGAAGATAACGTAGTTGCCGACCGGCAGGCTGCGAAGTTCAGGGGCGAGATCGGGTCGTTTCCGTCCCAGTTCCGGCATCCGGGCCAGCGACTGGCATTTTTCGTCAATGATGTCCAGCCAACGGTCAGCGGCAGTGAGATTTTCTTCGGCGATGCGGAGGGCCGCCTCGACCAAATCGAGATGCGCCTGGCTAGTGCGCAGGACCAGTGGCATCAGTTGCCTTTGCCGCCCGTGCGGCGATGAACTTCGTCTTTAAGAATTTGTACGTTCAAGGGAGCCATGTCTCCACGGTCCGCCTGCTGGATGCCTACGGCGATTTCGCGGCGCAGTTCCTCATGGCGAAACCGCTGCACATCCTTGGATTCGCCGAGCCAGCGATACAACTCCCAACGGTCCTGGGCCGAGAGCCGTTCGGTGGCTGTTTTGACTTCGGTCACTGTGCTCATGGCTGAAAAATAAGCGCCAAGCCCGATTTACGCAAACCGGTTTTTCAGTGCGCTTTCGGAGCAGTAACGAGTTTCACCCCCCAATCGTCATCAGAAGGCAATGCCGGCAACGTAATCTGACCTGAATTATTGGCGGTGACGACGCCATTGCCTGCCTTTGACCATTGGCCGTTGCGCGGATTGAACCAGTCCGCGCGGTAACTCGCGTAGGGCAATGCGCCGCGGATGGTGTTGGTGCCCGGACAATCTTTCTCGAAATAGGCGAGGAAAAAGTTCTGGTCCGGCGTGCGTGCGCAATATGCCCAGCCGGTGTAACCCTTGGTCACCTGCGTTTCGCTCGGTGAAACCAAGTTCGCATCGGGAACCAGTTCCTCGTAACGACGGCCTTCGCACAGCGCGAATGTTTTCAGGTATTGCATTTGATTGGCCGAGTTCCACTGGAACGCCTCCCACATGGTCGGGTCCGAGCCCGGTTCGGTGTCCGCGCCCCAAATGCCTTGCGCCCCGTAAACGTGACCGGCCAAACCGCCGGACAGGAAACTGCCATAGATGCCCGAGCGCACGTCGCGGTCGTCGGCTTCCGTGCCGCCCGGCGCGCCATACGGATAGGACGGGGTGTAGCGCCGGTCGTTCATGCCCGCGTAATACGGTTCGCCATTCAACGCGGGCCGCGCCGGTGTCGCATGATAAATTTCAGTGAGATACCAGTAATATTCGTGTTCCCGGCCATTGCCGATTTGGTGGTACGTCAGCCATTTGTTTTCGTCCGGCCCGCCAAAGTTTACCAGGCTGGACACCGACGAGTTGCACGACACGAGCGTTCCGAACGGCGGATGGCCATATTTCTCGATGACGCGGTTGGCGGCGTCGTTGAGTTGCCGGGTGGTGGCGGTCATTTGCGGCCAGTCGTAATGAATCGGGCTGAAAAGACAGTTGTTCGCCTGGTACCGGCTCCAGATGTATTGAATGTAGCGGGTGTAGGACTCCGGCCAGTCGTAATACTTTGCCCAGCACGACGTGACGTCGCGCCGCGCCACTTCCAGCATCGGAATGAAACCCTGCGCGTTCAGGTAATCCATTTTGCGGTCCAGATATTTGAAATAGTCCGGGTTGATGCGGTCCACGTCCGGGAAGACCTGCTCGTAACCGGGCACTTTGCCGGGGAACAAAAACGCCCGGCCGCCCTCATTCGTCATGTCCTTCGCATGCCATTCATTGCGCTGCACATAGTTGGCGATGTCACCCTGGTCCACCCACGACGAGCGCACAACAACGTCCGGTTTTTGGTTCAACCAGATTTCCCACGGCCCCTCGTCGTTGGCCCAGTTCGGGAAGGCGGCGATGATGGCCACACTGTTGAATCCCTGACTTTTTCGCAGGCGCACGTAATCCTTGAACCCCGCGTCCGGCCCGATGGGACGTTCCTGGTCATCGTCGTTCCATTTGAAGCGGGACGTTCCCGCGGCATACCAGGTGTCGCCCAGCAGGATGAACGGCGCGCCGTCGGCGTATTCAAAGGCGTGGCCGTTCACGGACGGCTGGATGAACCCGCGCCGGAGGGGCAGGGCGACCTTGTCGGCTTCAGACCATTCGACGGCGGTGAAACTGCCGTGTTGATTGTTCAAGCCGGCGTCTTTTTGATTTGAGCCGCTGCGCCAGGTCCACTTGCCCGGGCGCGTGGCCAGGATGCGCACGCGGAAGACATCGCCGCCGTCCCAAAACCCGTAGCAACGTTTGTCGAAGCCGGGTCCTTTCAAGTCCACCCACACCTCGACGTTCGTGTAAGGATTTGCGTATGGGTTCTTCGCGTGAAACGTCAGCTCAACTTTTTCCCAGACGTGCGTGTCGGCCTGGGCCGTGCTAAAATTGAGGAAAGCACCAAAGAGCAAAATCGGGAGCAACGATTTCATGGCCTGATTCTTTGGCATGGAACCCGAAACGTCAAACCGGAAGCCAGATTTCTGGTGGATCGCCCTGAAGCCCTACGCAGCAAATATGCTGCGCGGTCTCATTCCACGACTTTCCGCACCCGTTGGATGGCCGGGTCGGTGAAGATGTCGGACTCATCCCGGCTTTTGGTGGAAAACTCGGAAATCACCGCGCCGTCCGGTCCGGCTTGGAACCAATGTTTGGTGTTGGGATACAAGGTGTATTGCTCGCCGGGGTTGAGTTCGATTTCATGCCACACCGTGTAGGTGTGCTCGCGCCCCTTGGGCACCCGGGCTTTGGGATTGGGTGTGCGCGGGCCTTCAATATACAGATAGACCTTGCCCCGGCGGCACCGGAAGGTTTCCTCCTTGCCCGGTTCGCCGGCGACCGGCGGATGCCGGTGTTCGGGACAGGTTTGATGGGGAAAGAGGACCAGTTCTTTGGCACAACACCGGTCGGTGTTGATGTAAGTGACGATTTCCAGCCCTGACTGTTCCAGTTCGCCCAAGCCGAAATCGACGACTTCGATGTTGTTCATTTCCGTCTCAGTCAGCACGATGCCAGTTTTCTGGAGATATTCCTGCGCTCGTTTCCTGGCAGCTCCGATTTGTCTCTCTGTGATCATAATGGCACCGGCGCGAGGCTGTGTAAAAAACCGGTCATCGGTTTGAACATCCCACTTCAGGGCGGGTCATGACAAGCATGAACCATCGCCCCGGACGGGATCAGTCCCAAACCCCGCTCTTTCCCGCATGCCTGGAGGATTATGTTACGCCCGAAAACCCCGTGTGGTTTCTCGACGCTTTCGTCGCTTCGCTTGGACGTAGCCGCCTTGGTTTTCGCTGCTGCCGCGGCGCACGGCGGCGCAGCAGCGCCGCCGCTACCAAATTCAGACGCTGCCTGCCGCCTTTGGCGCTGGACGAACGGCGGTTCACCCGACTAATTTGGCACGAATGAGCGACAGCGATTCCCAAACGACGATCTGTCCCGGTTGTGGCGAAGAAATTGAATCGGCGAAGAGACGCTGTCCGCGTTGCGGGCGGCCGATGGGGGAGCGCGGATTTTTCTTTTACGCGTTTTGGGTCGGGCTGTCGCTGATTGTGATGGCGCTGATCGCCTGCATTTTTTACGCGGGGTTTTTGATATTGAACCGGATGTTGTGAAGTAGACGGGAAAATTTCCCTTCAGCTTCGTTCAAAGATTTGCTGCGGTGCACTGTCGGGCGGACGATTCATGCTGGCCAAGGTTATTATGGCCATTGCGGGTTGCTCGGCCAAACGCCCAATATGCTCCACTCCGGGCGTGGATCCTGCGGGCCAGGATGGTCACTGACATTAACCATACTTGCGCATCCGCTCGCCGAAACGGCGAGCACAGTCAGCAGGCAGGCAGAACATAGCCATCTACGTCTCGGCAACGTCGCATCTCGCTTGCACTGATTTACTGCATTCATAGTGTCTTCGTCCGCCTGACGCAAAGCTGACCGCTGACGAAGAGCGCGCCCAAGGCGTCCACACTGGAACCGGAACGTAACCGCGCTCCTCGTCATTCGGTCGAGCGCATGGTTATGCCAAAAACTACTCAGGCTCACTAAGAAGATACTTGCCGACCTCTACACCGGACATCATGTTGTCGAGGCAAGCATAGTCCCCTTTGGTGCGTAGGCTTTTGACTATGTCCACGAACTTCCTGAGACACGATCTGAACACGAACGGACCAAAGCTGACTCGATTGACACCGATCTCCTGCAACACTGAAAGCGGCGCGGCGGTTGGTGACACCAGGATGTTGATTGGAGATTGAATCCGGTCTCGGAGAATGCGCACGGTTCTTTCGTCGCCCGGACCCATCGGATAGATGCAATCGGCTCCGGCTTCGGAATACGCTCTCGCCCTTGCCACGGCCTCGTCCAACGCCTTTGCCTTGTCTGGGAACGCAGACGACACAAAACAGTCAACTCGAGCATTGATCACAAGCTGCACCCTTCGACTATCCGCAACCTGTCTGACGGTTGAGATTCTCTGGCACTGCTCCGCAACTGAGCGAAGCGCACCACCTTCATTAAGGCTGTCCTCAATGTTGACGCCGACGACACCCGTGTCGACGACCTGACACGCTGTCTCCTGCAACTCGGCCAAAGACGTGCCGTAGCCAGCCTCGATGTCGGCGGTGACTGGAACATCGACACTGCGCGCGATGCGCCCTATGAACTCGATGAGCGTCGAGCGTCTTATCTTCTCGCCGTCTTCGTAACCCAGTGACGCCGACAGAGCAGCACTCGCAGTCGCGACAGCCGGGTAGCCGTTCGCTGCCAGAATCCGTGCGCCGATCGGATTCCACACGTTTGGCAACAGCAGCAGGTCGCCGCCCGTATGGAGAGATAGCAGGACCTCCGCCTTTTCTTTTTGTGATCGCTTGCTCATCCTGACCTCACACTCCGCGCGTGGGCATAACGTCCAAAACTCAGCCACGCGGGGCTGATGACGCAGTCCGTCCCGCATTGCGGGACGGAACTGGCTTGTCGCGCCATAGCACAGCGACGGCGGAAGGGGCCATCCCGCGTTGCCTGCAGCGATTTGTTAGAAAACATGAGGGCAGACACGGGGCGCACACGCGTTCCACATTGTCTGCCCGTATGAAACATACAATTCGTTCTACTCCGGCGGTTGCTCCAATGCAACCGGTAAATCACCCATCGCAAACGCGCACGCTCAAACTGGCGCTGGATGTGCATCTGGCCCAGCACGTGGTGGCGATGCAGTACGATGGCTAGGCGCCCAAGCCACCCCAGCGCTTCCGGCCCCAGGACTTTCTGGTCTGGGTGCAAAAACAAATCGCGCAAGGCTGGCCGATCGTTTCGTGCTACGAGGCCGGGCCCTTTGGCTACGTCTTGCACCGGCAACTGACGGCGCTGGGGGTGACCAATTACGTCATCCGACCGCGGAACTGGGATGACCAACATCAACGGGTCAAGACCGACCGCACCGACGCCCGGGCGATGTTGAGTGCGCTGGACCGGTTCGTGGCGGGTAATCCGCACGCGCTGGCCTTGGTCCGGGTGCCCACCGAGGAACAGGAACGGCGGCGCAGCGAAAGCCGGCTGCGGCAGAGTCTGCGGCGGGACTTGAAAATGATGGTGCAACGGGGACGCGGGCTGGGGTTGCAGTATGGGTATCGGTTGAAGGGCAAATGGTATGGGCAACGGAACTGGCCGCCGCCGGTGCCGGCGTGGCTGATCGAGTTGCTGAGGCCATTGCGGAGTGCGGCGCTGGCGTTGCACGAACAGGTGCGGGTGCAGACGGCACAGATTGAAGCGGCCAGCCCGCAGCCCATACCCAAGGGCCTAGGCGCTTTGACCGAACAGATCCTGGCACGGGAAGTGGGTGACTGGACACGGTTCCGGAACCGGCGGCAGGTGGGTAGTTACTTGGGCCTGTGTCCCAGCGAACACAGTTCGGGGCAAAGCCAACAGCAAGGGAGCGTGACCAAGTGCGGCAATCCCCGGTTGCGCTGGGCGCTGTGCGAAGCGGCGTGGCGGTTGTTGAAGTATCAGCCCCAGTATCGGCTGTGTCAAAAGTGGCGCGGGCAGATTCTGGACCCCAAGACCTTGGGTGGCCGTAAGAAACAACTGATTGTGGCGCTGGCACGGGGTTTTGGGGTGGATTGGTGGCGTCTGTGCACGGGCCAGACCACGCCCGAAAAACTC
Organism: Verrucomicrobiota bacterium; assembly: GCA_049523555.1. GTDB lineage: Bacteria > Verrucomicrobiota > Verrucomicrobiia > Limisphaerales > UBA11358 > UBA11358. Next base: position 992 of record JBEKMU010000041.1, on the reverse strand, counting down.
GGGCTGGTGCTGGCCGACTGAAAACCCTCAACCCCGAAAGATGATCGGATGAACTGAATTTACGGAGCGGCGCTGCGCTCGCACACCGCCTTGGGCAGATGCGCGTCTGCCCGCTGGTTAGAATGAGCCAGCTCGCTCCGTCCGCCGAAAACGATCGCATAAGTTTTATGGTGCTCAACCTTTGAGTTGACGCACGGATAGGAGGATGAACTTGGACGGAAGTTCAACGCATAGCGGACGGAGACGCCTACCGAAAAAACAAAAACGCTTTTAGAAAAAGATGAAACCCTTCACTTAACGCTTGACCGATGAACCCTCATAGGAGGCGACGTCATTTGTGAAAAACAATACTCCACAAAGTCAGAATGAGAAAGATAACTCCGACCGCAATGAACGCCCAGTCCCGCTGCATGGCGAACAATCCGGCTCGTGGCTGAGATGCTGACAACGAAGGCGCGCTTTGAGACTGTGCTCGCGCATCAAGCATGCGACCGATAGAGCCCAAAATCCAGCCAATGATAACAGGAAGGGCAAACCAAGTACGGTAACGTTCTGGGACTGCTTCTACGCAGAGAAACACCGTCCCCAAGCTAAGAAAAAACACAGCACCGCCTGCGCATGTGACCGGCCCGCAAACCATGCTTGTGCCCTTCCAGTGCGCTCGCAGACGTGGAAACCAGATGCCAAGCGCGCTGAACACTCCACAAACGATGGCCAGGACTGCGATTACTGTTCTCATGACGTGAACTGCGCGGAGTCGCCTAACGACTCAAGCTGAGCCACGGCCACCGGCGGCCAGCGCAGCCATGCAATAATGATAATCAAATTTCATTTGTTGGTCGAAACTGAAGGGGCGGTGGCCGTGGGCTCCAGCGCATTGTTAGCACTCCAACCACCCTTGGGTTGGGGCAATGACTCAAGAAACAAGCTTGTCATCGGCGACTTCGTACGTTGGTTTTAGTGCGGCGGGCGGCGGCACGTACACCGGCCTG
>JBEKMU010000040.1:0-21843 GCA_049523555.1 Verrucomicrobiota bacterium | reverse complement strand
AACTGCCGGAGTTAATTTTCAACCATGAGCCCAATTCAAGAAATCGAGCCGATGATCCAGCGGCTGCCGCGGAGGAAATTCGGCAGATTCACGACTTGCACCAACAAACCCTGAAGTTCCGTTGCCATTCGGTCACGGATTCTATCTACTGACGAAGCAGTGAAAAATCGAAACGCCCGGAAGAGCCCGTAGGGAGTGACACGGCCTGCGGCTTCACGGAAAACTACGATACCCGTGCCGTCCACATTTCCAGACCTGACCTGTTGTGAGCGTTGGCCTTCCGCTCCTCCCTTCCATCTCGCTTGAATCCTTCCATGACGTTTTTCAGCCAACTCATGGTGGGCACGGGCAGAGGGTCCAACCCATTCAGGATCGCGAGATAGGTTGTCATGTGGGCATTGAAGTAGGTGGCGAATAGAGCCCTATGGAAGGGATTTTCCCCTTCGGCGTTCAGCACGGCGTAGTTGGCCTTGCGCTCCATAACGAGTTCAATGGTTTTATCCAGCCGCAATCGGATCCTCGGTTCTTCGTCTGCTGACCGGATGAAGTAGTACACGTAGTTGTGGGGATCGAATCCTGCTTTGGCTGATTCCACCCCTGCCCTTATGGATTCAACCATGTTGTGAAGGAGCTCAGGCGCGTCATTGAAACCCGCATTAAGCTTGGCCCTTTCGTGAATCTGGGTCCTGACTTCATGCCCGATGGCCGCGTTGTTGCGATCCACCAGTATGAAAGGGACTTTCTTTCCCCACAAGTCATAGGCCGGGAGTTTCCCTCTGCCCGTCCATTTGATGCCGTAAAGCAGGAAGAACGCAAGTTGCTTGGCAGGATTCCTTCTGAATGGGATTTGCGGTCCGAACTGTTTCCTGCATCGGTCGATTAGCCCGAGGGCTTTGTCAAAGGCCAGACTGTCCACAGTCAGCGAACCACCTGAACCAGCCGGAAGGCCGATCGAAGCCAGGAAAGTAATAATGGCTGTCATCTGGAGACAGACACTCTCTCTGGGTTGCATGACAAACGCCGGATGGTTGTTCTCCTCCGGCAACTGGATGAAAGGCATGTTCGCTCGACGAGCAAGCTCTCTCAACTTTCCACCCTTTGCCAGTGCCACGCGCAGGCGGGTCTTGCGGCTGACCATGTCGTAGCAGTGGAGAGTCTCCTCGGTGTTACCGGAGAAACTACAGAAGATGGCCAGCGTGTGTGGCGTTATGCAGTCGGGATTGGGAGTGTCGGCATGGACAACCTCAATCTCGACGGACGACTTGCGGAAGTTGGAGACGATGTCCTTGGCGACGTCGTGAGGCGCGCCTGACCCGCCTAGACCGAAAATCTTCACCTTCTGAATACTGACACCCCGATGCTTCCGGCTGAATTGTTTTGCCGCTTCAGCAGCCCTCTCTCGCATGGTCTTTATGTGCTCGTGCCACCGTCCCAGCCTCCCCAACATGCCGGACTTGTCAACCAACTTGGTAAACCTCTCGTTGTCCAAAAGCCCATCCGGTCCCAGAATCGCCAACACTGCTTGAATCACCGCTTGCTCGATAACCGCCGCTCGGATCATCCGTTCATATCTCTGAGGTTCGCCTTGCTTCATCCCACTTGGAGTGGGGCCGTAAACAACGTCAGCCTGTGCGCTGATGATCTCCGCCAGCTTATCGATGATTTCGGCCTTCTTCTTGCGCGCCAAAGTCACAGTGCTCGCTAAAGACCCGACGGCTGTTCTCAGGCTGCTACCATCGGACAGACTGGTGAGGGCGATTTTGGAATCCAAGAGCCCTTCTGAGCAAATCTGAGTCTCAATTTGCATTGTATTCCCTCTGTTGATTTAAAGTAATGGCAACTCCGCACTTTTCGTTTATCCAACCCAAACATTAACGGCCGACCTGCACCTCGAGTGCCGCTTGCGGGACCATCGTTCCGGCAGCGTACCCGACCGCCCCAATGGATCCAAGACTGAAATCAGACGATTGATCCTTCCGATGTTGCTTATTCCGCTCGTCAGCGTGCCGCTCATTACCTAAGTCCCGGCTTTGACGACGCTGCCGCCGCGGTTGTTCGGGAAGTGACAAGCAGACGAATTTCACCACAGAGACACAGAGATCACGGAGAAGTGGTTCTGACGCGGTGGCTCACCGCGCCGAGATTCTTCGCGTTACAGACGGGTGACCAATTCCGGACGCTGCCGTAGCAACCGTTCGACTTCGGCGTCATTGATGGCGAATGCCTTCGCGGGCGATGTTGCAGGCAAGTTCGTGCGGTTCCAGCGCCAATTCGAGCCGCTATTTCCTCGTCATTTGGCGGTAACGCTCGATTTGAACTTCGAGTGCGACTTTCTATTGTTCCTAGCTGGCCCAATTCCAGTCTTCTGTTTAAATGCGCGCCTTACCGCATGTTGGTTTGGTTGTTTCGGCGTATCCGTACTGGGAAACTCATGTTCGTGGATCTCCACACGACCCATGAACTTCTCAACATTCTCTTTCGTGGGGGATTCAGTTCCAGGCAGTAAAACCGCAGCAGTGGCTGCGGCGAGTGCCGTCCTTAGTGCATCCGCCCATAATCTTCCGCGGTCAAGTTCAAATAGCAGGCCCGCGAGTGCCGAGTCACCGGCGCCAACCGAACTGCGAACTTTCACATGGACGCCTGGGCACAACCTAGCGTGCGAGAGATGGTTGTCCTGCAAAAGCACCATTCCCATGTCGCCGAGGGTAATTAGGGCATTTACACCAGGATATTTCCGTCGGAACCGAGCGATCTGTTCAAAAAGATCCTTCCAGAACGTGGTAGGAGTGTTTGTCCGGCCTTTGGAGTCTATTCCGCAGCCGGCTGCAGACTTTCCCTCGCGCGGGGGCTTGGAGGCCATGAGATCGTAGAATTCGTCGACATTCGGTTTTATGATATCCGGCCGGGGAGCATATCGGAGCGTCTCCTTCAAGGCTTCCTCACTAGTGTCAAGCGCTACCACTGAGTGCATGTCCTTGAAGTACCGCACTAGCCCAACGTAAGAAGCCGCCTTCATCTCTTTGCAGAGGCTGCCACATATTGCCGCGTATGTTGGCATCTTTTCCTTTGAGGAATTGGCAAGGGCTCTGACCTTCTTGCATAGTTCCAGAAACTCAAAAGGTTGCACCTTAGGCCCAGGCGAGTTGAAGCGATAATCAAGGGTTCTATTCTTGTCTGCTGGATCCTGCACCATAATGATCACATTCGTTCGAGTTTCATCTCTGATGCCGACAAAATCCAACTCCAGTCCGTCCTGAAGCAAGAGACCCTCGACCAACGATCCGGTGAAGCCACCGAGAAAGCCCATCGCCACGCTTTGGCCGCCAAGGTTCCGTATCACTCGAGAAACATCTATCCCCTTTCCCCCTGCGTGTCGTAATTGGTCTTTTGGCCTGTGGGTCTCTGCCGTAACTTGGTCTCCTAGCTTGAGTTCATTGGTAATGTCTACGGTGGGGTTGACGGTAATCGTATATAACATGGTTATAATCCTTTCACGTTTCGTATAATTCTTCAAAGCGCTTCCTGACACTTACGTCTTGCCACACCCTTTTCTTCCCTTGGTCCAGAGGGGATCCTTTCAAGAAAACCACTATTTGCTCTATCCGGAAACAAGTTATGGCAACCGCGCTAGTCGCTCAGAGAACCTGCCCAGCACTGTCTTGAACAATACACATGCCCCTCCGGGCTCACATAAAAGCCGTCATAGTCCCGGTGTCGATTTTCGTTTTTGACTCTTCCATCAGCGTCAAAGAAGTCCGCTGGTACTGAGAGTTGAGGTCGTTTCCGGGGACACGACTCTTCGTTGGAACACACAACGCTAACGTTCCGGGCTTTGCTTTGGACCTGGTTTGTCACACTGTTACTGTACGACATTGGCATTTCAAATGAAAGCTCTTTTTTGATCTCAAAAGGGTTCTGGCCGCCAACCAATTCTTAAAAGCCACGATTCTCTGACTCGCGCACGGAGCGGGTTGCAGCGCGGTGTTACACGCCCGGAATTTGAGGAAAAAATCCAAGCCGACAAAGTGGCTGATTGTTTCCATCGGATTCCCGTCCGGGCGGGGGACGCGATGTTTCTGCCCAGCGGTCGCGTCCATGCCATTGGCGCAGGAGTGGTGATTTTTGAAATCCAGCAAAACTCGGACACGACGTATCGCATCTTCGATTGGAACCGCGCCGGGCTTGACGGCAAGCCGCGCGAACTGCACGTCGCACAATCGCTGGCGAGCGTTGATTTCAGCGACTTCGAGCCGGCGTTGATCAGCCAAAAATTTTCCGGCGACAACAAAACCAAAACGTGTCCGCTGGTGCGCCATCCGTTTTTCAACGCAGAGGCGTGGCAGATGACTTCCGGCGCAAGTGGCTTGTTAAAACCGCACACGCTCCAGATTGTGGCGGTGTTGAACGGCCGGCTTGAAATCAAAAGCGGTTCAACCTCCCTGAATCTGGCTGCCGGACAATTTTGTCTCATCCCAGCGTGTTTGGAACGGACGGAAGTTTTGGCGAAGGCGTCCGTGATGTTGCTTCGCGTTGAGGCTTAATTCCATGCCAGGTTCTCCGGCATTTGCGAAAGCAGCTTGTTCCGCCAGCCGCCTTTGCGCTTGAGGATTTTTGACCAGAGCTGCTCGGGTGGCGTGTCGAAAACCAGTTCGAGCGACGCGGGAAAAGTCAACCACGCTTTGCGTCTTATTTCATCCTCAAGCTGTCCGGACGACCAGCCGGCATACCCGGCGAAGAGTTTGACTTTTTTCTGTGTCGAAAAGGATTCGCCAACTTCCACCAAATCATCGAGCGAATGGCCGAGCGCCAGATTCGGCAGCACGTCGGCGTCGGGGATGAAGTTGTCCGTGTGCAAAAAACTCAACGCGGTGGGCTGGACCGGGCCACCGAGATACAGCGGCGATTCCCTGAGCGTGTCGGGCAAATCGGCGACGATCATCTCGCCGACTTTTTTGCCGAGCGAGCGGTTGAGCACGAGACCGAACGCGCCCTCGGCGTCGTGCTGGCAAATCAACACGACCGTGCGCTGAAAAAAGGAGCCACCCAGTTGCCCGCTATCCAGCAGTAACTGGCCTTTGAGAAATTTTGCCGGAGCATTCACCAGCTTAATTTGCACCACCTTTGCCCGGCTGGCAAAAAGAAAACCGCCAAGGCCACGGGCGCAAGGAAAAACCGGCCGTTTTCTCTTTTTTCAGTATCACCGGGGCGTCCACGCCGAAGAGCGAAGGAAGCCTCTCCCCCGGCATCCCGACACTGCAAATTTCAATTTGGCGGCAGGGAAAGTTCCTGTTCCTTTCCGGAATCAACGTTCTGGATACGAACCGACTTTTCCCGGATCTCCAGGCAACGGACCATCACGTTTGTGTTCCCCAGTCGCACCTTTTCCAGATCATTGGCGAGAAAGGAATGGCCATTGATGATGGCCACGGGCCGGTTTCCCCACAAAACTCCTTCGAGTTTGACGGTGGCCGGGGCGGGCGCAGGCTTGAGCGCCGACTTCATGCCGTTAAAAGTGGCCGGGCTGCCGGCGACCGACTCTGCCGGAGGCATCCTGACGTCCCGGATTTCATCCACATGCCCCGCTTCCAATTGCGGGGCCACGCCGTATTTCATCCAATCTAGGACTTGATCGAACCCATAACGCTGTTCGGCTTCGATGAACAAATCAATCTGGCCGCGGGTGTAATGATTTTGCAGCACTCTCTTTTTTCCCACCTCTTCGTTTTGTGAATCCATCAACAAATAACCGACCATTTCACAAAACCCCTCCTCAGCGTCGCGCCCCAATCTTGCCCTCCGCTCCTTCGGCACATTTTCGCCCACCCAGGCATGGGAATATTCGTGGGCACAGGTTTCCTTCAACTGGGCCAGCGGCATCCCGGTCAGCAGACTCATTTTGTATCTGGTCTTGTTGTTGACCGTCTCGGGACGGATGCAACCCAGCAGGTCGGGGCTTTCAAAAGCGTTGCCTTCCGTATCAAACATGGAATCCACATCAATGCGGTCGATGACTGTGACATCCACATTCGTCGGGAACGACGTGAAACGGGAAAACAGCCGGTCGAGGTCATCCTTGACCTGGCCACAAATCTGTTCGACCTCGTCAGCCTTCAACACCACCGTTTTGGCGTCGCGGGCGCAAAGACGACGTCCGTCCGGCAATTCAATGTAGTTTTCCTTGACGGGCAAACCGCAGATGGAACACCGGGGTAATTTGGCGCAGTCAGAACAAACCATTTTTTGTTCACCGGTGACTTTGTCCGTGGCAATATAAACTGTGCCGCCGTAAATGGGTTTGCCACAGATGGCACAGATATTGTCTGCCTGCGCCACCCAGGGCGTGCCGAAACAAAAACACGCCATCAAAAAGATAATGCAAAGATATCGCGCGCGGTGTTGCATGGTTTGACTCTTTTCCAAAAAAGTACAGACGGCGACAACCAGCACGTGTGTCGTCACCGACTGCAACCAACAAGCACCTCCCGCGCCAAAAATCAGCCCAGGGATTTGACCCTTTTCACAATGGCTGCGGCGTCAATACCGAAGTGCGCGAGCAGTTCCTCGGCCTTGCCGGAACGGGGCAACGTCATCACCGCGAGTTTGTGGACTTTGATGCCGGCAGAGCTGAGTTCGCCCGCCACCGCGTCGCCCAAACCGCCCTCGGCGTAATGGTCTTCAACGGTGATCACGGTATTGTTTGTCTTCTGCGCTGCGGCGCGAATCACGTCCTTGCCCAGCGGTTTGATGCTGTAGGCGTCTATCACCGTGATGCCGATGCCTTCGTTCTTGAGCGCATCGGCGGCTTTGAGCGCTTCAAACAAGGTGACGCCGACGGCAACGACGGTGGCTTTGTCGCCCGCGTTCTGGCGCAACACCTTGGCGCCGCCAATCGGAAATGATTCGTCGTTCTTGTAAATCACCGGCGTTTTGGGCCGCGATGTGCGCAAATAACAAATGCCCTTGGCCAATGCCATTTGTTCGACGAGTTTTTCCGCGCTGACCGCGTCGCACGGATACAACACCGTGCTGCCCGCAATCGCGCGCATCATCGCCAAGTCTTCCAGACCCATTTGCGACGGGCCATCCTCGCCGATACTCACGCCGACATGCGAACCGGCAAGTTTCAAATTCGCCTGCGAAATGCCCGCGACGCGGACTTGATCGTAAGCGCGCGTGAAGAAACAGGCGAACGTGGATGCAAACGGCACCTTGCCGCGTGCGCCGAAGCCGACGGCGACCCCGACCATGTTCTGCTCGGCAATGAAACACTCGGTGAACCGCGCGGGAAATTTCTTCATGAATTTTTCCGAGTAAGTGGAATTCTTCGTGTCGCCGTCCATCGCGACGATGCGCTGGTCCACCTCGCCGATGCGGACGAGCGCATTGCCATAGGCCTCGCGCGTGGCAACCGAATCGCCGGGCTTGTAATTGACCGGCGGGTAGCCGGCGGGCGCGGCGTTGTTCGGAGCCAGCAATTGATTCGGCGCAGGAATGGCCACGCCGGCGGCCGGCTTTGCACCCGGCTGGAGTTCGGCGATGGCCTTGGCGGCTTCGTCCTTGTTCAACGGTTTGCCGTGCCAGCCTTCCCGGTCCTGCAAAAATGAAACACCCGCGCCCTTGTAAGTTTTGGCGATGATGGCCAGCGGCTGGTCGTTCAAGCCGACGCCGCTGAGCACTTCCAGAAGTTCCTCGATGTCGTGCCCGTCAATGTCCTCGACGCGCCAGCCGAACGCTTCAAATCGTTTGCGGTAAACGCCGATGTCATGGCCGAACGCAGTGGCCTGGCTCTGGCCGAGGCGGTTTGCGTCCACGATGGCAATCAAATTGTTGAGCTTGTAAATGCCGGCGAGTGACGCGGCTTCCCACACTGCGCCTTCGGCGATTTCGCCATCGCCGAGCAGGACGTAGGTGTTGTAATCAAGCTTGTCGAAACGCGCGGCCAGCGCCATGCCGACCCCGACGCTCAAACCCTGGCCGAGCGAGCCGGTGGCCACATCCACGAACGGCAGGCGCGGCGTCGGATGGCCTTCGAGGTCACAGCCGTATTTGCGGAGCTTTAACAGATCAGCGATGGGAAACAAACCGGTTTCCGCCCACGCGGCGTAGAGCACCGGCGCGGCGTGCCCTTTGGAAAGAATGAAACGGTCGTTGTTGTAATAGTGCGGATTTTTCGCGTCGTAACGCATGTGCCCGAAAAACAGCGCTGCCATCACATCCGCCGCCGACAGGCAGGAAGTCGGATGGCCGCTGCCCGCGGCGGTGGTGGAAGTAATCGAGTGAATGCGCAACTGATTCGCAATGCCCTTCAACAATTCAATGTTTGTATCAATCATGGAGCGGGAAAGCTACGTGAGAAGCCGGCCAAAGCCAAGAATGAAAATTGCCCCGCAATGGGTGCGCTGCGGGGAATTACCCGGCTGATATCGAAGTCGTTACAAAATGGAGCGGAATGCTGATCGCGTAACTTCTGGAGAAGGCGGGTGCGGGCGGATGGCACACGGGCAGCCCAAGGAATGGTCGCACATCAATGCTCATGCCATACTCGATGTCCGGAAGCTGGCACATGGCGCGTGTCCCGACCATAGCCGCACAGTCGGAGCAACCGGGCCTCTATTGGTTCAGCCAGCAGCTCTTGCATTGTGTTCAGAAGTTCGGTCACACCGAGCGGTTTTTCCATCAGCGCGCCGACACCCGCTGCCACGGCCATGTCGTGTTGATTGGCCTGCCCGGTGATGATGATGATCGGGAGCACGGGGGCCTCGTTGGTAATGCGCTCGAAGGCGTCCCATCCGTTCTTGACCGGCAGGCCGATGTCCAGCAGCAGCAAATCAACGTGCCCGGCCTCGAACTGTTCCACTGCTTCCCGGCCGTCCGCCGCCAAGGCGACCTTGTAACCCGCATCTTCCAGAACCTTGCGCAAAGATTCACGCACGCTGGCGTCGTCATCCACAATCAGGACTTTTTCTTTCACTGCACGCCGGTGCTTTTTGAAACCCACCCCACGAACGGTTACATTGCCGTTTGCGGGCACAGGCTCGTGGGGGGCAGAACTTTTGCGCGAGTCGCCGGTTTGGCAGTCACAACCCAGCCGTGGTCTCCGTCTTCCGTCCCGTCACGACCTCTCTGGCAAATTTCCAAGGCTTCTTTGCAGACCAGCCAATCTTCCAAGGAAACCGGCAAACCGGAATTGTCGTGTCGCGCAGGTCCGCCAGCAGAAATGCGTTTTGCCGCAATTGGCTCCGATGAGACTCGCGGAGAATCCAAGCTGCCACCGTTAACGTGGCTGGATTTCCTCACCTTGGTCGGAGGCACAGGGAAAAATGTGTTGTCGTAAGAACCGAGAACAATTTGCGTTTTCATCATCCTGAAGTTTGAGGTTATCATCGGTTTGGCCTATACTTGGCCCTGCTCAAGCAAACGGACTAGCGGTTGCTGTGCCAGCAGGGGCGCGAGGCGGTTTTCAGGCAAAGCCAATGAATTTATGCAGCCGCCCGCACGCGAATGAAACAGATGGATGGTACATTTCAAGCCACAGGTGGTCTTCCGCGAGCCAACGCGAGCCGCCCGGCGGTAAAACTGCGCCTCGCCGGCTTGGTGCTGACCGCATTGCTTGGTTCAATCCTGGTTGTCTGGGTAAGCCGCACAACTTGGGAACGGGTGGAACGCTTGCAACACGAGTTCGCCGGGCTGAATCCGGACAGTTTTTATCTGGGCGTTCGTATGAAGGGCGACATCCAGCGATTGAACGACACTCTGCTTCGCTACCGTCTGCATGGTGAAGCCGCCGACTATGATCTGTTTCTCGGCAACGTGCGGGAACTGACCCAGTGGTTCGAGGCAAACCGGACCAATGCCGTCACGCCCATGGAACACCAGTTTTTTGAGCAGATGGGAGGTGCTTACTATGATTACCTGAACGTGAGCACGAATTTGCTGGATGCCAGCACCGGCAGGCTCCAAACAAAAGTCGGCGCGTTTCCGACCAGCTACGAAAAAGTGCAACAGCAGTCCCAGCATCTGCTGGATTTGTGTGATGCATTCATCTATGGCCAGAAGCTGGCTTTCAATGATTTTCTTGAAGAGTCGAACAACACGTTGACCACCTTCCAGCTATTGGTCAAACTTTCGGTGGGGCTGCTGCTGGCGCTCATAGCCGCACTGGCCGTATTGGTTTATCGTGGCATGATTGCTCCACTGCGCTTTAAATTGACCGAAAGTCAGGCCATTATCGCACGGCAGGAAAAGCTCGCCTCGCTGGGGGTGCTGGCGGCGGGCGTAGCCCATGAAATCCGCAATCCGCTCACGGCAATCAAATTCCGCCTCTACAGTCTGAGAAAGTCGTTGCCCGACGCGGACAACGAAGATGCCCTTGTCATCGCCAATGAAATCAGCCGTCTGGAACGGATCGTCAAGGATTTCCTCCAGTTTGCGCGCCCTTCCGAGCCGGAATTGGTTGCCGTCCCGCCGCAACGGATCCTGCAGGAAGTCCATGACCTGCTGAAGCCGCAATTGGAAAAGGCCGCAATCAAGCTGAAGCTGGAGCCGTCCGAAGCCGCCTGGGTGCGCGCGGATACCCAACAAATCAAAGAGGTATTGATCAACCTGATTCAGAACTCGGCGGACAGCATCGGGCGCAAAGGAGCAATCACATTGCGCGTCCACGACGAGGCCGATTCCGTGGTCTTGGAAGTCGCCGACACCGGAAAAGGGATTCCGGCTGAAGTGCAAAAGCGCCTGTTTGACCCCTTCTTCACCACCAAGGAGGGCGGAACGGGACTTGGCCTGCCCATTGCGGCGCGAATCGTCGAGAAACACGGCGGTGAACTCCGTTACCAAACCCAACTCAATCGCGGCACCACCTTTGCCATCGTCCTGCCGCACGCTAATGAACATGAACCCCAAAATTCTGCTGATTGAAGATGACGCCAGCACCGCCGCCTCCTTGAAAAAGGTGCTGTGCGCAGAGGACTATGAAGTGGAAACCGCCGGTCGCGGTGACACCGGCTTGGACCTGGCGCGTCAAAAAGAATATAATGTCGTCATCTCAGACCTGCGTCTGCCCGGCCTGGGTGGGCTGGACCTGGTCGCCCAACTCCACGCCGCAAAACCGAAGCAACCGATCATCCTGATGACTGCCCACGGCACGACCGAGACAGCCATCCAAGCCACCAAGCTGGGAGCGTGCGATTATCTGCTCAAACCGTTTGAAGCGGATGAACTGCTTGATTTGGTCGCTTCCGCCGTCGCCAGCAGCCGGCTCATGTCCGAACCGGTGGAGATGGGAGAGGCCCGGACGGATCAATCGGCCATCATCGGCAAAAGCCGGGCGATGCAGGCGATCTACAAGGAAATCGGACGGGTCGCGGCCACGCCCACCACGGTCCTGATTCGCGGCGCCACCGGCACCGGCAAGGAACTTATTGCCCGTGCGATTTATCAACACAGCCTTCGCGCGGACAAACCGTTCATCGCCGTCAATTGCGCTGCCATCCCGGATGCTTTGCTGGAAAGCGAATTGTTCGGTCATGAACGCGGCGCGTTCACCGGCGCACAAGCCCGGCGTGTCGGTCGTTTCGAGCAGGCACACGGCGGGACCATCTTTCTTGACGAGATTGGTGATTTAAACGCGAACACCCAAGGCAAGCTGTTGCGTGTGCTCCAGGAACGCTGCATCCAACGGCTCGGCAGCGAAGCCAACATCCCGGTGGATGTAAGGGTGCTGGCCGCGACCCATCGGGATCTGGAGACCGCCATCAAGGAAAAAGAATTCCGCGAAGATTTGTTCTATCGTCTGAGTGTTATCACCATCACGCTACCACCGTTGAGCAAACGCACGGAAGACATTCCGCAATTGGCGAAATACTTTATTCATCGCTATGGAAAAGAGCTCGGCCTCGACTCTCCCTCCGTCCAGCCCGAAGCCATTTCGTTTCTGCAAAACCAGCCGTGGCCGGGCAACGTGCGCGAACTGGAAAACGTCATCCGCCAGGCGTTGCTGTCAGCGCGGCCATTTGGCATTAGCCTGGAGCACGTGCAGCAGGTGCTGGCCAAAACCCGAAAACCCGTGGCCGCCTCCCAACAAACCCACGCTGCTTACATCGCTGAACTGCTCAACCGCGCGCAAAGTGGCGACATCCAAAACGCCTACTCGCGCCTGATCGCGGATCTGGAACCGGAATTGTTCAAGCAGGCCATACAGTTGGCGCAAGGTAATCAATCCAAAGCCGCCCGCTGGCTGGGCATCGGCCGGATGAGGCTGCGGGAAAAGCTCATTCAGTTCGGATTGTCTTCCGGACGTGAGGAGCAAAATAAATAGTTTTTCGCACAGCATGCTGGTGGCCAATCGGATTGGCCGGGAAACGCCCTCTTCCGGCATGGAGAGCGCGCAGGCCGTGAAATGAAAGCCAAAGATGCATCACGTCAGCGTGTTTCCCGCATTGACCCGCTGACCCGCCATCGGTGACACAACGGGCTATTGCGGCAGCACGTGACCGGGAACCGAGCAGGTCGGCGGCAAGCCAGCGGCATTAATCGTGTAAGTACCGCCGCTGGGACAAACCGGGAAGACATTGCCTTTCAAATACGGCAGCAAATCCTGCGCGACCGGAACGGCTTCATCGGTTTTGCTGTTTTCCAGCGCCCACTGCTGCTTGGCCGCGTCAATCTGCCGGAGGTTGTTGATGCAGGCGTTGCGCTGGGCGGCTTCGGTCTGGGCCTGTTGTTGTGCCGCCACCGCGGCGGCGCGCTGGGCTTGTTGTACCGCGACTGCGTCCACCTGCCATGCCTGCAACTGCTCCTGCTGCTGTTGCACGACGAGGCGCGCGGCCTTCAACAGCTGGACCAACTGCTGATTCGTTTCGGTCAACTGGTGGACTTCGTTGCGCAGGCGGAGCAGGTCCTGGTTTTCACTGCGCAGGCGGGCGATTTCCGCATTTTGCGCCTCGGCGTTGGAAGTTTTGCCTTGATCCAACTCGGCGCGCAATTGCTCGATCTGTTGTTTGGCGTCACGCGCTTCGGCTTGGGCCGCGTTTTTATGTTGATTGGCCGAAAAGAGGAGCAGTTCGCTGATTACCAGCGCCACGATGCACAACCAGAGAACCCAGCGTTTCAATGTCATGGATAAGCTTCTTTTCGCCCTTTCAGCCGCCGCCGTCAAATACGAAATTCCAGCCGGCTGGTGGAAAAGGAAGCGTCATGCGAAGCGCCACTGGTGAAGCGTTGACAACCATCGGGCTTCCACAACAATAGCCGCCGTCGCATGTGGTCATTCGAAAGTCATTTGCCTCGCTTTTCCCTCTGGTCGGTCTGGCTGGCCGTGCTCATGATTTCCTGCGGCTGCCAAACGACCACCCAAAGTCTGTTCACGGCTTCCGGTCCCGGCTGGCACGTCCAACAAGGCCAGGCGCTCTGGCGGCCTGAACGCGGTTTGCCGGAATTCGGCGGCGACCTTGTGCTGGCCAGCGACGCGGACGGCCGCTCGCTCATCCAGTTCGATAAAACGCCGTTGTCGTTGGTGTTTGTCCAGACCACTCCCACCCGCTGGCTGATACGGTTTCCGCAACGGCAGATGGGTTTCGCCGGTCGCGCGCCGGGGCCGGCCCGTTTTGCCTGGCTTTATCTGCCCGCGGCCCTTGCCGGGAAACAACTTCCTCCACCGTTGCATTTTGAGCTCAAACCGGACGGCGGCTGGCGGTTGGAAAACACGCGCACCGGAGAAACCTTGAAAGGCTTTCTGTCACCGTGAGTTCATTCCTGAAACGCTGGTGGTGGGCGTTGCTCGCGGTGGCGGCCTGCCTCGGGCTGTGGCGGCTGCGCTTCGACGTGGACATCCTCGACCTGTTGCCGCCGGACGAGCCGACGGTCCAGGGACTCAAACTTTACCAGCAGCATTTCGCCAATGCGCGCGAACTGGTCATCGCCCTCCGCGCGCCGGACGCCGAACAGGCGGAACGCCTAGCGGGCGCGCTGGCAGACCGTTTGCGGCAGCAAACCAATCTGGTCGCGGAGGTGACCTGGCAACCGCCGTGGATGGAACATCCGGAGCAACTGGGCGAATTGCTCGGCTGGCTGTGGTTCAATCAACCGCCGGAATCGTTTGAAGCTCTGACCAACCGTCTGGCTCCCGGCGAGCTCAAGTCCGCGCTGGAGCAGACCAAGGAAGCGCTCGCCACTTCCATGTCGCCGATGGATCTGGCCCGGCGCGAGTTCGATCCCTTCGATTTGCTGACGATGCCGGCGCTGACCAATCTGGCCAGCTTCTCAGCCGATCAGAGCCAACAGATGTTTGCTTCATCCGACGGGAAGTTCCGATTGTTGTACATGGAATCCGCCGCGGACTTGGGCAGTTACCGTTCGTGCGAGAGTTGGTTGAAATCCATCCATGCGGTCGTGGACGGTCTGCAGACCGGGCCAACGAAGGAAGACTGGAACGGCGTCGTGGTCCGTTACACCGGGCGTCCGGTTTTTGTGGAGGAAATCGCCACGAGCATGCAACGTGACATGAGCCATTCGGTGGGCGCGACCTCCATTATCATCGCCCTGCTGTTCTGGCTGACGCACCGGCGCTGGCGGCCGATGCTGTGGCTGCTGGCGTTGCTGATGCTGATTTTGGGCGCGACACTGGCGCTGGGCGGGCTGGTGTTGGGGACCATCAGCGTGGTGAGCCTGGGCTTTGCCGCCGTGCTGCTGGGGTTGGCCGTGGATTATGCCGTGGTTCACTACCAGGAAGCGCTCGCGCATCCGCAAATGACGGTGCCGGAAATCCGCCGCGCGATTGCGCCGAGCATTCTGTGGGCGGCCATCACCACGATGAGCGCGTTTCTGGTTTTGAACCTGGGCGGACTGCCCGGCTTGGGACAACTGGGCACGTTGGTCGCCATTGGCATCGGCTTATCGGCCCTGGTGATGGTGATGATTTATCTGCCACCGCTGTTTCCCGAACGCCGAAAACCGCGTCCGAATCAACCGCCGTTTCGTTGGTGGAATTATTTCGTTGCGCCGCAGCAACCGCCGGTGACCACACTGGCGCCGGCGGGAAAAATTCGTCACCGCGCCAACTTGCTATTGACCAGTTTGATTCTGCTCGGCGCGTGCGCAGTGTTGTGCTTCCGCCAGCCGGGATTGGATCGGACCGGAAACGCCCTGCAACCGCAACATGGCGAAGCACAGACAACGCTGGACGAAATCACGTCCGAACTCGGCCTGCCGCCACAGCCGCTTTGGGTGATTATTTCCGGCCGGGATGAAGCTGAAGTCTATCAGCGTCTCTCCAAAGCCGATGAATTGTTGGACGGCGCAGTTTCGAATCATGTCATCGGCCGGTATCTGCTGCCAAGCGCGTTGTGGCCGCGTGTTGAATTTCAGGCAGCCAACCGGACGACGGCTGCGGTCTTGGGGAAGAAGGGTCCATTGCTGCGGGACGCCGCGCTGGCTGAAGGTTTCAATACCAACGCCCTCGTGTTGACGGAGGAACTGGTGCGGACATGGGCGCGCGCCGGTGCCGGCACGAGTGTGTTCTGGCCAACCAATCACGTGAGCCAGTGGCTGTTGAAACGGTTTGTCACACGAACACCGGACGAATGGCTGGTGATGGGCTTGGTTTATCCTGCGACGAATCGGGTCGAGTCGGCGGCGCTGGCGAACTTGTCCAAACGTCTGGCAAAGAACGGCGCGTTGCTTTCCAGTTGGGAATTGCTGGGCAACGCGACGCTGAAGCGCGTGCAGTCAAGAATGTGGGAAGTGGTGACGCCGATGGTTGTGCTCGTGCTGCTATCGCTCTGGTTTGCCTTCCGCCGGGCAATCGAAATCCTGCTGGGCGTAGCGGTGTTGTGCCTGAGCGGACTGTGCCTGCTGGCAATCATGGTCGTGGGAGGCTGGACTTGGAACCTGATGAACCTGATGGCGCTGCCGCTGATGCTCGGCACAGGCGTGGACTACACCATTTTCATTCAACTGGCGTTGCGCCGGCATGGCGGTGATCTCAGCGTGGTCCGGCGTTCCGTCGGGCGGGCGTTGATGTTGTGCGGCGGTACCGCCATGGCCGGGTTCGGTTCATTGGCTTGGTCCAGCAATCCGGGCATGGCCGGCTTGGGCAAGGTGTGCGCGGTGGGCATTGGCGCGAACATGTTGATCTCCGTATTCTTGCTCCCTGCCTGGTGGCTGTTGTTAAGTCCGAAATCCGAAGGCGGCGACAATACCACGCAACCTGCATTTTATCGCGCCGGCTTGTGGCGGCTTGGATTGGTCATTGTGCGAATCCTGCCGGTTGGGTTGGTGAAGGGATTCGCGGTGGTCGTGGCCGAGTTCTATTTCCGATTGCAACGGCAGCGATGCGAAATTGTCGTGCGGAATTTTCTGCCCGTCTTTGCTGGCGACCGGGCGGCGGCTGAAAAAGCCGCCCACCGGCTTCATCGGAAATTTGCCGCGAAGATGGTGGATTTATGGCGCGTCGAGAGCGGTGTGCCGGTGCAAAACTGGCTGACTAATCCGGTCGAACTGGAAATCATCCACGCCGCCCGGCAACGCGGACACGGCACGCTCTTCATCACGCTTCACCTTGGCAATTGGGAACATGGCGGCCTGTTGCTGACGGAACTGGGCATCCGGCTGACGATCCTCACACAGGCCGAACCTGACGACGGCCTGACCGACCTGCGCATCGAGTCGCGGCGACGTTGCGGGGTTGAGACCCTGGTCATCGGCCAGGACGATTTTGCTTTCGTGGAGGTCATCAAACAACTTCAGGCGGGAGCGGACCTGGCGATATCGCTGGACCGGCCGCCAGACCGAGGCGGTGTCCCGATAGATTTTTTCGGTCACCCGTTTGAAGCGTCGCTGGCGGCGGCGGAATTGGCGCGGGCGTCGGGGTGCGCGCTGATTGGCGTAACCATCGTCCGCCGGCCGAACGGCTACGCCGTGAAGGTGCTGCCGGAATTCACGTATGATCGCAAGGCGCTGGGCAATCGCGAGGCCCGGCGCGAATTGACGCAGCAAATCCTGCGTGCATTCGAGCCGGAAATTCGCAAAGATATTGACCAATGGTATCAATTCGTTCCCATTTGGCCGAAGGACGCGTAGAGTCGCTCCTCCAAGCGCTCGGGTTTCTGAATCTCAATCTCAATCTTAATCATAATCGTAATCTTTTCCCGCAGCCCGGGATGAATACGATTAAGATTAAGAGCAAGAGTAAGATGAAGAGCGCGAGCAAAAGCTTCGCTGCATTGTGCCTGGCTGCCTCCCTGGCTGTCTCGATTGCTCAGGGTGCCGGTTCGGACGCGCAATTCGACAAGTGGTTCGAGGTGCAGACCAATCTGCAAAGCTGGTCCGCTGATTTCATTCAGACGCGCCACCTCAAAGTATTGAACCAGCCGTTGGTGTCCACCGGCAGAGTTTGGGTGACGCCGGGCGAGTTCCGCTGGGAGCTGGGCCAGCCGGTGCAGACCATCGTGCTCCGCCAGCCGGACCAACTGCTCATCATCTATCCCCGGTTCAAGCGGGCGGAAAAATATCCGCTCGACGGTGTTCCGTCCGGCCCGATCAAGGACGCGCTGGCCCTGCTGGACGCCAGCCTGCCGCGCGACCGCGTGACCATGGAAAAAAGCTTTCGCCTGTTATCGGCAGCGGAAACAAATTCAATTCTGCAAATGACGCTCCAGCCAAAAAGTGAGTCCGCCCGTAAATTCATCAGCGAAATTGTAATTGGTTTTCACACGAATGATTTCACCATCGCCGCCACCGAGATGAAATTTGCCGACGGCTCCAGCCTGCGGAACGATTTCACAAATGTGGTGATGAACCGTTCGATTGATCCCGGGCTGTTCGAGGCGAAACTGGCGACGGATGTCACCGTGGTTGAACCCTTGAAACAATGAGCGCCACGCCTGAAATTCTGCAACTGGCCATGAATTCGCTGCCGCACGGGCCGGAATTCCGGTTCGTGGACCGGATGGTGAGCCTGACGCCGGGCAAGAAAGGCGTGGGCGAATATCGTGTCCGCGGCGATGAATTTTATTTGCGCGGCCATCTTCCCGGCGAACCGATTCTCCCTGGCGTGCTCCTGGTGGAAGCCGGCGCACAAGTGGCCGGCATGGTGGCGCAGGAAGACCCGGCCAACCCAAAATGGCCACGACTGAAACTGACCGCGCTGCGCTCCGTCAAAATCTTCGGCTCGGCCCGGCCCGGCGACACCCTACGAATCGAAGCCACCATCACCGGCTGTTTGGGTTCCTTGATTCAAGCCGAGGTTTCCGCCTACATCGCGAACACCAGGGTGCTGTCCGCGCAACTCACCTTGAGCGGCGCGAAATAACACGGCAACCGGGATGGTCGCAGAAGTTCACCCCGTTGCCTGAAACCATTTTGGGATGGACGACAAGGGTGAAGTGACGTTTGATTTTCACTGTGATTGAGATCCAACAATTCAAAAATCTCCGGCTTCAGGGCGGGTTCATTATCAAGGACATTGAATTGACCGACGTGCCAATCATGGATGCCATAGGGCGCGAAGCGATTGCGCAAACGAGTGCCATTGCCCGCGAATTTCGTTTGCTCATCCGCTCCCGTTTGAGCGAGGAAGAATTGTCCATCACGCTGTATCATGAAATTCTCGAAGCCGCCTCCGTCGCACTTGCCAATCCTCCCGCCGGCGTGATGGATTTCAATGAGGCGGATTTTGAGCGCGCCGCCCGCGCCGCGCACGAACGTTGGGGTAATGCCTCTTTGACTAACCTGAACCGGATGTTGCAATTTCACGGATTTAGTGGAGAATGATTTTATGGTTGACCGCGACAAAATTCAGTTTGACCTGATCAAGCTGCTGAACGGCGAGCGCATCCTGCGCCTGACCGAGCCGCGGTCCGGGCTGGCGTTGGAAAAGAAACTTGACCCCGCGGTCGCCGTTGTCCGCCAGAAAGAAAAATTGCTGAGTGTCTTCGAGGCTGCGCTGGCGCGAGCTGAATTGGCGGCGGCGTAAAAGTTTTTTTGGCTAGCGGTCCCGCAATGCGGGATGAGTCGGCTCGTTATTTTTAGCGGGATGATTCCACCATCCGAATTCCGCATTGGAAACGGGTGGACTTGTCGCATCCCCCAAGGCGGAAGAAGACGGACTTGTCGCGTATTCCGCAATCCGCACTCTGAATTCCGCACTTGTAACGGACTCTTTTCCTGAATTCAGTTTGGGATGATCCAGTTGTTTCTTCCAGCGATAGATGGCGTTGGCTTTCAGCCCGTGGAGGCGACACAGTTCAGCCACCGGCGTGCCCGCCTGCCATTGCTGGAGGACGGAGAGCTTTTGCTCGGTGGAAACGCGGCTGCGTCGTCCGCTCTTGACGGGTGGATTTGGGTTCATTTGCATAAGGTTAAACAGGCCTTTCAAACTGTCCAAATCTCAACTGGGTCAGACCAGTTGCTGCGAATGTGTTTTTTATCTTTAACAACTCCGACAAGGCATTTCACTTTCGTAAATCTGTGCTAGACCATTGCAGATTTACGCATAATGCGTTGTTAAGTAATGAGTGGGTTCTACCATTTGGTATTGATGTGTCCGCAAAAAGCGTTTGGGGACAAAAAAAACTGGTTTCATTTGATGGTTATAAATTCAATGAGATTGAGGCGGCGCTTTTTTCTTAAATAGCAGGAGCTAGATTGATAATAGAAACTGCTGCCGGGCCAACGATTTCCGACAAGGTGGTGCAGGTGGATGCGGCCAATGATCTGGCTTTGTTGAAGGCGGACGGGCGGTTTGCACCGCTGCCAATTGCTGCCAGTCGCACGGTGAATCTTGGCGGCCCGGTGGCGACTATCGGTTTTCCCGTCACTTGTCACGTGTCACTCGTCACAGTTCGCCTTGTGGCCGGAACATGTCACAAATTGTGATATGATTACCTGCGCTACGTTGCACGCACATCGCTTCTGCCGCGCTTCCAGTCTGGCTTTTCCAAACGTTGATAGTTACTTTCCGAGTAAAATAATGGCGCCACCAAGACAAGCCGTCCGCACTTTCCGGTTCGAACGCGACACCTTCGCGTTTCCACACGAATTGGTGTGGCAATACCATTTTGATCCGGTGACCGGGGCGATGACCACCTTCCGTTCCAACCCGCCGCCCACCTATTATCATCGTTGTTTCGTGATGGTGCGTTCGACACGGCAGTTTTTTTATCACGCCCGCTTTGAGCCAGGATTGCCGCCGGTGGAACCGGAAGTTTACCGGCGAATCATCCGTGAGGTCGTCGCCCGGAATCCGCGCCGGGCGTGCACGGAATCGGAACGGGTGGCGGTCCCCGGCTACGACGGCTTGCGTTCGTTCAGTCGGGCGCACGAACCGCTGCTCAAGGCGGAATTGGGCGGCCCCTGGCAATCCTATTTTTTGCGGAGCCACTGGCGCATGATTTTCCGGATCACGCGCCGGCACCAGGAAAAGATGGCTCGACAATTGAAACAATCGCTGCCCAAACGCGGCCTTACCCTCGTGCATCTGTTTCGCTTTCCGCGCATCACGATCAATCACGGAATCGTGCTGTATGGATTGACGGAGTCGGAGCAAAGCATGGAATTTGAGGCGTACGACCCGAACATTCCGGCCCATCCGGTCAAACTGATTTATGACCGGGAACAAAGAAAATTCAGTTTCCCCCCAAGTTGCTATTGGGGAGGAGGAACGCTGAGCGTGATGGAAATTTTTTGCGGCGGGCTTTATTAGTGCGGAACGCGGAGTGAATGATGACGCCGCGCGACCAACTGCGTTCCGCACTCTGCACTCCGCATTCCACACTCCCATGTTATCGCTTGCGCGGGCGCCAGAAGCTGATGCCAAAAAAAAGCGTGCCGCAACAATTAACACCCACCGCGAAGCCGATATTGTAGGTCCGGCCGGAATTGTTTGGCGCGTAAATCGGCAGATTATTTCCCATCAACAAACCCGGCAGCGCGGCGGGCATCAACATTCCGTGCAGTATGCCCATGTGAAAACCGGCGACGTGATCAGGCCTGTAATACCGGGATGAAGCCCAGCCCTGGGCAAAACCCAACGCCAGCGTCAGCGCCGTCAAGGCCACGATTTTAATCGTTATTTCCTTCGCTTTGGAAGGGAGGGCAGGAACTTCAATTTGTTTTGGGACAGACGCCGCCATACCTCACAGCATGTTCCGACGCCGTGACACCGGGCAAGTACATAATGCCGGCGACCGGACGCAACTGTGTTTTGGAACTGGTCGCGGAGCGACCTTGTGATGGTAGCGGTGACTTTCAAGTCACGGTAAACAGCCCAAAAGGCCACCGTCGAGGAGCGACGGTTGAAAACACAGACAAAGCGTGATTTCAAGCGTCGCTCCGCGACGCAACGTTGTGGAATCGCATTTCCGTGGGATAAATCCCACGGCTATCGTCAATTCTCGCTCCGCGAGCTAATGCGCAAAAACTGAGATTCGCTCCCGGCGACGGCTTTCGAGCTTCCATGCTTGACGCCATTTCGGGTCGGGTCATACTCATAGAAATGAGCATTGACTCCAATCACTGCTTCGTCGCTTGCGTGATGGCCGGGTGCGGATACCAACCGGCTTTTTCGCCAGCAGCCTCTGTCGTTGCGGTCGCAAACGACCGCCACTTCGTCACCGACCAAACTCAGCAATGACCTCAGAGAAGGACCCCAAGACCATCGCCGCGCAGCTCTGTCAGTTTGCGCGAACCAATTTCGTCGTCGAAGGAGCGAATTTTGACGAAAACAGCCCGCTGGCCCACGCCGGCATTGATTCCTTTGCGCTGGTTGAACTGCTGCTCTATTGCGAGCGCGTCATCGGCGTCCGGGTGCCGGATTCGCACCTGACGGGCAACAATTTGACCTCCATG
>JBEKMU010000039.1:0-22143 GCA_049523555.1 Verrucomicrobiota bacterium | reverse complement strand
GGCAGCACCATCAGCCGCGCCACGCTGCACAACGAGGATTACATCCGCGAAAAGGACATCCGCATCGGCGACACCGTCGTCATCGAAAAAGCCGGTGAAGTCATTCCGGCGGTCGTCAGTGTGGTTTTGAAAAAGCGTGTCGGCGGCGGGAAAAGTTTTCATTTCCCAAAAATGTGTCCCGAATGCGGCTCGAAGGTCGCCAAGGAAATAGGCGCGGACGAGGAAGAAGGCTCGATCTGGCGCTGCGTGAATCCTGATTGCCCGGCGCAAGTCCGTGGACGACTCGAACACTGGTGCTCGCGCGGCGCGATGGACATCGAAGGCGGCGGCGAAGTGCTCGTCGCACAACTCGTCAAAAATGATCTCGTGCATGACGTGGCTGATTTGTACTTGCTCAAGTTGGAGCAAGTCGCCGCGCTCGAACGCATGGCTGAAAAATCCGCGAAAAATTTCCTCGACGCCGTCGCCGCCAGCAAATCGCGAGATTTGTGGCGGCTGCTGTTCGGCCTCGGCATTTTGCACGTCGGCGCCGGTGTGGCGAAGTCCCTCGCGAAGCATTTTGCGACCCTCGACGATATTTTCACCGCCAGCGCGGAGCAATTGATGGAGGCCGAAGACATCGGCGACGTCATCGCCCAAAGCCTCATGCAATGGCACGGCAACGCGTGGAATCAAAAGCTCATCGAGCGCTTGCGCGAGGCTGGTCTGAATTTTCGATCCGAACTTTACCAATCCCGCCCCGGCGGGACGGGTCCGTTCGCCGGGAAAACGTTTGTTCTCACCGGCACGCTGCCGACACTGACGCGCGAGGAGGCGACGGCCAAAATCGAATCCCTCGGCGGCAAGGTCAGTAGCAGCGTGAGCAAGAAAACCGATTTTGTTCTGGCCGGCGAAGAAGCCGGTTCCAAACTCGACAAGGCGCAAAAGCTCGGCGTCAAGATTTTGAACGAAGCGGAGTTTGTGAAGATGTGCGGCAGCGGCGAATAGGAGCGCGGGCGGCCCGCCCGCGAATTGAGCACGCGGACGAGCCGTCCGCGCTCCAAATGGAAACGAAACGCAATATCCGAGAGTTCATCCGTGACAAACGCGCTTGGACGGAACCTTTGTCCGCCGACGCCGAGAAGCTGGGTTTTCGCGGCTGGTATTCGCGCGGTTATCTGCCGCATTTCGACGCGCCGGGTGTCCGGCAAATGATTACCTACCGACTGCAAGATGCAATGCCCGCGAGTCGACGGCACGAATGGGAAGCGTTGCTGGCGCTTGAGGACGAGCGTGAACGGCGGATTAAAGTCGAGGCGTATCTGGATTCAGGCTACGGCGAGTGTTGTTTGCGACAACCGGAAATTGCGGCGCTGGTTCAGGAGAATTTGTTGCATTTTGACGGATCACGCTATCGTCTGCTGGCCTGGGTCGTGATGCCCAATCACGTTCACGCGCTGATTGAAATTTCGCAAATTCCGCTGCCTGAAATTTTGCACGGTTGGAAATCTTACACCGGCAAAGCCGCTAATCGTCTGCTCAAACGTTCGGGCGATTTTTGGCAGGCCGAGTATTTCGACCGCTTCATTCGCGATGAAGGACATTTCCGCAAAGCTGTACGCTACCTTGAAAACAATCCCGTGAAAGCCGGGTTGGTGAAATCGGCGGAGGAATGGATTTTTAGCAGCGCCTATCATCGGAGGGCGGGCGGTCCGCCTGCAAGTTGAACATGCGGGCGAGCCGCCCGCGCTCCTGCCTACTTCAACCTCCACCGGAATTCCGCACACTCCTTGGCCGCATCCGGCGCGTCCAGTATCGCCGACGCCCCGCCTTGCCGCTTGACTCTCAACTTTCCGCCCTCAACTAACGGCATCGCGCCGGCGTCAACGCAGGCACAACTGGGTTTCAAAAGCCTTCCAGGACGGTGTCGGCCATGAAGTCCACCCAGTCCACGGAAATGGATTGGTCGAGTTCGTAGGAACGGGCGAAGTCTTCCTCGAACAGATCGTGCTTCAAGCGCGCGGCAAACGCCGGGTCGGAGGTGGCGATGTTTTGTTCCTGGGACCAGTCGAGGCTTAGATGCGTCATGTTGCCGGAACCGAGGCAGGCCCAGCCGTCAACGAGCAGCGCTTTGACGTGGGTCATTCCGGGATAAAAATAAACGCGCACGCCGTGCTGGCGGAGATAGTTGGCGACGATCAAATTGCTGCGGCCGCCGGTCTTGAAGTCATTGACGCGCGGCATCACGACCCGCACATCCACACCGCGCCCGTGAGCCTCCACCAGTTCCGCAATCACGCCCTTGTCGAAGAGATAGGGGTTCTCGACATAAATGTAACTCTGCGCCCGGCGCAACGCGCCACGCACCGCGTTGCTGAAGGGTTTCCAGCCGGTCCGCGTGGGCAGGCGGCGGACTTTGATCCAGCGGTCCGGCGCGGCGGCCGCCGCGGGCTTTTTCGGCGAAGTGAGCAGCGCGGCGGTGTAGGCAAAATCACCGAGGAGACTTTCGTGCGCCCAATCGCGCCGGAACTCCCGCTCGAGGGAGGCCACGACCGGCCCCTCCAGTTCGAACATCAGGTCGTGCCACTCGTAGCGGTATTCGCGACCGAGGTTCATGCCGCCCACCCACGCGTGCGTGCCGTCCACGAGGTAAATTTTCTGGTGATCGGTCGAAAACCACGGGTTCAGAAAAGGATGCACGCGGACGCGGGAATCGTTCCGGAGATAGGAGGTGATCGAGGAAGGCATGATAAAATCCTCCGGCATGGGCGTGGCGGGCGGCGCCAGTCCGGCGGCGAGGCTGCCCATCTGGTCGAGAATCACGTGGACCCGCACCTTGGACGAGCGCTGCTTGAGTTCATCGGCCATGGAGACGGCCACGTCGTCCCGGTCGAAGATGAAAATGTTTATAGAGACGTGGTTGGTGGCTTCCGCGATTGCCTGCCGGAGCCGCGAGTAAAACCGGTCGCCGTCAATGAGCAGGCGGAGTGAACCGTCTTCCAGGCGGGTGCCGGTGTAGCGATTGAGCCATCTTTCCCACTCGCCGAGGTCCATGCCATTGGTATGCGCGAGCGCGGGGACTTCGGTTGTGGGCTTGGGCAGCGGGAATCGCAGCAACAGGACACCAGTCTCAAGACCCAAATCCGCCAGACGCGCCGCGCTGGAAACGGGATTTTTGATGAGGGCCAGACCGTGGCTTTCAAAAAGGAACGCGCCAAAGCCCCGGGCGGAATTTGCGAACCCGAATCCGCGTTCGGTGGTGTCATAAAGGGCCGCCTGCGACAGCCAGACACATCGGCGCCGTTGCCGGTCGAGCAGCAGCGGCTCCGTGAACCGGCTGGCATTCGGGGCCATGATCAGGAAAAGCGAGTTGCCCGGATGATCCCGGACCAAATGCTCCTCGATGCGCCGGGACAGGACGTCGAGGGTTTCTTCAATCGAATAGCGATGATCAATGATCACCCCGCCGGGCTGTTCGCCCTCAAGCGCAAAGTGCGCGACACCTTGCGCGTCCCGATACAAGATGCGGTCCGAGAAAAACGCCTGGTAATACGCGCCGTGCCCGGAGGATTTTGGCGTCAGGGCTTCCAGCAAATTCGTGGCGAGGTGGTGCCACTCCGCTCCGGCGATGACCGTTGCCTCGCGCCAGCCGCGCTTGTCGAGTTCCGGCAGATGGGGAAGATTCTGTTTCCACCGAATCAGCGCGGAGTTGACCTTGTAACCTTCGGTCGGAACACGCAGGGGGCTCCAATCGGCGCTGAATTCCATCTCGTTGGTTCTGTTGTGGAAATAGAATCGAACCTCATCGCCTTTGACGAAAACCCGCGGCGCTTCCGCCGTGGGCGACGTGAGATTCCGCCATTGATCGAGGGACTGTTGTTTTGACGTTGCCGCCCTCGCACCAATGCCGGTCGTGCCGATAAAAAGGACGACCAGAAGGACTGCAGTTCCAACGCGACTCTTTGGGAGATGTCCCAAGATCATTTTACCGGTTTGAGGATGCATTCGTTCCCGACGGCGCGATGCTACGCAGCCCTCATCGCGTCGGCAACCTTTCGGTTTAAGCGGTAGTGGTATGGTTTCAAACTTTTTCGCTGTAGCGGCGCTCTGCGAGCGCCGTTTAAGCGGGCAGCGACGAATTGTGCTAATAATGCGAACGCAATCGCCGGGACATCGCCGGTGGCCAAAACGAGACGGCCGTTGTCCATTCGGGAGACTGCCAGAGACCGTTGGGAAGTTGTCAGCGCTCGCCGGAGAACCTGCACGGAGAGTCGGGCCACGTTCCTATGCCAATCGGCGCCGAAATTCCGCGCAGCCTTTCAGGACATCCGGCACGTTGAGAATCGCGGACACAACGCAAATGCGTTGTGCCCCCGCCGCCAGCACGTCGTCGAGATTTTTCAGGTTGATGCCGCCGATGGCGAACCACGGGACGGTCGCGTTCGCCGCCGCCCAGCGGACGTAGTCGAGGGTCACGGGTTCCGCGGTTGGCTTCGTGCCCGTCGCAAACACCGGCCCGATGGCGAGGTAATCCGCACCGGCAGCAAGCGCGCGCTTCGCTTGTTCGGGAGAATGCGTTGATAAACCAATCCGTACTACACGCTCCATGCTCCACAATTCGATAACGTGCCTGTGTCCGGCGTCAAAAAAATCTTCCTGCCCCAAATGACAAAATTCCGCATCGAGGTCGTCGGCGATGTCCACGTAATCGTTGATAACGAGGCCGACGTTCGCGCGTTTGGTGATGGGCAGAATTTTTTCCGCCATGCGCCGGATTTCGTCAGGCGTGGATTTTTTGGCGCGAAGCTGGATCAAATCGCTGCCGCCGTCACAGAGTTGTTGCGCCACGACTTCCGGCGCGCGGCCATGCAAGTAGGCCGTGTCCACGAAAGTATAGAGCCGGCAATCAGCGAGTGGTTTCACGGCGCGAGTCTGGCAAAATCAGCGTGTCCGTTCAAATGCTGTTCGCCAAAACCATTCGCTGCGCGAGACGAACCGGACGAGGACGTTTTGCAGCGACGGCGCGAGCATCATCCGCTGCAGCCATTTTGCCCACGCGAGCCGTCGCGCAAACGCGGCGTCGCACCGGCGGGCCAGCGTTTGCCGGGTCTGCGTCCATGAAATCTCCCCATGACTCCATGCGGCCAATGGTTCGACGGCCAGCTCGGCGGATTCGAACGCCATGGACATCCCGTTGCCGGTCACGGGCGGAATCATCGTGATGGCGTCGCCGACGCAACATTCGGCACGTGTCGCGGCGCGTTGCGGTCGCAACGAAATTCCGGCCACCGCACAAAACGAGCTTTCATCGAATTCCGCCGCAGCCAGCCGCCGGCTCAGCGGTGAACCGGTTTGTCCACGCAGCCATTCGCGCCATTTTTGCGGTGAATCGTTCATACCCGCGCGCCGCCGGAACAATCCACAAACGTTCACCGCGCCGCCGTTGACCCGGCACAAGCCGACGTAGCCCCGTGGTGAAACGTGCATTTCCAGATCGGCGGTCAGCGAAACGTTGCGCGCATGCGCTTTCAGACCGAACCAGCGTGAACCGTTTTCCTCCGTTTGCGTGCGCCGCCCCGTGGCGCGGACAATTCCTTCGCCGAAATCCTCAGCGCGCCGGCGTTGGTCTTCCAGCAATTCGCCGCCGAGCCGGCGGAATTCAACGGCGAGCGTGTGGTCCATCGTGAAACGCGAAAGGCAGATCGCGCGCGCCGGCAGTGATCGTGGCGGGGTGGATTGCGTTGCCGAAAAGAAAGCCGCAGTGCCGGCATTCACCGCGCCCGCGCGCTCGAGCAATTCGCGCAAGCCAAACCGCGAGAGCGTTTCCTGGCCGCGACCGCTGATGAATTCGCCGCAAACGCGATGGCGCGGGTAATGCCCAGCCTCCCACACGGTCACCGGCACACCGCACCGGCGCAGGCCGATGCCGAGCGTCAACCCGGCCAATCCGCCGCCGACAATCGTGATGGGTTTCGCCGCCATGCCGTTCAATTCATTCGCCGCGCGACAAACAAATGGCTGAAAAATCCCGCGCGGCGCTCGGTTAATTGCCAACCGTTGTCCGCCGGCCACAGCGCCGAAAGTTCGTTGCTCGAAAATCCCGCGCGCACGCTCACGACCGCGTCGTGCCGCGTGACGGAACTGCAGCCAATCGCCCAAAGCAACCGGCAACAGAACAACGGCCAGGACGCGCGGCGCGGCTCAATCGCAACGAACAAACGCGCGCGGCTGGCGATGGCACGAAATAATTCCGCCAGCCGCGCGCCGTTAAAATGATGGAGGAATAAATTTGCGACGACGACATCCAGTCTCGCAGCGGTGGGCAACCAGTCGAAAACGTCCGCCGCAACCACCTCCGCCCGCCAGCCGAGCGGCGGGAACGATGCCAGTGTTTGCAAACCCATGACCTTCTGGTTGTCGAGGAGTGTCACATTCACGTCCGGCCAGCGGGGAGAAATTTTTTTTGCGACGCGCACGAGAAAATGGCCGTCACCCGCGCCAAGATCGGTGATTTGTTTTGGCGCACGCCCATTCACGGCGGTTTGCAATGCCTTCGCCATGATTGCGTGATTGCGCATCCACGCGTTGACACGGCGGAGGTCGCGGCGGGAGCGCACGGCACGCGGGTCGTCCGGCGGCAACGCGTCGAGCAGTTCAGGTTGGACGATGCGTTTCATCGCATGTTCCGTGTTGCGTATTGCGTCAAGCACGCATTCGGCGGCCGATACTTGACGTAACACGCAATTCACATCAGTTCCCCACTTCGAGCAAAGCGCCGTGGCAACTGAAGCCCGCGCCGAACGACGACATCCACCACAATCCGTCCGGCACGGCGTCATGCAAGGCGCGTTCGAGCACAAAAAGCACGGTCGGACTGCTGACGTTGCCAAATTCGCGCAGAACGGCGGCGCTGTGGCGCACATCGGCTTCGGTCAAACCGAGCTTGTCGCGCAACGCCAGCAACACATCGCGTCCGCCCGTGTGAAAGATCCAGCCGACCACCTGGTCGCGTTTCACACCTGCCAAGGTTAGCGTGCCGGACAAAAGTTTGGCCGCCTCGTCGCCGACAATTTGCGGAACTTCCAGCGACAACATGTTCCGCAACATCCCGTTTTTATGACCAAATCGCAACGTATCACGTTTGTCGGGCGCGAGACGGGATGAACCGAACTTCCATTCGACGCGCCGCCGGTTCGATTGCGGTTCGGAGGCGAGCACCGCCGCGCCCGCGCCGTCACCGAACAAGCAGGCGCTGACGAGCACGCCGGGGTCGTCATCGAGGTAAAACGCCGCGCTGCAAACTTCGACGCAGACGGACAAAACCTTTTTGGCGCGATTGGCGGCGAGAATGGCCTCGGCAGCGCGCAAATTGGGCAACGCCGCACCGCAACCCTGACCGACCAGATCAAGGGTGAAAACGTCGGGGCGCAGGCCAAGCCGTTCGCCGGCGTAGCTCGTGAGTCCCGGACACAAATAACCGGTGCAGGTGCTGATGAGCACGGCGTCAATTTCCGCAGGCGTGCAGTCCGCATCCTGCAAGGCGCGTTGCGCAGCCTCGACGGCAAGTGTGGGTGCGTGTTTGGCGAACCGCGCTTGTAGTGCGTCCGGCGTCAAATCAAACGCCTCCGTCAGCGGATCGAGTGCCAGGTGGCGCGAGGTGATGCCATTCTCGCCGCAGAGAACTTTTTTTAGGATGGCACGCGAACGCGGTGCAAGTCGTGTGAACGGCGCGGAATTTTGCAGTGCATCCCAACATTCGCGTTGCGCGTAACGCTGCGGCGGCGCGGCAACCCCAAGTCCAACAATAAACATAAACCAGCTTAACGCACGATCAGTTGACGCGCCACTTCAATGAATGGGATGCCGGGAAAACCGGTTTGTTCCAACCGGTTAAGTGCGCAAAAAGCGGCAGGGAATGTCCTGCCGCTGTTTTGGTTCTTATGAATCTTACTTCAAGCCGACGAGATAGCCGAAGCGGGCGCGGAATTGCTCCGGCTTCATCGAGACGTTGGCGGCGAGCTTGGCGAGTTGCTTGGCGTTCTCAAAATCCTCGCGTTCGAGCTGAATCATGTAAGCGCGGGCGCATTCGTAGGCTTCGCCGTCCACGTTGACGCGGCGGTTTTGCATGCGGCCCGTCTTCGGGTCGATCATTTTGTCAAACGGCAGCGGAATCATCTTGCCATCCACGACGCTGATGATGGCGCCGTATTTTTCGGCATCGGGCGAGAGCAAAAATTTCACCGCGGCATAGCCGAGGTCGCGCGTGTATTCGGCGTCGAAGGGAATCGGGTCGGCACAGCGGAGTTCATAGCCGAGGTCCTTGTCAATGAAGGTCATTTTGATGCCGAGCTTTTCGAGGCGCGCGGCCAGGAGATCTTTCATCAGGCGGCCAAATTCGATTTCGCCGAGGCGCAAATGGCCGTGCTCGTCGCGGATGACCTTGCCGTAACGTTCCAATTGTCCTTCAGGCAGCGCCTTGACCAACCCCTGTTCGCCCATCGCTTCGATGAGCCCTTCGGCGAGAATGACGATGCCGTATTGCGAGCCTTCGGCGCGGCGTTTGACAATGGAGCCGATGATGATGTCGCAAACTTCATCCGCCGTGACCTGCCGGCTGTGAAATTGCTCCGGAATGATGACGAGCGTAGCCGCCGCCGCCTTACCAATGCCGAGTGCCAGATGCCCCGCCGCACGTCCCATGCTAATGATGAGGTACCAGCGCGACGTGGTGCGGGCGTCCTCGGCCAGATTACGGACAATGTGAACGCCGTTGTGCCGCGCGGTTTCAAAACCGAACGTCGGCGTCGAACCGGGCAGCGGCAAATCGTTGTCAATCGTCTTGGGCACGTGCGCGACGCGGATGGCGCCGCTGCTGCGCTTGGCCACTTGGCTGGCGGAAAACGCGGTGTCGTCGCCGCCAATGGTCACCAGGTCGGTGATGCCCATGTTTCTGAATGAGCTGAGCACGTTTTGCATGCTGGTTTCGGATTTCGTGGGGTTGGTGCGCGCCGTGCCGAGGATGGAGCCGCCGCGCAAATGAATGTCCCGCACGTCGCGGATCGTAAGCGGCCGGCACTGCGGCGCGTCCCCCGACGCAAGCCATTTGAAGCCGTCGCGAAAGCCGATGACTTCAAAACCCTGGTTGATACCTTCAATGGTGGCCGCCGCGATGACGCCGTTGATACCGGGCGCCGGACCGCCACCGACCAAAATACCCAATCTGCCTTTTAGCATGTCCGTTTCTTTCTAATGGTTGACTGCGAATCACGAAGATTCACCCCAAAGGATGAACAAATACCCGACGGATTTCAAGAACACTTTCCGATGGTAAATCGGCGGATGAAAAAATTTAATTTTCTTTGCGGCACGATGAATTCACAATCCCCCCGATGAACCGGGCTGTTTTTCTCGACCGCGACGGGGTGTTGATTGAGGAAAGGAATTATCTGCACCGCGTCGAGGATGTGGTATTCCTCCCCCGGGTGGCGGCGGCGTTGAAGCGGCTGGGCGACGCCGGATTCAAACTGTTTATTGTGTCGAACCAGTCCGGCATTGGGCGCGGTTACTTCACGCTTGCCGACGTGAAGCGCGTCAACGAGCATCTTTGCTGCGAACTGGCGCGCGACGGTGTGCGGTTCGGAAAAATTTACATCGCGCCTGAGGCGCCCGGCCAGCCGGGCCGCGGACGCAAGCCGTCGCCGCAGTTTTTGTTCGACGCCCGCGACGAATTTGGCGTGGACCTGGCACAAAGTTACATGATTGGCGACAAGCTGGCCGATTTGGAATGCGGCTGGAACGCGGGCGTGAAAAAAAGCATTCTGGTTCGGACCGGCTATGGCGCGGAATTGGAGCGCGCGGAGACGAACAAACTGACGCGCGCCGTGGTCGTGGACGATTTGGCCGGCGCGGCGGATTGGATTTTGAATTGCAAATGAAACCACGGATGACGCGGATGACGCAGATTATTAATTTTCAATCCGCGAAATCCGCGTAATCAGCGGTTAAAAAACTATGTGCGGCATCATTGGATACGTCGGTAAAAAAGCGGCCTCGCCCATCCTGCTTGAAGGTTTGCGGCGGCTGGAATATCGCGGCTACGACAGCGCCGGCGTAGCCGTGGTGTGCGGCGGCGGCCTGCTCGTCCGCAAAAAAGTTGGAAGAATTGACAAGGGCCTCGCGCGCCTTTTGAAATCGGAACCCGCCGCGGGAAATCTCGGCATCGGCCACACGCGCTGGGCCACGCACGGTCCGCCTTCCGACGAAAATTCCCACCCGCACCTCGACCAGTCCGGCAAAATCGCCGTTGTCCACAACGGCGTTATCGAAAATTACGACGCGCTCAAACAAAAACTGCTCGCCGCCGGACATAAATTCAAATCCGGCACGGACACCGAGGTGCTCGCACATTTGATTGGCGATTATTACGAGAAACGGCGCGGGAAAAACGGGGGGGGCGAGCGTCCCCGCGAGCCGAGGAATGGTTCCAATCCGCTGACGCAAGCCGTCTGTGACGCGCTCCGCGAAGTCATCGGCGCCTACGGCATCGCGGTGATTTGCGCGGAGCAGCCCACAACCATTGTTGGCGCGCGGCGCGGTTCGCCGCTCATCATCGGCATCGGCACCGGCGAAAATTTTCTGGCCAGTGACGCCAATGCCATCGTCGCCCACACGAAAAAAGTCGTTTACCTCAACGATTACGACGTAGCCACGGTCACGCCCGAGCGCTTCGACGTTTTGAATCTCGGCACCGACACCGCCAACGTCCAGATCAGCAAGCTGGAATTCAGCCAGGAGGACGCCGCGCGCGGTGATTACGAGCATTTCATGCTCAAGGAAATTTTCGAGCAGCCGCGCACCGTGGAAAACGCCCTGCGCGGCCGCGTGGACAAGGAAGGCGCAACCGCCAGGTTTGGCGGCCTGAATTTGACGTCCGCCGAGTTGCGCTCGATTGACCGCATTGTCATCGCCGCCAGCGGCACGAGCTGGCACGCGGCGCTCGTGGGTGAGTATTTGATTGAGGAACTGGCGCAAATCCCGGTCGAAGTCGAGTTCGCGCACGAATTTTGTTATCGCAACGCGCCGCTTGAAAAAAACACCGTGCTGCTCGTCATCTCGCAATCCGGCGAAACGGCGGACACGCTCGCCGCGTTGCGCGAAGCCAAACGCCGCGGCCATCGTGCGCTGGCCATCGTCAACGTCGTCGGCAGTTCCATCGCACGCGAATCCGACGGCGGCATTTACATGCACGCCGGCCCGGAAATCGGCGTGGCCTCGACCAAAGCCTTCGTTTCCACGCTCACGATTCTTTCATTGCTGGCCGTGCATCTGGGCCGGATGCGAAATCTTTCCGCCCGCCGGGCGTTGGAAATTCTGCACGCGCTCGAAGCCGTGCCGAAACAACTCGAATCCATCCTCGCGCAGGACAACGCGTTGAAGAAGCTCGCGCTCAAATACGCGAAGGCCGACGATTTCTTTTTCCTCAGTCGCGGCTACACGTTCCCGATTGCGCTCGAAGGCGCGCTCAAGCTGAAGGAAATTTCCTACATCCACGCCGAGGGCTATTCGGCAGCGGAAATGAAGCATGGCCCGATTGCGTTGATTGATCCGAAGACGCCGACAGTCTTCCTTGTGCCGCAGGATTCGATGTATGACAAGACCATGGCGAACCTGGCGATGATTCGCGCGCGCAAAGGCCCCATCATCGCGCTGGCCACCGAAGGTGACAAACAAATCAAGAAGGTGGCCAACGACGTGATTTATCTGCCGAAGGCGCTGGAACCGATTTATCCGATTCTGGCCGCCGTGCCGCTGCAGTTGTTCGCCTATCACATCGCCGTCACGCGTGGCTGCGATGTGGACAAACCCCGCAACCTGGCCAAGAGCGTGACCGTGGAATGAAACCAGAAACGACCGGATCCGTTGTAAAAGAACAATAAAGTGGTAGTCCCCTAATTTGGATTTGGGAAGCCATTGCCAGCAGTGTCATTTGGCATGAAATTTGGCCATGCAGGTATAAAAAATCAATTGGCCAGTTCTTCCAGATGGTCTTTCGATGGATATTTGAACCATGCTTTCCGGTCAGGAATTTTTGGAATTGGCGCTCCTGGCGAAGAAGCAGCAATACCTTTCCCAAAAGCTACTGCGACGCCTCCGTTTTCGGAGACAAAAATCCCATTAATTTCTATTTGAAAAGGCGTCACATACCAAACCTGAAGGACAGGAAGTTTTGTGTCATCCACAATTTCAAACCTGTCGGAATTAAAATTCCTGTCCCAGCCAGATGGAATTTTAGAATCCCATTCGTTGTTCATGTGAACCGTCTCACGAGAGGTTCCAAACGGAGTATCAATCATTACATAAAGCCTGTTGTTTTTGACATAGGGCGAAACCGCCGGACTGCCTCCGGGAAAAACAACCAGCGGGTGGCCATTTGGAACGCCGCTTGTATCAGTAGTCAGCCGCGACATATCATAATCAAATCGAGCACTGCTGCCAATAATAATACTAATTCCTTCAATTCCACTTGGAAGCTCTGGCGGTTGCCACTGTCTGGCCATTGCTATTCTGGCATTGTGCGTTATTTCGTCTTCGATTGTCGGCGGTTCTTGAGCGGATTCACCAAATTGGCCGGGAAATTCCCATGCTGGATATCTGAAAATCCGTTTTATATTAAGCGCCTCAATTTTTCGGAGCAATTCACCGCTACCAAGAGGGGGGTTTCTCATAATTTTAAATCCCTCTCCGCCCGACAAAACAACACCATTTACACCACTGTTGGTAAATGTGATTGCGCCGTTAATGACAAGATGCGTGTCGTCTTTGTAGAAAATTTGGAAAATGGGAACTAAATTTTCATTCACGACTTCGATGGCTTTAGCACTATGGTTATTTATGAGCGAAAGCCGAAGATAGAAAGCGGCAAAAATTAATCCTCCCAGCAACAAGGGAATTGAAACCACGGCTAATGTATGATTAATAAAAAAACAATGCCAGCAACAGCCAGAAGAACAATAAAGAGCACCTCATAGACAACGAGTTTTCTTTTCTGCCGCTTTGTTTCAGTGGATTTGGCCATTTTCTATTTGTTATTTTTCTGATTGGCCTCGCCTTCGGGGCGTTGATTCTAGGGATTATTTTAAGTCTTAAATAGTTCGGCGGTTTGACATTTTTAAAATGTGTGCAAATTTCAAATCGGTTTGGGTGCGTAAGTTAATTGGCAAACTTCGCGTTCCTTACAATCGCAGATTGCGAGTCCGAGGCTCGCCGCATCCACATGATTATGACGCTGGTTTATCACTCGCCGAAGCGGAAAGCAATGCCTACTGAATCATTACTACGCGGAAAGCGTCGCCGCTTGATGCGGACTAATTGTTACATAGTACACGCACACCTATCCTGCTCCCTGTAGTGTAGAGGTCGAAATTTGCTGTTAGAACAGTGTGTAAATAAAGGGTGCCAGCCCGGTACCGGACAGCAAGATCAGCAGACCCAACAACAGCAGCACGATTAAAAGCGGCAGTAGCCACCATTTCTTGTTCTGCTTCATAAAGCCCCATAGATCGCCAAAAGTACTGCCGCGCCTTTGTTCTGCAGCTGCTTTCTCAAACTCATTTTGCTTTGGATCATTCATCGTTTCACCGTGGGTTGGAAAACGTTTCAGTACTGCCGGAAATAACTGCGCACATCCTGTGGCGTCTCCTTGGGCGTCCAGTAACTCGTACCCTCCGGCGCCGGCTTGCGGCAGAGCAGGTCCCGGCCTCGAATCCGGAAGAATACCGCGATCGGAGTGATGATGCCGTAGAACATAAGCGCCAGGGCCACCTGTGAGATCACCCAGCCGATCGGGAACGCCAACACCATCCAGCCCACATAAAGCCAGCGCACAGTGGCGGGTCTGCTCAGACCGAGCAAACCAATCACGACCGCCAGTACGCCGAGCGTCAGCCCGAGTTCATGTCGCCCTCGCGCCAAGTATTGATGCACGCCGAAAGCCAGGAAAAAAAACAACCAGGCCACGGCGAACTGACGCAGGCTTTTCGGTGTTGGATGGAATGGGATTTCAGACCAGTTCATACAAATCGTTTGTCAGTCAAGTTCAAACTGGGCCAGGTATTTCTCGCGCTCCGCCTCGGCAACCGACTTTTTCATTTTCTCCTTGCGCAGCACGAAGTCCTCCAACACCAAGGCATCCATGTCGGTGGCGAGGAAGCATCGGTAAGCGTCGTGTGGGGTGCATACAATCGGTTCGCCGCGCACGTTGAAACTGGTGTTGACGATGATGGGGCAGCCGGTCAGCCGCTCGAACGTTTTCATCAGCCGGTAGAAGCGTCCGTGCCGCTTCTCGTCCACCGTCTGGATCCGGGCGCTGTAATCGACATGGGTGATCGCCGGGACTATCGAGCGAACGATGTTCACGCGCTGGCGCAAGTCCGGGGCCTCGATCATTTTTCTCTGGTCCGCGTCTGAAAGCGGCGTGCGGTGTTTCTCCAGCACCGGCGCGACCAGCAGCATGTACGGGCTTTCCTGGCCCGGACGCATGGCGAAAAAGTCACTGGCGCGCTCCCGCAGGACGCACGGTGCGAAGGGACGGAAGCTCTCGCGGAACTTGATCTTGAGGTTCATCGTCGCCTGCATCGTGGTGTTGCGCGCGTCTCCGATAATGCTGCGCGCGCCCAGTGCCCGCGGCCCAAACTCCATGCGCCCATGGAACCAGCCGACGGTCCTGCCTTCAGCTATCATCTGTGCGACGCACGCCAGCAACTCCGCCTCGTTCTGAAACCGTTCATGCGGCGCGTCCATTTCCGCGAGGAAATTCGCGATGTGGTCGTTGGAGTAGCGAGGCCCGAGCCAACTGCCTTTCTGGCTGTCTTGGCCGTTGGGCTGGCGCGGCTTGTTCATCAGTTGATACCAGACAAACGAGGCTGCTCCCAGAGCACCGCCGGCGTCACCCGCTGCCGGTTGAATCCAGATGTGCTCAAACGGCCCCTCGCGCAACAAGCGGCCATTGGCCACGCAATTGAGTGCCACGCCGCCTGCCAGAACCAGATTCTTCATCTTTGTTTGACGATGCAACTCGCCGGCCATGCGCATCATGACTTCC
Organism: Verrucomicrobiota bacterium; assembly: GCA_049523555.1. Lineage (GTDB taxonomy): Bacteria > Verrucomicrobiota > Verrucomicrobiia > Limisphaerales > UBA11358 > UBA11358. The sequence continues at coordinate 7,064 of JBEKMU010000039.1, read as the reverse complement.
TCGGTCACTTTCTGGATGCTGGCCGCCACGTCTATGTGCCGCTGTTCGAGCATCGACTCCGGACGGCGCGGCGGCCCGCCGAAGAGTTGGTGGAACCGTTCGTTGGTCATGGTCAGGCCCTGGCAGTAATTGAAATACTCCATGTTCATCCAGATACTGCCGTCGGGCTTGAGGTCAATCAAGTGTTTCAGAATCAGTTCGTGATAGACAGCCCGTCCGTAAGGTGCCAAGCCCATCAACTTGTATTCACCGCTGTTGACTTTGAATCCGCAATAATAAGTGAACGCGGAATACAGCAGACCGAGCGAGTGGGGAAATTGCAGTTGCTGCAAGAGTCGCAGCTTGTTTCCTTCGCCCACGCCGAGGGTGGCAGTGCTCCACTCGCCTACGCCGTCAATCGTCAGGATGGCCGCGCGGTCAAAAGGGCTTGGGAAGAACGCGCTGGCCGCGTGGCTCTCGTGATGGTCGGTGAAGACAAGCCGTGCGTGGCAGGCGGCGTTGAACTGCTTCCGCAAGGTGCGGCGCATGTGGAGTTTGTCCTTCAACCAGAGCGGCATTGCCAGCCGGAAACTTTTGAAGCCCCACGGCGCGTAGGCGATGTAAGTTTCCAGCAGGCGATCAAACTTGGTCAGCGGCTTGTCGTAAAAAGCGACGTAGTTCAACTCCTCCGCCTTCAGCCCGCCCTCTTTTAGGCAGAAAGTGATGGCGTTGTTTGGAAAGCCGGGATCGTGTTTCCTGCGCGTGAAACGCTCCTCCTGGGCGGCGGCGACAATGTCTCCATCCCTGACCAGCGCGGCGGCGCTGTCGTGGTAGAAAGCCGATATGCCTAAAATGGATGTCATTTAACCTGCGCAGATTCCAGACAATACGTTTACATAACCTAAACCAGTACAATTCACAAAAATTTATTTTTATCACATACTTTGCCCGGCCGGTTCGAGAGCAAACGCACGACCGCTCTAATTGAAACACCGAATAAGTATTTCAGCAACCATTCGTGCGCCCCGGACATTGAAATGGCAGTCATCGTAGAACACCTCTGTCGTGCGCGGCAATTCCAGATCCAAGTCCACCACCGGAACCCCCAACTCTTTTCCGACCAGGCGGATTCGATCATTAATCAGATCCATCCGCTTCCGCTTGCTGGCCAGCGTGTAATTTCCCGACAACCAGAGCAATCGTTCTTCGGAGGGCTTCAGATCCACGCGGTAGATACTCGGTTGGGTGCAGAGAATAAGCTTGCCCCCGAATTGAGTAGTCAAATCGTGTATTTGCCGGAGATTCCTCTCAAATTTGGACAGATCCAGATCCTCCCATGTTCGCTCGCGCGGGGGCGTGAGTCTGGCCTGCAATTGGCACTTCTGCCTTTCAATTTCAATCCATCGGTCGTCAAAAGCCAAGTTGACATCGTGAGGCGAACGGCTTGCAGGATTGAACAAGATCTGACGGACCGCGTGGATGATAGCCACCTTCTGCGCTTGATAACCGAACCAACTCACCCAACCTTGTACTACGGCGTTCACAGGGATTTTGGCTTCCTGCTTGTCTGGCACGATCTGCTCATCTGGCACGATCTGCTCATTGAAACCGGTCAACAGAATCACATACTTAGGTTTGATGCGCGGCAGGTAATTGCGTGCTACTTCGACTAAGTCGGCTGTGGAATACCCGGAACGCCCCGCGTTTCCAACCCAGACGTTCGTCCCTTTGAGCTGTTGTAATTCGGTTTCCAACACGTGGGGCCACTGATTATCTTCGCCCACGTACATGCATTCCGTGGTGCTTGCACCCAGACAGAGGACGGAAGTAACGTTATTCCAGTTGTTCTTCCATCGCTCCCTAGCCCGGATCCCCTCCGAGTTGGTTTTGTAGTGGACAATGCCCGCCGGGATTCCAGGCATAATATTCGGGTAGATATAAAAGGTACAATCCAAATTGGGCGGGTAGAGGTACCGCTTTCCCTGGTCAAAATTCACAAATTGCAGAATGGCGGCGACCAAAAACAAGGTAAGAAAGGTGGAGCCCCCCGCCAGACAGTATTGTAGATACCTCTCGCGGGTCAGATTTTTGTTGGCCAAGTGGTGAAAAAAGAAGCTGGCCAGCCCGATGAGCGCCAACACGACCCACCCTCCGGGCAGGAAAATGCGTTGCAGCCTGACGTCGCGAAGTTGCACAGAACCTGTGCCGGATCCCTTGATGCTGATGGTGACCTGGTCTCGGTAGTAAACCGGCAGCAAGAACGGTTCGCTGGAATCCGCACGGTAGTGTCCGAAATTCCGGGATGTCATGCGAATGTCATAATCGGACAAACGCGCCGATTCAAAACGGGCGTAAAGTTGATGTCGGAAAAAAAAGCCCAACGGGTTGCCCTTAATCCCAATCACGTTAAGCCCCGTGGACAGCGGTTGCGGGGGCAGAATAATTTTCGGATAAGAAAAAAACACCAGGCCCAGAACAAGCAAGAGCCAAAGGGCGATCAGCAAATTCCTCGTCATGCGGGCCGAACGTTGTACGACAGTCATGACACTTATGTTGATATCATAACGAACACCGGTTGGGATTGCAAGAAGAAGTGAACGCGGCCAACAAAGACCGCGCCGCGCAATTGTGGTGCGAGAATACGACCAGACTCACCGGCAATGTTTGTGGAGTATTGTCTGCCTGGAACCGATACTAGACCCTCGTTTTTCGACTCGTTAGTTGCTCCCCTGGAATCGTGATAGAACCGGGAGCATGGTATCGAAACGACCAATCGAAACTGCTCCCATGTTGGTGCTGATGGGTGCGGTGTCGTTGGTCGTGGAATCATGCCTATTCCCTGTTCGTGTCGGCAGCGATTGGGAATTCCTAACCACGCCGGTCTAACGAAAGTAAATCACATGCAAATCAAAGTCCTAATTATTGACAAGGTCACGGAGACCTTCGACACGAAACGAGGGTCCAAAACACTCCATCTGCTGGTGTGCCAGGATCAATCCCGTCCACTGCTACGTAATTCGATTGATTACGAAATGACGGCAGATGAGGTGAGCAAATATGGTGCGAACCTCGTGGACAAGGTCGTCGAACTGAACGTCCGCGACATGAGCCAGAGCTTCACCGGCCGGATTCGCATGTCGGGGGCCATCCTGAAAGTTGGTGCCTGACATGGAAACGGCGCTGACATACACGCTGCAACGCGTTCGCTGGCAGTTCTTCGCGGCTTTGACCTTCAAGAGCGCGAAGCTGCCCGAACGCATGCGGGTGTCCATGTTCTTTGCCCTGGTCCGCTGTGTGTGCCGTTGGCATAAAATCCCGTTTCGCAAATGCGTCTGGGCTTTGCGCCAGGAGGCCGGCGAAATCGGCGGACGATTACACTTTCATTTTCTGCTCGCGGGCCTGCCGCCGTATGCCGTCCAGGATGCCACCAGTATGAGCATCAAGGCACAGTGGGAAAGACTCGGTGGTGGTATGGCTCGCGTTCGGAAATACGATTCGAGGAAACAAGGTCTCGAATACACGTTGAAATGCCTCAACGTAACGAATGGGGGTGCGAATCTTTACGAAGTTGGAAAGTTTTCGCACTCGGCGGATGAGGTGATGTTGTCGAATTCAATCTGGGACCCGGCGAATCTCAACCGGGTATCGGATACGCTTGTCACTGCCTAGTCGAACGCTCGGCGGCGGTGGGATTCGACGGCCAATTCGGGGAGCGTGAGCGCGCGCGGAGCGCGCGCCACGCCCCCGATGGCTTGAAGATGAATTGTGTCCGGATGAAAACGAGTGAGCTATGACTGACGATTTGATGCAAGCGGCGATGGCAGCTTGGGCGGCAAGAGATTTGCCGGCACGCCTTGATGTGGTGGCGGCGGCAAAACTGCTCGGTTTCACGGAGCATGACATTCCGGTTTTAGTCGCAGCAGGGAAGTTGATGCCGCTGGGCGATCCGGCCCCAAACGCGCCGAAATGGTTTGCGGCGGTTGAAATGATCCGTTTGGCTGCTGACCAGGACTGGTTGCACAAGGCCACCAAAGAGATTTCCAAACACTGGCGGAACAAGCGTGAGCGGCGCATGAATTTCCTGCCGCAGGGCATCTAGTCCTGACTTTATTTGGCAGCCGCGACCGCAAAAATTGTGAAGATTGACGCGGGTGGTAGGATTGAGGCAGTGAAAACGAAATTCAAATTCTTCATCTGTCCCAAATGCTATCCGTTCAGCGCAGTCTGTATTGTTGCGGTCACCTTGCTGTTTGGAGTGCTTGCTAGTTCCGCCCAAACCGGCATATACCTGTTTACCGGGTCGGAAACGACTATCAATCTGAACCCGGGCACTTACGACATTACTGCCTACGGCGCTCAGGGCGGCTCCGGCTCCGCCAGAGTCCTCGGAGTCAACCAAGGCGGCCTCGGTGCCGAAATGGAAGGTCAGTTTAGCTTCACAGCACCTACAACACTTACTCTGCTCGTTGGCGGTAGCGGTATCTCCCTTGTAAACGGTTATGGCGGCGGCGGCGGGGGCGGCGGTAGTTTCGTTGTCACTGGCAGCAACCCACTGGTCATCGCCGGCGGCGGCGGGGGCGGGCTCGGCGCCGGTGGTTCTGGCTTAACCGGCACCACCGGCGGCACCGGCGGCGACTTCAACGGCGGCATCTTCAACGGCGGCGGCGGCTCCGGTGGCAACGGCGGCTACGGCGGCACCTACAGCGGCTACGGCTTAGGCGTCAGCGGCGGCGGGGGCGGCGGTTATTTCAGCGACGGCGGCAGCGGCGGCAGCAGCTTCTTGGACGGTGGGGCTGGCGGCGTCGGCAACAACAGCGGCAACGGCGGCAGCGGCGGCTTCGGCGGCGGCGGGGGTGGCGGCTTCTACGGTGGCGGCGGGGGCGGCGGCTACAGCGGTGGCGGCGGCGGGGGCAACAACGGCGGCGGTGGGGGCGGCTCCATCATTGACTCATCGGCAATAATGGTTCTCTCCGAGGTCTCCGGAGTCGCAAGTCCTAATGGTTCACCCAACGGCGAAATTATTATTACCTCAGTTCCCGAACCTTCGGCGTTGGGGTTGCTGGTAGTTGGAGCTACCACAGTTCTCGGGTATCGTAGGCGCGTTGGCATCCGTAAAAAGTTTCACCTAATTCTTCACCTAGCGAGCAATAAAGGGGCAGTGAGGGGGCAATAGCGGGGCAATGAACGAGCAGTCAGAAAAACAGCTTGAACTCCTGTAAAATAAGGCTATATTAGGCCTTGAAACAGAGTGTGTTAGGTTCGGAACGGTAAAGCTTCCTCGTTCGATTCCGACCCTCGCCTCGTTGACTTCGAATCTGATGTTACTGGCCTGAATTGCCAGTTACCAACTTTATTACTTGGCCTCCAGTGCACTCTGGGTCGAAGTTGGCTTCAAGTTACCGACTTTATTATCTGTGAGCCAACATGGCTCACGTTGGAAATCAACGGGTTAAGCATGCTTTCAGTTACCAACTTTATTTCGCGAGTACAGAATATCGTAACCTTTCAGAGTGCGTGAACTTGGTAAAAGCAGTCGCCAATGAACTCAAAATCAAAAGTCCCTTCGATTCCGATTGAAGGTTCCATCAGTTGGGAAGACTGGCTTAAGGGCCGGCGGTATCGCCGCGAATTGAGCAAGCTGGTCGCGCCCGGAGTTATCCGGCGCAAGCGCAGTTCCAGCGACCGGCGATTGAAGAAACTGTTCAACGGCGAACGCGGACTGCCGTTCACCCCCACCGAAAAACTGTAACGCACCAGCGCGCGCGGTTGCGGCGTGGACAATCCGCGCAATCCGGCGCTCGTTCGTTCCGGTGGGAAAATAATCTTAAGACGGCTGGCCCCGAAAGCTTTCGGGGCTGGAAGCCACCTCAACCGGCAGGCGGGGATGCCTACCTCTACGATGGCGCTGGTCTCAAGTTGCGCCCGGACAGATGTTCTCGGTTCAGGAAGGCGGAAGGCCATGTTGAAATTCAAAAGCGGCGGCAGCTCCGATCCAAATACACCCCTGGGCTACGTTCGTTCTGAGAACGCGAATGTGCGCCGGCATAACGAGCAGCCGAAAATTCAGCATCCGTTTTCCCATCTTCCTGGCCGGACGTGGCTCGCTGTGATGGTCAAATCCATTATCAAGGCCCGAGTTGGAGGCGATAGAAGCGCAACGGGTCGTTGAGGTTGGTCACCACCAACGTCAGCGGCGGCACCGGCGAATTCGTCGTCAGCCACACCTGCCAGTCCAGCAGGTTCGTTGAGGTCAATACCGTGTAATCCGGTCCCTGCGGCCCGCCGGCCGTAAAGCTCAACTGGCCCCCGGAAATCGTAATTGAACCAAATACAGGGTTGGTCAACGGATTGACCGTCACCGTAAAGTTGTTGGTCGCGCTCAAACTCGGCGAGCCGTCGTCCGACACTATCACCGACACCGGATTGGTGCTATTGGCCTGGCTTACCAGAGGTCGCCAGGTAAAGACCACATCGGCGGCATTCGTGGTCAACGTCGCATTGGTCGGGCCGCTCAACAGTCTGAAGGTCAGGCTTTGAGGCGGCACGTCCGGGTCCGTTGCCAGATTGGTGACCCAAAGGCTCACGCCGGCGTTGATGACCTGATTGGCGACTGACGTCAAAGTTGGCGGCGAATTGGTGCCTACCCGCCCGACGAATGTCACCACGCTCATGGCCGGCAGCATATAAGTGAAAGCGTTGCTGTTAACGGCGATGGCCGGCTGGCGGGCCAGCGAGAAGTTGCTGGAGGTAATCCACGGCGTCACAGCGGTCGCCGTGAAGTTGGTCAGACTGAAAGTTTGCGTCATCGGGCTGGGAGCGTAGTTGACAGCCACGATGGCAAAATTGGACGAAACCGGATCTTTGTAAGCACTGATCCAGGTGAACGCATTGTTGGAGACGCCGATGCGATAATAACCGGGACGCACGAACCGGCTGTAATTGCCCAGCACATACATTCGTTTAGCGGGGTTGAAGGACAAATCGCACAGGGCTTCGTTGTCGGTTGCGCCATTGTTGATGAGCAGCCACCAATAATGCCACGCGTTCACCTGGGCATACGTCAGGAAGGAATGGATTTGGCCGGC
>JBEKMU010000038.1:0-22563 GCA_049523555.1 Verrucomicrobiota bacterium | reverse complement strand
GCCAGGACCTTTTGGAAATGAACGATGGCCTCGTCCACCCGCCCTTTTTGCAGAAGCACCGTGCCGAGGTCGTACTGGGCCAACCCCAGATCGGGGCGGAGTTCCACGGCCTTTTGGAAATGAGCAATCGCCTCGTCCAGCTGCCCTTTTTGAAGAAAGACGCGGCCGAGATCACCTTCAGCCAGCACGTCGGGCTGGATTTCCAAGCCTTTTTGGTAATAAGCAATCGCCTCGTCCAGTTGCCCCTTTCCGACACATATGACGCCGAGATTGATATTGGCGAGAAAGGAGTTTGGGTTTCGGGCAAGGGTCGTCCGCCAGAGCGTTTCAAGATCGCTATACATCCCACATTGCCGCCACGTCAACATCCCCAGCACCAGCAGCAGCACCCCGCAGAATACCGGTTTTAGAAACGGACTTCTCTTCTCGAATCGGCCCAACGCCACGCTGATGCCTGCCGCCACCAGCGCGATAGGACCGATGCTCGCCGCATACTGGTAGTGATCAGCCACGAACGACGAAAAATAGAAGGTGCAAAGCATGATAAAGCCAAGTAACGGACTTAAAGTCGCCACGTAAAACAGCGCCACCACCTCGACACTACGCCCGACAAATCGTCGGGCAAAATAAATAACACCGCCCAATCCCGCCCCGGCCACCAGCCAGCCATAGGCCAGTGGATTGGCCGGGTTGATTGTCCAGCGCGGATAACTGAACGTCAGATTTGCCGGCCACACCAGTTTGCCCGCGTAAAAACACACCGCGTGGCTGGCGATGAGAGTGCGTTCCAGCAAACCTAATGAAAAAGACGCCCCTCGGGTGCCCTGCTGGTATCGCTCCCACCACAACGTCACCAGCCCCATCCCCACGCCCATCATCAGAAAGGGAACAATCTGCGCCAGACGGACCCGGTTGATGGTTTTCCCTTGCAACCATAAAACCAGCAGCAGCGCCGCCGGCAGCGTGCACGCGGTCGTTTTGCTGCACAGCGCCAGCGCGTAAAAAAACAACGACAGAAAATAAAACCCACCTGACCGTTTTGGCTGGTCTTCGACAAATTCAATCCATGCCAGCAGCGCCAGCAAAAAGAAAAACAGGGACAGAATATTTTTCATTTCGGTAACCCAAGCCACCGATTCCACTTGGACGGGGTGCAGGGCAAAAATCGCCGCCGCCAGCCAGGCCCCGGGCGCGCTCAGCCGTTTCAGCAGCCGCCACACCAGCAAGGCGTTCGTTGCGTGCAGAAAAATGTTGACCCAATGATAACCCACAGGATTCAGTCCCCAAAGCGCGTGCTCAATGCGAAACGTCGTATAGGTCAGCGGGAAATATTGCGACGGCGAATCCAATGACAACCAAATCCGCTTCAAACCGTCCGGTGCGGTGAGCAATGGATTGTCGGTAACATAAACGTCATCATCCCAGATGAATCCGGCGTGCCATGCCGGCTGGTAGGCGAAGATGACGGCGGCGACCAGCAACAATCCCTTCAGCCAGCCCCGCTCCCATAAATCACGCAACCATCCCCAATTCCCATCCTGTGCTTGCAGCGAAGATGTCATTGATTGCCTTAGAAACTGGCCAATTTTTTGCCGCGCGGCAACTGCGAACGTTCAGCCCCTGCTCCACCAAAACGAAACTTTGTCGCCAAGGTTGCCGAAGATGCGCTGGCTGCGCCGCCCGGGTGCAGCCAGCCCGAAAGCGTTGCGGGCTTTGTCAACTTGCGTTCGGCAACGGTGCGGACACGGACATGGCCACCGCTTGAAAGCGGTCCTTGACGCACAGTTGCGCATTAATAAGCTCGCCGGAAATGAACCCATTGAAGCAGCGGCTCTCCCCGGACCACGCAACGTCAAAAAGGAAATTCCTGTCCCTGTTCCTGCTCGCCCTTTGCAGCGCTTCTGCCTTGATGGCCCAAACACCCATCCGATCGGATGTTTATGCTTGGAAGGATTCGCCGGTGGAAAAAACAAAGACCGGCTCAAAGCGCTCCATCATCAAGGGGATGGCCACTGATTTCCAGTATATGGATATTTCGGCCACGACCCTGAAAAAGAAAAAAACAGAAAATGAGGGGGTCTATACCGACTTTGAAGAATTGGTCATTGTCAAGGATGGCCGCCTGAAAATCACCATTGGTGGAGAATCCAAAACGGTGGGCCGGGGCAGCGTCGCCGTCATCATGCCCGGCGACCAGCACAGCTTCGAGAACGCCGCCGATGGCGAAACCACGTATTACGTCTTTCGCTACCGGTCCAAGAACCCGGTTGATCTGGAACGTGGAAAGAAATCGGGTGGCTCTTTTGTCATGGATTGGAACGACGTCAAGTTCAATTCCCGCAGTGATGGCAAGGGCGGCATGCGGAACTTTTTCACCCGGGCGACGGCGATGGGCCGGCGGCTGGAATTGCATGCCACCTTTCTGGAACCCAGGCAGAGCAGCCATGCTCCACATCACCACCGCGCCGAAGAACTGGTCGTCATCCTCCATGCCAACACGGAAATGTATCTTGGCCCTGAAGAAAAAGGCGGCAGAACCAAAAAGGCCACCGACGGTGACATCATCTATCTCGTGTCGAACGAATACCACGCGATCAGCAACCTCAGTGACGAATCAGCGTTGTATATTGCCTTTCAGTTCGAATAGGCCGCAGCACACGACAGTGAAGGCGGACTGAAAAGGAACGCGATTTTGCACGTTGCCCCAGGTGGGTCGAGGCGGCTGACGAGCCGGCTCACCGAATGTTCACCCTTCCAACTTCGCGTCCATCGTCACTTTGGCATTGAGCAGACGCGAAATCGGGCAACCGAGCTTGGCCACGTTCGCGATGCCGAGAACTTTGGACCGGTCCGCACCGGGGATTTTTGCCGTCACGTCCAGATGCGACGTCGTGACCGTCCAGCCCGCTTCGGTCTTGTCGAGCGTGACCGTCGCCGTGGCGTGGATGGATTCGGGCGTGATGCCGGCCTTGCCGAGTTCCGCCGAGAACGCCATCGCAAAGCAGCCCGCATGGGCGGCGGCGATGAGTTCCTCGGGATTCGTGCCGACACCACTTTCGAAGCGCGTGCCGAACGAGTATGGCGTCTGCGCGAGCACACCACTCTCGGTGGAAATGTTGCCCTTGCCGTCTTTCAAACCGCCGCGCCAGATGGCCGATGCTTTGCGTTTCATGAATTATCCTTTCAATTGAAAACGTGAATTCGCTCCAACGCCAGCAAGACTAGTGCGGGTTCGGGAAAATCTCAAGCAAGTCAGGGGCGTTTGAAGCCTTCGCCCGGAAGCTGCTTGGTGAAGCTGCTGTCCCGCCTTCGCCAGGCTTCGGCGCGGCAGGCGCGTTTCGAGGTCAGTGTTGGCGCAAAGGCGGAACAGGACTTCGCCGGTGTTGTGCACGTCCACGTCGTCGTCCACCACTACGATGTACTTGGTGAACATCAATGAATGATCAAAGAAGTTTTGGCGCCTGGCAAGTTATTCCACCTTGCGTTTCAGAATGATACCGCCGCGCTGCCGGTAGTCGAGCGGATCACCTCCCGCCGATGCGACAGGTGCGTAATTCTCATTTACCCAATGCATAATCAGTTGACCGCCGCCGGGTTTTTCTCCGTAGCGTTGCACGCCATTCTCACGCAAATCCCGACTGATAATCACCACCCAATCAGGGGGATGCCGCTGTAATTCATTTACCATTTTTTCCTCACCGCCATCGCCTGGCGCTACGGGGCCCGGCAACCGCGCGAGGTAATTGATCATCTCCCCCTCGGGCAATACGAGCAGGGTTTGGGTGCGCGGTGTTTTGCAGAGCCATTCACTGAGCAGGCGCACGATCTCGCCGGTGGGTTCGATGCCTGGCGGGAAACTGTAGAACCGGTCCACACCCTCTCCAACAGCAAGAGTTTTGTAGTGAAGCATGCGCTGTGATTTGCTCGCCAAAATCATCACACCCGGGACCAGCAACGCGAGACTGCCCGCCACGATTATGGTTCGTCCACAACGACCCATTCCGAGTCGCATCGGCAACTCGCCGATTAAAACCGCCGGCACGAGCAAACCTGCAAGTGCAGCCTGGTAGTAACCATAATGGAAGATGCGGCCATTCAAAACCATGCGCGCCATCAGTGCCGTCGCCAGCACGGCCATCAACAGACGTATGATTTGTGCCTGATTGGTTGTTCCGGGGATTGATTTGCGGATCAGCGAGGCTCCGCTGATAAAGGTATAAATTAACATGAGCCCCAACAGACACCGGCCCGTTTCGCCCCAATCTATTTCAAAACACGCCAGCCACATCAATGCTCCCGCCAATGAGCCACCGAGAAGCAGACGCCGCTCTCTCCGTGTACTGCGCTCGGCCAGCCAGGCCGCCCCGGCGATCACAGTAATCAGCAAGCCAGCCAGCAAAGTCGCGCCAACATGTTCCGACAAATGTTTCCACGGTTGGTCAGTCCCAAGAAACGTCTCCTGGCGCAATCCGCTGCTGAAGCGCGTGGTTGCAACGGCGTTTAACCATGCCGTGCATGATACTCTGACCGCTTCTTTCCAGGGCAAATAGGCCGCAAAATAAACAATAAATCCCAGCGTCGGAAGGACTGCACCACCGGCCCACGCGGCGATTGTGGGCAGCCTCAGTTGCTTTCGATGCCGCCATTGCACCACGGCCGCTGTGAATGTAATCAGCCCCGCGGCCAGCATAATTTCCGGCTTCAGCACAGCCGTAAGACCGAACAACCCGCCGACGAGGAAGCTGCGGCAGAGCGTAGTTTCCTCCACCCAGCGGACAAGCATGGTTACCAGCAGCAGGCATATCAGAAAACCATGCGTTGTTTCATGGGTATAGGGGGTGGCGTAATTGTAATTTCCTATCCCACCAAACTGCGAAAACCCGAACACGGCAATAAAGACTGCAGACGCCGCCAGCGCCGCACCCACTCCCCAAGCACGACGACAGAGGCTATAGATAGCCACCAGGATCATGGCAAATATAACGAGGTTGGCCGTCACGAGAACCATCAAGCCTGTGCCGAAACATTTGAACAACACGGCGTTGAAATACTTGGAAAGCGGGCCGTAGATTTCTCCCACATCCCGATAGAGCACCGCGCCATGCGCAAGACGCCATGGCAGATAGAGTTCGCGCCCGAAGTCAATCAATACATCAGGCCACTTGCGCCACGAGGTCACGAGAAAAAAAACCACCAAACCGCCGAGCCCCATCAACCCCAACCACTCGCTGGCGCGGATTTTCTTCACCGTGTCAGCGCCGGGTTTGTCGCCGGGTGTTGCTTGAGGGTTCATGGTTGGCTTGAATGTTGACAGGAAAGATTCTCATTTTTTCTTTTGGCGAATCAAGCTTTCTGGCAAAGAAGTGAGTCCCGACCGGAATCGGCGTGCCGTGGCGCGGTCGAGCACGTCGGCCGGGTCCCACTCTGCGGGATGAAAATGCTGTCGCGCTAAGGGGAGATTATTTCAGGGCGACTTGAGCCGGAAAAAGCAGGTCGGGCCGGTCACCGGCATGTTGGTCGGACCGGTCGCTGGCGTGTCATTCCAATCCATGAGATTTGTGGATGTCTGCAAAGACCCCCAATCCCATTGAAGTTGCAACGCCGCACCGATGCGCGTGTAACAAAGTTGCAGTGGCGGCCCATCCAGCGTGTGGCGTTGGAAAAAATTCCACGCCAGGTCGCACAGGACGATGTCCTGATTCTTCCAGCCATTTAATGAAATTTGTGCCAGTGAAAACTGCGTGGGCGCAGGCCAGCCGTGTCCGCCACCGTTCACTTGCAGATAGACCAGTTCCATACCGTTTTGCGTGCGCTGAAAATCATATTCCGTCACCGTGCTGTCATCATTCGTCACTAGGTCGGGAAAAGTATTCGTCGCCTCCGCCACCGGCGGAATCGAGAATGTATTCGTCCACAAGGCAATCGTGGCAGAGGCGGGCAGCACGGTGCCGCTGGCGGGCGCGTTGAGATGGATATAGCCACCATTGAATGGCATGATCGGGTCAGCCGTACCCATGCAATAAAGCAGCGACACGGGGCGGCTCAACCCGGAACAATCGCTCTCCGCCGCCAGCGATCCGCAGTTGACGCAGATGGCCGCGATGCGACCAGGCAATTCCATCGCCAAACACAGGCACATCATCGCGCCGTTGGAATGACCGGCGGCATATACCCGTTGCGTATCCACCGGATACAAAGTGCTGATGTAATCAATCAGCGCGGATAGAAAATTCACGTCATCGGTTGGCGGCTGGTTGCTCGCGTCGCCCCGGCAATCGTGCCAGCGATTCGACACGCCATCGGGATAAACCACGATGAACTGGTTGCTGTCGGCCAGTTGATTCCAGCGATACTCCGTCAGATTGGTCATGGCCCCGGCACCGTCACCGCCCGCGCCATGAAGCATCAATACCAGCGGACACGGTGTGGCCGGCAGATTGTCCGGTGCATAAAGAATGAACGTGCGAACCAACCCGCCGTTCGTGAGTGAAAGATATTGTGGCTGTGCCGCGTGAAGCGAAGCCGCCCGGAGCAGCCAAACGATCAAACTCAGGGAAAATGCAATCTTCGCGCCAAAAAAACTTTTGCGCGAAACAGAAAAGCCATGCCTGTCACAGTGGATCATCATTATTCAGACGCAAACTTGCCGTGGAATGTTACGACTTCAAACCAAATGACCCAAGGGAGCGCGTGCTTCGCAATCTTGGGCTTTGGGATTCGGTCTTAACAGAAACACGGCTTATGTCGTCATTGCGCTCTTAACCCTATTTTGATTCAATTTGTGGATGGCAATAACCCTGCCTCCATTTCTCGAAGAAAAACTGTCTGGGAACAAAAACCTTCGTGCTGCGGTCGATGGCACCGTGGCGGACTTTGATTCTTGGCTAAAAGACAGCAAACTACCGTTTTTCACGGACTATACAGATCATGGGCCTGAACACCTGAACCAAGTATTGTCCACAGCAGTCGGTCTGATGACCAACGAGGCGCGCGAACTTTTTACGGACGCCGATGCTGCAGTCTTGGTAATCGCAACACTCCTCCACGACTCGGCGATGCACTTGAGCGAGGTGGGTTTCAAAGAATTGATCAAAGGAAAAGCAAGTCATCGCCTAATCGCCGACTTTGACAGTCAATCATGGCCAGAACTTTGGGATGAGTTCTTTTTTATTGCGCGGCGGTGGGACGACCAAAAGATCAATGACGTTTTTGGGGAATTAAAAGATGGCGAAACACACCCCACGATCCGCGACCCGTTCGAGAATTACCACAATCTCTCGGATTGGGATCGAAAGCTGATTGGCGAATTCATTCGCAGTCATCACCCACGAATGGCGCACGAATTCGCGATTTATGGTGTGCCCGGTCCTGCTGCTGACCCTATAATAGTTGATAAGCGTTTGGGAGGAGATCTCGCAGACATCGCGGGTCTGATTGCGAGAAGTCATGGTCTTCCTGTCCGGCAATGCGTGGACTACTTGTCAAAAAAAGGCTATCACAAACGCGATTTCAAGGGCGTGCATGCCGTCTATCTGATGACGCTTCTCCGCGTGTCTGATTACATACAGATTCAGGCTGACCGTGCTGACAAGATAGCCTTCAGATATCGTCACATTCCGAGCCGGATTTCACAAGAAGAGTGGAAAGCTCATAACGCTATCACGAACATCACCCGAACACATGAAGACCCGGAATCTTTGGAGATTCAAGCAAAACCAGTTGACGTCAGAACGTTCTTGCGGCTGAAAGACTGGATGGCCGGCATTCAGCGGGAACTCGACGCTTCGTGGGCTGTGCTAGGTGAAATCTATGGGCGATACCAAGATTTACATCTCGACGATTTGGGGATGGTGATTCGGCGGGTGAGATCAAACTTGGATAATGTCCGAGAATTCGCGGATGAGGTGGAATATGTTCCGGAGCGAATTGAATTCACCGTCGCCAGAGCTGAGTTACTCAAACTTCTCGTCCGGCCCTTATACGGAGATCGTCCTGAAATTGGGATTCGTGAGCTTCTACAAAATGCCGTTGACGCAGTTCGAGAGCGCGAAAAGTTCCAGCAACACCACCCTCAATACTCAAAAGCCCCACTCAGATTCCAAGCAGCCGATGTCGTCATTTCAATTGATGTTGATAAAACTCAAACCTCCGGTGTTCTGACAATCAGTGATCGCGGGATTGGCATGACCGAACAGGTGATACGTGATTACTTTCTGAACATAGGCGCATCCTTTCGACGCAGCCAAGCATGGCAAATAGAATATGAGCGCGCTGATGTAAGTTCGGGGCTGCGTTCTGAAGTGTTGCGTTCTGGCCGGTTTGGCGTCGGCGTGCTTGCGGTTTTCCTTCTAGGGAAAGAAATCGAAGTAGAGACGCGGTCTATCACTTCGCAAAGAGGAATAGCTTTCCGAACAACATTGGATGGCGGGCCAATTGAACTAAGGTATCGAGATGACATTCCAACGGGGACGCTCATCCGTGTAGCTCTAGTGAAGGACATCGTTTCTAAATTGCTCGAAGACGCGGAAGGCCGAAAGAGAGTAGAAAAGTGGGATTGGTATTGTTTCAAGAGCCCATCCGTCCGTCGTTTCGTAAATAAGACCGAGATCAAACCCGAATGGGAGCTATCGCCAACGCACTTGGAAAAAGACTGGAATTGTCTTACCGATTCTCGTTTCGAAGCTATCAACTGGACATTCTCGGAAGCACCCAGTCTCATCTGCAACGGCATAATCGTGAAGGAACAATCTTCTGGTCGGTATTCAACACTGGTTTCTCACGGAGCTCTGGAAATCTGCGAGCCGAATATCTCTGTGCTCGATCCGGACGGGAATTTGCCGTTGAACCTACAGCGGGAGGACCTATCGGCTGAACTGCCGTTTCGTGCCAAGCTTGGAATTGAAATTATTCATGATCTACTGTCATTTTTACTGGTGAGGCTACCAAGCTCGGTTCCTCCTCGGGTCATTGCAGATTTTCCACGCTATGATGGATTGAAGCAACGGTGGAGCTATTATCGAGACACTGACCCCTGGCTCTATACGGAAACAGGCTGTTGTCCTTTGCAAAGTTGGAACATAAAGAAAACAGGCATAAAATGTTTAGTTCACCTTAATATGGATCGCCGATTTGGTGAATTTAATTTTCTGCCCATTACAACACCCAACGCAAACACTGGCTTTGCGGTGCATAAAGTCGAAGATGCATGGTCTGGGCGAATGGATTTTATAAGGGCTTTGGCTGAGAATCGACAGCTATCTGGCGATTTACAGAAATTGGCACTCTCTGGAATTAGATTGCTCCTCACGAAGGAAGTCGCCGAACGGATGAAGAAAACGTTTCCCAAATATCTGAAAAGAAAATACAAAATAGAACATTCCATTGGCGATTGGCAGATTCTTCAGCAAGGCTCGTGTGGCGAAACGAACTTTGATCTCAAAAAACTTAAATCCGAACAGCCAAAGTCTGAAACGAGCCGCTTCATGACAGCCGAATGGTTTTTGGGTGAGAAGCAACCTGATTTTGAGGCAGGCACTCTCGGCCAGATTTGGGAGAAACTGATACGCTTGCCGGTTGTTCCATATGACATGACCGTTAGGAAAAAGAATCTCGCTGATGCCTTCAGTCAGTTGAAATACTACATTGACAAGCACCGGCAGAGCAAAGATGCCAAGTAGCGCATTAAGGATTTTCCTGTTTGGACAGTTTCTCCACCTTCGCCTTCACCGCTTCATCCATCTTGATGAGCGGCGGCCACGCGCGTTTGAAACCCTCTCCCGGCAGCTTTTTCGTGGCATCAATCCCAAGCTTCGAACCAATCGCCATTTCGCTGGTAGCGTGGTCGAGCACGTCGGCCGGGCCTTTGGTGAAGATGCTGTCGCGTTGCGGGTCGGTGTTGGCGCAGAGGCGGAACAGGACTTCGCGGGTGTTGTGCACGTCCACGTCGTCGTCCACCACCACGATGTATTTGGTGAACATCATCTGGCCCATGCCCCAGAGGCCGTGCATGATTTTGTAGGCTTGCATCGGGTAGGTTTTTTTGATGCTCACAAAAACGAGGTTGTGGAACACGCCTTCCGCCGGCAACGCGATGTCCACGATTTCCGGGAAATTCATCTTGAACACCGGCAAGAACAATTTCACGCTCGCGCCGCCGATGTAAAAATCCTCCATCGGCGGCATGCCGACAATCGTCGCTGGATACACCGCGTCCTTGCGATGCGTAATGGCGGTGATATGGAAGACCGGATACGGCTCGGGCAACGTGTAATAGCCGGTGTGGTCGCCGAACGGCCCTTCCTCGCGCAACGGTTCCTTCGGGTCCACATAACCTTCGATGACGAAATCGGCATTCGCTGGAACTTCGAGGTCGTTGGTTTCGCACTTGACGAGTTCGACGGATTTTCTGCGGAGATAACCCGCCAGCAGGAATTCATCGAGGCCGTCCGGCAGCGGCGCGGTGGCGGCGAAGGTGAACACGGGATCGCCACCGATGAAAATTGAAACGGGCATGCGCGTGCCGGTTTCGTAGTAACGGCGTCCGTGCCGTGCGCCAACCTTCTGGAGTTGCCAGTGCATACCGGTGGTGCGGTCGTCGTAAATCTGGATGCGATACATGCCCACATTGCGCTCGCCGGTGTCAGGGTCCTTCGTGACGACGCACGGCAGTGTGATGAAACGTCCGCCGTCCAAAGGCCAGCATTTCTGCACCGGCAAATTAAGGAGAGTTGGTGCCGGTACCGTTAAATCGTTGAATCGTTGAATCGTTGAATCGGAGGACGGTTTAACGGTTGAACGATTTATCGATTCAACGATTTGCAGTGCTTTCGGCCATGGTCCGGTTCTGGTGGGCGGCGCGTTAAATTTCTTCACGACTTCCTTGCACGGGCCGTTCTTGACGATTTTTGGTTTAGCGTGGCGCAAATCAAGGGCCTGGCTGAACAGTTTGATGGTTTCGCGAAAACTGGTCGGCGGCTTGGCTTTCATCAGCGAGCCGAGTTCGGAGGCAACTTCCTCGACGGAATTCGCGCCCAGGCTCATGGCCATGCGCTTCCACGAACCCATCGTGTTGATCGCGAGCGGAAACGGCGAGACTTCGCCGTTGACCGTGGGCTTCTCGATGAGCAACGCCTTGCCACCACCGGGCGATTTCATTTCGCGGTCGGCGAGTTCAGTGATTTCGAGTTCGGTGGCGACGGGCTGCGAAATGCGTTTGAGTTCGCCGGCGCGGTCGAGTTGCCCGACAAAATCGCGGAAGGAATCAAAAGCCATACGCCGCGAGGCTAAACGGAAACAACGCGGCTGGCAATGCAGGGCTAAGAAAACGAAGTCAACCTGCCGGATCTGTCGCAACTTTCGGCGGGTTGTCAGCCGAATGTAATTCAATTTTTCGCCAGACGAGCCACAGCAGAAAGCCCGCGATGGCACCGCCCACGTGCGCGGCGGAAGAAATCCGGTTGAAACCGGCGATTTGTTCATGCACCCCCCAGCCTTGCAACAGAAACCAGACCAGAAAGGCGGACCAGGCGGGGAACGAAACCCATTGGAACCAGAAAAAGTAGCGCATCAGAATACCAAGTTTGGCGTGCGGAAATTTCAGCGCGTAGAACGTAATCAATCCGGAAATCCCGCCGCTGGCGCCGATGCAGGGCATCGGGTCGTGCGGATTGATCATCACATGGGTGAAGTCGCCGATGAGCGTGGCGAGAACCACCAGCAATAACCAGCGCCAGCGCCCCAGATAATCCTCCACGTGGTCGCCGAAGATGACGAGGAAGTAGAGATTGCTTGCCAGATGCCAGATTCCGGCGTGTATAAAAAATGAGGTCAGAAGGGTCAACCCGCCATATCTCCAGGCTTCAGCGGGAACCAGACCGAATCGCTGAACCGCAGCGGGCAAATCGGAATAAGCCCAGATGCTGATGACGGCGATCAGAAAGGCGAGTGAAAACGTCAGCCACGGCACACGGGCCAGCGGATCGGAATCCATTTCGACGGGCAGACCGAAAATGGCGGGCACGGCCTTCCAATCCTCATCCGGCGTGGGGTCTTCGGCGCGCGCCTGTTCGGCGATTTGCTGGACTTTGTAAAGCGCGATTACTTCACGCGCGGCTTGCGGCAGGTCCTTGTCATCCACTTCGCCCGGTTCTTTGGGTTTGGGCGGCGCCGGCGGAATGGATTCATATTCGGCAGCATCGAACCAGACAAATTCGCATCGCCTGCAAACACCAAACTTCAACGATTGTCCGGCAATGCCAACGGACACATTCGTCATGGCGCGCGAACAAATGGGGCAGGATTTGCCGGTATCGTCCGGCGAGTCGATGGCGTGCGACCAGATGGCGGAGACACGGTCGTTGCCGATGGTGGCCCGCAATACGGGAATGCCCACCGCCCGTCCACCACAATTGTCACAGTTCCAAAATAAACCCTTCGGCCCCCGCGTGCGCGTCAGCGTGCTTCCGCAATTTGGGCAGGTGAACATGGTTATTGTCGGCGCTCATTTCGGCAGCAAATCGGCGACCAGCGTGCGTTCTTCCTTCAGTTCGTTCACCGTGGCGTCAATTTTCGTACGGCTGAAGTCATTGATTGAAACGCCTTGAACAATTTCAAGTTGCTGGCCGTTGCTGCGCACGGGGAATGAGCTGATGAGTCCCTTTTCAAGGCCGTAGCTGCCGTCGGAGCAGACACAGACGCTGTGCCAGTCGCCGCCGGGCGTCGGTTCGATGATGGAACGGACGCTGTCCACGACCGCGTTGGCGGCACTGGCGGCGCTGGACAAACCGCGCGCCTTGATGATGGCCGCGCCGCGTTGCTGGACGGTCGAAATGAATTCACCTTTGAGCCAGGCTTCGTCACTGATGACGCTGGTCGCTGGTTTGCCGTTGATCCTGGCATTGTAGAAATCGGGATATTGCGTCGCGGAATGATTGCCCCAGATGGCGACTTTGCTGACGGCGGTCACGTCCACGCCGGCCTTATTCGCGAGCTGCGCTTTGGCGCGGTTTTCATCGAGGCGCGTCATGGCAAAGAAACGGTTGGGCGGGATGTCCGGCGCGTTGTTCATGCAAATGAGGCAGTTCGTGTTGCACGGATTGCCGACGACGTGAATGCGCGCGTCGCGCGCGGCATTCTTCTGAATCGCCCGCCCCTGCCCGATGAAAATCTTCCCGTTGATGCCGAGCAAATCCTTGCGTTCCATGCCGGCCTTGCGCGGCACACTGCCGACGAGCAGCGCCCAGTTCACGCCACGAAACCCTTCATCGAGATTCGCCGTCGGCACGACGCCTTTGAGCAGCGGGAATGCGCAATCATCGAGTTCCATCACCACACCGCCAAGTGCGGGCAACGCAGGTTCGATTTCGAGCAAATGCAAAATGACGGGCTGGTTCGGTCCGAACATCGCGCCGGAGGCGATGCGGAACAGGAGTGAGTAGCCGATCTGGCCGGCGGCGCCGGTGACGGCCACGCGAATGGGTGTCTGGCTCATAACTAAAATGGGGCGCGATTATAGTTGCCGCCATCAACGCGGCGCAAGCGCGGAGCATCAACCGTGGCGACTTTGGTGGTGGTGGCGGTGCTGCTGCACCGCCGTGCGCCGCGGCAGCGGCGCACCCATCAACATCAAATCACGACCCCACCGCATCAACTCGTGGGTTCCTCCGTCACATCAAATCGCTCGAACAGTTTGCCGAGCAGCATCACGCCGAAGCCGGCTTCCGCCGCCAGAACAATTGTCGCCGCGAGCGACGCCGGCGGCACGGCGGCGGCCGGGCCAAACGCAAAATTCAGCAGGAAAAAGATGCTGACGAACGCGGCAGCGGCGGGCAGGAGCGCCAGCAGCATAACGAGCAGTTGTCCCAACGCCAAAATCAGCCGCTGGCCGGTGGCTTCGATGCCGCGCGGGCTGTCCTTGCCGGTTTGAATCCACGACGGGAACAACAGCACGGCGGCGTTTGGAATCAGCAACAGGAGAACATCGAGCACCGGCAGCAGGACCGCCGCGCCGAGGGCGATGGCCAGGAACAGGGCTTCCTGTTTGGCCGGCAGGTAAAAAATGAGCCCGGCGCCGACCAGCAACAGCAGCCATTGGAACACCGCCAGCACGGCCACCGGCGCGAGGATTTCGCCGAGCGCAATCTGCCAGCCGCGCATCGGGAAGGTTTTCAGGATGTCCGCCAGCGGCAGGTCGTTCCGAAAATCCTGCCGCAGCAATTGCGGTCCCAGCAGCAGCGAGTAGCCCAAGGCAATGGCAACGAAGAATGCCACGACGACGGAAAAGCCATGACTTTGCGCGTGGCTGGCAAACATGAAGCCGAAAACGGCCACAACGACGATGACGGAAATCCAGAGGCGAATGGATAAGAGCTGGCCGACGCCAATGAGATTTTTCCAGAGCAACGCCGTGGCGGACGGGCCGGTGGCGGCCAGCTTGAACCACGGACGTTTGGCCTTTTGATTTTTCTTCGCGCCCTGCCAGTTGCCGGCGCGCACGGCGGCGAGGCGCGCGGCTAGTTTTTGCGAAGCTTCCACCGAGGCCTCCTCGAAGGCCACATCGGAATAAATGACCCACAGGTAGTGGAGCAAAAAGAGCAGCAACACCGGAGTGAGCGCGCCAAAAAACGCCGTGGCGTCGGGCGCGAGAAATGGCCGCACCACCAGCCGGAACGGATAAAGCAGATACAGCGCCGGGCCGGCGGTCAAAACCCGCTGCGCGTAATCCAGAATCGCATTGAAATCGGTGGTATCGGCGGAATTCAGTTCTGGCAGCGTTCGTTTTGCCCAAACCCAAATGGCACCGGTCATCGCCACCGCCAACCCGCAGACCAGCAGCCGCCGGAGCCAGTTGGAAATGCCGCGATCCAGCAGCAGCGTCCGGGCAAATGAGGAGCCGAGCAAGTGAAGGTTCAACGTCGAGAGAATCAGCCACCAGCCGAATGCGTGAATCCAGGCATTGCCACCGAATCGCCGGGAAAACAACGTCAGGAGCAGGACGCTGAAAAATATCCGCAACTGCGAACGCAAGAGTTTGAAGTGAATCAGAGTGCGCCGGGTGATGGGCGCAGGAAAGAGAAATGCCACTTCGGCCTCGGTGAACGTCAGCGCGGCACGTTCGTGCGGAATAATCCACGCCAGCAGCACGATGACGAAGAGCACAAGCGCGCCAAACAATTCAAAAAGGAGCGGATGTTCCGGCGAGAACGTCAGGCTCACCGCCTGTCGTCGCCCGCCCGCGTAGCCTCCAAAGAGGTAGCGGAAGAAATACCAATAGAAATAAAGTCCGCCCACAATGGCACCGATCAGGTATTTCGGCTGCTTGAGCCGCTTGACCCGGCTGACCAGCCGGTTGCGAAACGTGTGGTATTGCAGGTAGAGCAACGCGGTGATCATCGCTCGTTTCAATGTGGCAGCGGCGGCGGAACGGCCGGCGCGCTCGTGCCGGTTTCACTCGTGGCGCGGAAGAAAATCTCCTCGAGACTGGCGTCGCCGGGCTGTTCGGAAAATTTCCGCGTCACTTCCTCGAGCGTGCCGTCAATGATCTTTCGCCCGTTCTTCAAGATCAGGATGCGCGAGCAGATTTCCTCGACCAGGTGCAGCAGATGCGAACTGATGATGATGGCCGCGCCATCACGCGCCCGTTTCAGGATGGAATCCTTCATCCGGCGGATGCCGAGGGGATCCAGCCCGGTCAACGGTTCGTCAAAGTAAATCACTTTCGGCGAGTGCAGGAGGCCGCAGGCGATGGCGAGCTTTTGTTTCATGCCGCGGGACAGTTCGCCGGGCAGCGCGTCCTGCTTGTTCGCGATTTCGAGTTCCTCCAGCAGTTCACGGCCGATGCGTTCGTAATCGGGCACCTGATAAATCCGCGCGACGAAATTCAGATGCTGCCAGACCGTGAGGTAATCGAACAGGCGCGGTTCGTCGGTGAAAAAGGCGAGCTGTTTTTTGGCGGCAATCGCGTCCTGGACGATGTCGTGACCGCCGACGCGCACGGTGCCGCGCGTGGGCGGAATGATGCCGGACAGACAACGCAACGTGGTGGTTTTGCCCGCGCCGTTCGGGCCGACCAGGCCCATCACTTCGCCGGGCTGGACCGAAAACGAAAGCTCGTTCACGGCGACGAATTCGCCGTAAAGTTTGGTGAGACCTTCAACCTGAACCATGCATTGCCGTTGGGTTGCCGATTTTTGTTTCCGGGTGCTCAAACCTACCAGCCGGACGACCGGGGCGTAAAGCCTGCAAATCCGAAGCCACCGCGCGCAAAAAATTTTCCAAATATTTTCTTGGCAGATTTTGGTTTTGGGCGTACAAACGAACCGTTCTTTGAAATGGATGAACGTTGTTCATCCGCTATCGCAGTCAAATGTCAGGGAACCCGGTGAAAATCCGGGACGGTTGCGCCACTGTAACGGCTACAAATTCCCAAAGCCACTGCCCCGCTCGGCGGCGGCGGGAAGGCGGGAAGGCGGTTTGAGGCCGAAGTCAGGATATCGGTTTGGCTGTGCTCGTCACGGTCGCTCGCGTGAGCGGCCGGCTTCTCCGTCAAAGAGAAGGATGAGGCCAGCCTGTCGAACCGTTTTCGGCAGGATTCGTTGGATGCCTTCATTCTCCGTTTTGCCGGGGTCTGAAGGTTTTTTGTTTGGAGTCCCGCCTTTAGGCGGTTCGTAAATGCCGGCTAAAGCCGGAACTCCAAACGTCTCCCAGACCCCGCGCTGGTCTCTCAACCGTAAAACCGTTCCGCGACGATTTGCGGAACAAAATTGAAAGATCAGCACATGAAAGAAACCTTGTTTGTTTCGCTGGCGCTCGCCGGCTTGTCCGTCTTGTCCGTTGCGCACGCGACCATCATCGCCGAAAATTTCATCAACAATCCGTCACTGGATGGCTGGCAGATTTTCGGCAATACCAACCTGTTCCAGTGGGATTCCACCAACCACGACCTGGCCGTCACCTGGGACTCATCGCAACCGAACAGCTATTTTTATCACCCGCTCGGGACGGTCGTCACGCGCAACGACGATTTCAGCGTTGCGTTTGATCTCCGCTTGAATGACATCGCCAGCGGAACCGATGCGGGCATGACCGGTGGATTTGAAATCGGTCTCGGTCTTTTGAACTTCGCGGACGCCGCCGGCACGAATTTTCTGCGCGGCGTTTGGTATCCTTTAAATGCCCCAACCGGCGCGGTCAATCTGGTCGAATTCGACTATTTTCCCCCCGGCTATTTCCCGGATTTCGGCTTTGTCTCCGCGACCACCACGCCGACTTTCATATCCACCAACGGCGATTTCGCCCCCAGCCAATACCTGCCGTATGAAATCGAGCTGCCCACCAATGTGCTCCTCCACGTCACGATGACCTACACCGCCAGCAACCAGACGCTCGTTACCATTCTGGCGACCAATGGCATTACCTTCCTCCAACTCACGAATGTCACATTGACCGACCCCGACAACAGCGAGTTTTCCGATGCGGACAATTTCTACGTAGATACGATTTCGATCAACAGCTACAGCGATGCCGGGCAGGATCCCTTCTATGGCAGTTCCGTGCTGGCCCACGGGGTCGTGGACAATTTTGTCGTCACCGTGCCACCGCCGCCGATTCAAAATCTCAGCGGTAGTTTCAGCAATTCAAACTGGCAGGCGCAATTCATCAGCCAGAGCAACTGGACTTACATGCTCGAACGCACGACGAATTTCGTTTCGTGGACTGACGCTTCCATCTTGGCCGGCGGCAATGGAACGAATCTATTTTTGCAGGACACGAATTCACCGGCGGACAAGGCGTTTTACCGCGTTCGCGCTAACAGACCATGAAAGCACGTGACAAGCAGCAGGTGACAAGTGACAGGATCAAAGGACATGCGACAAATTCGTGTCACGCGTCACGTGTCACGTGTCACGCCTTCACATTAATCGAACTGCTCGTCGTCATCGCTATCATCGCGATTCTATCGGCGATGTTGCTGCCGGTTTTGGCCCGGGGCAGATTGTCCGCGCAACGCGCTTCGTGTGAAGACAACCTGCGCCAGCTTGGGATCGCCACGGAACTTTACTGGGACGACAATGGCGGCAATTGTTTCGCATGCGGCCCCACCAACATCAACAGCGGCCAACTCTGGTGGTTCGGCTGGCTGGGATCCGGCGCGGAAGGCCACCGACCGTTCGACTTGTCCGTTGGCAAATTGTTTCCGTATCTCAATGGCAGTGACGTGCGGCTTTGCCCGTCACTGGACAGTCAGTCACCTCAGTTCAAACTGAAAGCCACCAATGTTGTGTTCAGCTACGGCTACAACCGGTTCATCGCTCCGTCAATCCAGTCGGTAAATGTTTCAAACCTCCGCCACCCCACCGACACCGCGCTCTATGCCGACACCGCACAGGTCAACAATTTTCTGAAGCCCGCCTCGCCCTCAAATCCGATGCTCGAAGAATGGTATTACCTGGACAACCCAACCAACTATCCCGGCAGCAGTTATTATCCCCACGGCCATTTCCGCCATTCGCAAAAGGCGAACATAGTGTTTTGCGACGGGCATGTGGGATTGGAAACGATGATGCCCGGTTCGATTGACCCGAAATTACCAAATCAGTTTGTGGGCCGGCTGCGCCCGGAAATTTTGCTCATCCCGTAGGAGACGACGTAAGGAGTCCCTGACTTCAAATCAAAGTCTCGTCACCCCGACTCCTGCAACCTTTTCAAACCGGCATGTAAACAGCCGTTCATTTTTGCATCAGCGCCCAAGCGCACCAGAGCACCGGCGCCTGGCCATGCAAATCACCCACGGCGCGCGGCCGGTTCAAATAATAATTGGTGTCGTCGCGTTGCCCCGTGCCGACGCAGACTTCACGCACGTTTCCGTTTTCATCAATGTAACCGCACAGGCCAGTCCAGCCGCGCCGCGCGCAGTCACCGTATTCCTTCGCGTCCAGCCAGCCGTGCTGGACGCCGACAATCATCGCGTAGGTGAACATGGCGGTGCAGGAACTTTCCGGCCACGCCTGGTCGTTGTCTATCAGTTGCCGCCACATGCCCGAAGGCGATTGATAACGCCGCAACCCGGCCATCATTTTGCGGTAGCCGTCCATCAACCGCGCGTATTTCGGGTGATCCGGCGGGAGCGAACTGAGCACTTCGGCAAGCCCAACCGCGAACCAGCCGTTGCCGCGTCCCCAGAAATGCGGGATTTCCGGACCGTGATAAAACAGGCCGTTCGGCTGCTGCAATCGGTCGAGATAGGCGGCGAGTTCGGTCGCCACGCGGTCGGCGTATCTGGGGCCTTTCGTCGCGCGATAAGCCTGGATTTGCAAACTGCCGATCATAAACGCGTCATCCACCCACCAGCGCGATTCGCGCGCGAGGCCGTTCGGTAGCGGATTTTCCCACTGCTCGTCGGCTTTGCCCAACCCGAGGGCGAGATAGTTGGTGTCGCCATTGAGTAAATAAATCTCCAGCGGCAAAACTCCGAAGACGTGAAAATCCACGTGCCGCTCTGGTGAAATCATTTTTTTGCCTTCCGGCGTCAAAAGCACCGCGTAACGGTCAATGAGCTTTTGCTCCAGTTCCCGGTCGCCGGTTGCGTCCGCGAACCGCAACGCACCGAACGCCGTGCAAACTTCGCGATAAACGATGAAACCGTTCTTGTCGACGGTGACGCTACGGCGGAGAAAATTCTGCGCGACTTTTTCGCCGGCGGCTTGCGGGTCGCAATTGGTCGGCCAGTTTTGGAAAACGGCCTGGGTGGATTCGATTTTGCCGGCCCCGGTTTTCACCGTGGCGCAACCGGCGAACAAAACCGCGCTGAGCAGGCAGACAGCAGCTTGGAAAATGGATTTGTGCATGGGCGGATTAAAACCCGAGCGCGCCGGTTTGTCTAGGCACGGGTTTTGACACCGCACGTTTTTCGCAAATGGCGCAAAATCTTTTCCACTGCTTCGGTAACGGTCAGCCTGTCGGTGTGCAACTCGATTTCCGGGTTAAGCGGCGGTTCGTATGGCGCGGAAATGCCCGTGAAGTTTTTGAGCTGGCGCCTTCGGGCTTTGGCATAAAGACCCTTGGGATCGCGCGCCTCGCACACGGACAGCGGCGCGTTGACGTAAACCTCGAAAAATTTTCCGCCAGTCATCAACCCCTGCGCCACTGCGCGGTCGGTACGATAGGGTGAAATGAAAGCCGTGATGCAAATGAACCCGGCATTGGCAAACAGCCTGGCGACTTCGCCGACGCGCCGGATGTTTTCCTGCCGGGCCTGGGGGGAAAAACCCAGGTCACGGCACAACCCCAGCCGCACGCGGTCGCCATCCAGCACCAGCGTCTGGCAGCCGTTTCGGAACAGCACGCGCTCCAGCTCCGCGGCGATGGTGGATTTGCCGGCGGCGGGCAGGCCGGTGAGCCAGACCACGCAGCCGCGATGGCCGTTGCGACGTTCGCGTTCGCGCAAAGTGATCTTGCTGGTCGGAGCAAAGCCAGGCGTGGATGAAGTGGAAACTTTTTGGGATCGGCCCGTTTTTTTCATGAGGTGAACTTCTCAACGACAAAAGCCTTCGGCAATCAAAATTCCACATGGGTTTGGATTTTAACTTCCAATCAAGCTTCGGTATTGAGACTCTGCGGGCACGCAAAGCTCGAGGCCCCTTATGCCATTTGAAATCGTTGCGAATGTTTGTGAGGACATCGCTTTTGCCGTCAAAAGATTTATTTTGGGACCCTACCGCGTCCGGCGGGTGCAGCTTTATGGTGTGGGCATCGGCAAGAGCGGCACGCATTCAATCGCAAAAATGTTTTCGCACCGGGTGCGCGTCCGGCACGAGCCGCAAGCCCCGCAACTGATTGACAAGGTGATTGACTGGCACAACGGTCGCATCAGTGAACAGGAGATAACCGGGTGGCTTCGCCAGCGCGACCGTGAGTTGGCACTCGAAGTGGATTCGTCAGGAATCAACTTTCAAATTATTGACCTCCTGCTGCGGGAATTCCCCAACGCCCGTTTTGTGCTGGCCATCCGCGATTGCTATTCGTGGACCAATTCCAGAATGAACGGGGATTTGAACGCACCGGATTCCGGGCCATGGAACAAGTGGATAAAATTTGTGTACGGGGACGGGCCTTTCATCCATGCCCCGGAAGAGAAGGTGCTGAAGAACGGCGGGCTTTACACCCTTGATACCTATCTTTCGTCCTGGGCGACGCGCAACAGCCAGGTGTTGGCCAAAGTTCCGCCGGAGCGATTGTTTGTCGTCCGAACCGACCAAATCCGGGAAAAAGCTTTTGCCCTCGCCGACTTCGCCGGGTTGCCGCGCCGGGTCATTCGCTTGCACCGCACCCATGAATTTCGAAACCCCGGGAAACGTCCGATCCTCCGTGAAATTGACCGCGACTTTCTCGAACGCAAGGTGGAACAACATTGCCGCCCCCTCATGACGCAATTTTTTCCCGAAATCAAATCGCTCGACGACGCGAAACTTTAAGCAACGGACATTTTCGAGTTGCAGAACGGAGGAGAAAATTCCAGAATTCGATTTGCTAAGTCATAAAAGCAAGGAATGTTATGGACAAAATGCAAAAACGAAACCTCGCGAAACCCGATGAGACGCGCACTTTCGACAAAGGTAAACTCGAACTCGTCACTTTGGGCGGGGTCACCTTCGGTCGCGCCACGTTGCAACCCGGATGGAAATGGTCAACGTGCATCAAACCGCTGGTAAAAACCAATAGCTGCGAAGCGCCGCACCTGCAATACCACGTCTCCGGACGGATTCGCGTGCTGATGGACGACGGCAGCGAGGACGAGTTCGGGCCGGGCGAAGTGTCGTTGCTCCCGCCGGGACACGACGCGTGGGTGGTCGGCAACGAACCGGTTGTCGTCATTGACATCACCGGCATGGGGGAATACGCCAGGCCGCACCCCCACTAAACTTTTGCTTCGGGGAACCGCTCGCGAATCCGGCGGCGAAGACGCACCTCGTCGTCCGGTTGATAGCGGCGGCGCGTGATGAGCCGTTGCACTGCGTCGAGCAATTCCAGCCAGTCCTCCAACGGCGGTTCGGACACGGGCTGCCATTGATCGAAACGCTTTTCGCGCTGGAAGAAAAGCCACTCGCGGCTCACGCGCCGGGCATAGACGTGCAGCTTCACGCCGTCGTCGGTCACGCGTTTCCAACTGATTTCAGCCTTGGGCATGTTTCAAGATGACACGTGACACGTGACACGTGGCAGGAAAAAGCGTTCGAGCAACGGTTGGAAGATTCTTGTCACTTGTCACAGATCAACGCTCGCCACGGCCATGGCGGCAATGCCTTCCTCGCGGCCGATGAAACCCATTTTTTCATTGGTCGTGGCCTTGACATCGACGTGCCGGAAATTGATGTCCAATGCCTCCGCAATGTGCAGTTTCATCTGATGGATGTGCGGATAAATTCTTGGCGCCTGCGCCACGACCGTCGCGTCCACGTTCACGATTTTGCCCTGACGCAACGCCACCAGCCGCGCGGCCTCCTGCAAAAACACCTTGCTCGGCGCGTTTTTCCAGCGCGGGTCGGTGTTCGGGAAAAAGTGGCCGAT
>JBEKMU010000037.1:0-24026 GCA_049523555.1 Verrucomicrobiota bacterium | reverse complement strand
AGGCCACCGCTGATGACAAAATCACGCAAGACGAGGCCAAACAAATCCGCGCGCGGTGGGAGGAATTGAAAACGGTGACGGAAGGTTTCGTAGCCTGTTGCGAGGAAGGGAATTTTGCCCACATCCGAAACCACGCCGCCAAACATGGAGCGGCAAATCGCGAGTGAGACAGGGAGACGAAATTATTTTGTAGCGACAGACATCAGTTCGCTCATTCTTCTCCAGCGATAATCCTTGATGGAAATTCGCCAATCGGCTTTGATAATCCCATGCTGACCGCCGCACTGGAGAAGTCACCCATGCACAACCCGGTGCATATTTTGCGGCCAAATACCTGTTAGACAACTGAGAGAAGCCCGTGAGCAGTGTCCGTTCATATCGTTATCGAGTCGTTGACGTCTTCACCGATCAACCGCTGGAAGGAAACCCCCTCGCGGTGTTTCCCGACGCTTCCGGAATCGACGCTGTGACGATGCAAAAAATCGCCAAAGAACTGAACTTGTCGGAGACGACCTTTGTGGTTCCGGCAACCCGGACCGACTGCGTCGTGGGCGTCCGAATATTCACACCGATGCGAGAGATGGTTTTCGCCGGCCATCCCACCATCGGCACGAGCTTCGTGCTGCGGGACGAGGGCATCGTACCGGCGAACCGCGAGCGCTTTGTGTTGGAGGAAAAAGTCGGTCCCGTCCCGATTCGTGTGGACACAGGCACGTGTCCGTTGATCTGGCTGCGCACCCCTCCGATCAACGAGGGCAGGACCTTCGACCGGGCGGTTTGCGCGCAGGCTATCGGACTCAACATCAGCGATCTGCTCGAGGTAACTCCGCAACTCTTGAGCGCGGGTAATCCTACCGTCTTCATCGCGTTGAAGGACAAAGCCACGGTTGATCGCGCCTGGCTCGATGCTCGCGGCTCCGTTGCTCTCAAAGGAGGACCTGCGGAGCCGATGTGCGTGATGGTGTTCACGCCCACCCGCGAGGGAGCCTACTCACGCATGTTCGCTCCCGAGTACGGCATTGCCGAAGATCCGGCGAGTGGAAGCTCGGCGGGTCCTCTTGCCGCATTCATGATCCGACACGGCCTCGTATCGAGCGCCGCGGGCACGCGGTTTATCAGCGAACAGGGAACGAAGATGAAACGCCGGAGTATTTTGCACGTTCACATCCACGGGGACCGGGGTCAGGACGGGATTGACGTCGGCGGCAAAGTCACGCCGGTGGCAGAGGCCACAATGAGACTCTAAGCTGTGCGACATGGACGAGCGCGGCCTGACCCACAAAGCTGTTCGTCCCAGAAAGCGATGCAGCTAACGGGAGCCAAGGGACGAAATTATTTTGTAGCAACGGACATCAGTCCGCTCGTTTTTCTGTCAGATGCGATTTGAGCTGAATTACGTCGGCTGCCATGGAAATGGGGATTTTCGACGAGGAAAGGAAGAATGAAGAAAGCAGAATTCCGGCAATGCAAGCTTGTGGCGCGAAGGAAAAGCTTTTCATTCTTCACTTCGCTCATCGCTTCTGCATCGACGTGGAAAAGATCTCCACCCTGTGTTAAGACTGCTGCAACATAACGCGGTTGCTAATCAAAGGGAACTGCACTAGCGGTTTGTAGAGTGGAAGTTATTCTGCTGGCTAAGGGATTGACAAATCGTCGTGCGGATAGTGGCTGTAATTCGTAGTTTGGTTGCTACAGAAATAAAGGTGGAACGGAACGGGCTTCGCCTCAGCAGGCGACCATTTTATTCCGCCGCTTTTTTCTTTGAAATCGTGTGCGTGGCGTGGCCGTAAAAGGCGTCGGCGCATTCCATCAGCGTTTCGGACAGCGTCGGGTGCGGATGCACGGATAGCGCAATGTCTTCGGCGGTCGCGCCCATCTCCAGCGCCAGCACGGCTTCGGAAATCAATTCGCCCGCGCCCGCACCCACGATGCCCACACCCAGCACACGGTCGCTCTC
The DNA here is from genome assembly GCA_049523555.1 of Verrucomicrobiota bacterium. Classification (GTDB taxonomy): domain Bacteria; phylum Verrucomicrobiota; class Verrucomicrobiia; order Limisphaerales; family UBA11358; genus UBA11358. Next base: position 22,069 of record JBEKMU010000037.1, on the reverse strand, counting down.
GGGATCAATCAGCATCTTCGTCAGGCCGTCCGGGCGGTCAAACGACATGGCCCGGCCCGACGCCACCCACGGGAATTTCGCCACTTCGTATTTCACACCGCGTTCCTTTGCCTCGGCTTCGGTCAAACCGCACCACGCCAGTTCCGGATCGGTGAATACCACCGCCGGAATGACGACGTGTTCGAATACGCTGTTCCCGCCGTTGATGACTTCGACGGCGATGCGCGCTTCCTTGTGCGCCTTGTGCGCCAGCAAAATGCCGCCCGCGATGTCCCCGATGGCATAAATGTTCGGGTCATTGGTTTGCTGGCGTTCATTGACCTTCACGAACCCTTTTTCATCGAGTTCAACTCTGGTGTTCTCCAAACCGAGATCGGCGCTGTTCGGCGCGCGGCCCACGGCCACGAGCACGCGGTCGTAAAGTTCGGACACCTTCTGGCCGTTGTGTTCCATCTCAACCTTGATCTGTTTGCCGACGGTGGCCATTTTCACGACCTTCGCCTTGAGCCGGATTTCCTTGAACATCTTCTTCGCATTCGCCACGACGGGCCGCGCGAGGTCGGGGTCCGCCCCGGTGAGCACATTGTCGAGAGCCTCGACGACCGTGATTTTGCTGCCGAGCGCGGCATAGACGGTGCCGAGTTCCATGCCGATGTAGCCACCACCGACGACCAGCAGATTTTCCGGAATGTCCTCAACTTCGAGCGCCTCGGTTGAAGTCATGATGCGCGGGTTGCCGAGGTCGAACAATTTAGGCATCGCCGCAACCGAACCGACGGCGAGAATCGCCTGCTCGAACTGGATGAACTGCTGCCCCTGCTCCGTCTCGACACGCAGTGTTTGCGAACCTTCAAAATAACCGCGCCCTTGAATCACCTGCACGCCACGCATCTTGGCGAGCGTGGCGACACCACCGCCGAGTTTTTCCAAAATGGATTCTTTCCACGCGCGGAGCTTCGACAAATCCACCATCGGCGGCGCGAACGTGATGCCGCGATGTTCGGATTCCTTCGCAACGGTGATTTGGTGCGTGGCGTAAAGCAGTGCCTTCGACGGAATGCAACCGCGATTCAGGCAGACGCCGCCGAGCCGTTTCTCGCGTTCGATGAGAATGACCTTTTTGCCAAGGTCGGCGGCATAAAACGCCGCCGCGTATCCGCCCGGCCCCGCGCCGACCACGACGATTTGAGCTTTAATCGGATCCATAGAAAAAATGGGGTGTTGGAGTATTGGAGTGTTGATCATTCACTGCCACCATAGGCAATGTTGCTCTCTTTGAGGACCAGATGGTCAATCCAATCGCCTTGCATTTCTTTGCGTTCGAGGCTCGCGACCAATTTTAATAGCCCATTTTCTAGCTTGAAGGCCAGACTGTTTAACTGTTCGAAGCCATCTTCTTTAATTTGCTCGGCCTGGCGATAAGCAATCAGCCCCGAAACGCTTTCACCCAGTGAGCTAAGCGCAAAGTTCAAAAATTGCAGATATTCCCGGAGGGAACGTCGGCAGTAGCCTTCCGCAATGTTGCGATGCACCGAGTCTGCCGAAGCGATGCCCTGCGACGCGACCCGCCGCAAGTCATAAGGCCATGTCTTGAACATGCGGCAACAAGCGACGTAGAAATCAATCGCATCCTGCCAGACACGCAATTGCTGGTGGCCGCGGTTTTTGTTCCGATAATTCGTTTCCATATCTCATCACTCCATCATACCCATACCCATCACTCCAACACTCCATTGCCTCACGCACGCAGTCATTCTCACAGTTTCAGAGTCTCTTCTCTAAAACCTTCCAGCGCTCTCACAAGGTCCGTGATGAACCGCGCCGCTTCGCCGCCGTCAATCACCCGATGATCGTAGGACAAGCCCAGCGGGGTCATCATGCGCACGACGATTTTGCCGTCGCGAACGACCGGCTTGAGCGCGCTGCGACCGAGACCGAGAATGGCCACCTGCGGTTTGTTTACGATGGGTGTGAAATGCGCGCCGCCGATGGTGCCCTGATTTGAAATGGTGAACGTGCCGCCTTTGAGTTCTTCGGCGGTCACTTTCCGGTCACGCGCCTTTTGCGCGAGCTGTTCCAGTTCCTTCACCAGCTCGCGCATAGACTTTTTGTCCACGTCGCGAATGACCGGCACAATCAAGCCCTGCTCCGTGTCCACCGCGATGCCGATGTGGAAATATTCCTTGATGACAATTTCTCTGGTCGCCTCGTCGAGGCTGGAATTGAGCATGGGATGTTTCTTCAACGTCTCGACCAGCGCTTTGAGCACGAACGGCGTGAGCGTGAGCTTTACCCCTTTTTTTTCGTAAGCGGCGGCAAACTTTTTGCGCAAGGCGTTCAGTTGCGTGAAGTCGGCTTCGTCAAACTGCGTGACGTGCGGAATCGTGTTCCAGCTTTCCGACAACCGGCGCGCAATCACCCGGCGCAAGGGTGTCACCGGCTTTTTCGTCACCGGCCCCCATTGAGAAAAATCAATCTGCTCGGCGACCGGTTTCGCCGGCGTGGCGGCGGCAGCGGGCTTGGGTTTTTCCGCCGCTTTTTGCAAACGCGCAATGTAAGCGCGAAGGTCGCCGATGCCGATGCGCCCACCCGCTTCACTGCCGCGGACCCGGCTTAAATCAATGCCCAGTTCGCGCGCGAGCTTGCGGACGGACGGCGACGCGACGGGCGCAGCCACCCGCTGCGGGATTTCCTCTTCCGCTTCGTCGGGTTCTTCGGCGGGAACTTCGGGCTCCAGCTCCGGTTTGGCGTGTTTTGCAGCAGGCGCGGCGGCGGACGCCGGCTCTCCGCCACTCAACGAAAGCAGGCGCTGGCCGACGGTGATTTTGTCGCCGGGCTTGACGTAAATTTTGGCGACGACGCCGGCCGCCATGGATGGAATCGAGGCCACGGCCTTCTCGTTTTCCAATTCCAGAATGGCCTGGTCCTTGGCGACCGTGTCGCCTTCTTTCACGAAGACGTTGACCACGACGCCCGAATCCGCGCCTTCACCCAGCTTGGGAAGTTTTACATCCATAAATTAACAGGCCGAATACTTTGGAGAAAAGCGCCTCCACTTTCCAGAAATAATTTTCCCGAAATGTCACGCGAACTTTGGCGTGAAGTCACTGAGTGCGCCGACTCATCGTGCCCGGGCGAAGAAAACTTCCGCTGCCAAAATCATTTTCGGATGGACGACCGGAGCGGATGAAATTTGTGTTTTACGCTCGCCCTCACCTTTTATCCTCTCCCCCAGGAGAGGAAATGGCTGCCGGCCGATTCTGGTTTTGCGGATGAATATTCGGCAAATCCAGTCGCGCGAATTTTCAAGGGGACGGTGAACGATTCTCCTTCTCCTTGGGGAGAAGGCCGGGATGAGGGAGGATGTGAGAGCCATAAATTAGATTTCACATTGCCTGAACAAAACAACTGAGGATATGTGGTCAAATCCGCCCAAGACGCCGCGGTGCTCGTGCTGGTTTATTGATTTGGTAGGGCGGGCAGTCCTCTACCCGCCGCTCGTTCAAATACCAAAGACGACACGCACGGAGTGACGCGCCCTACCTTTCGGCTCGCGAGGACGCTCGCCCCACCAAATCAAATTACTTGCTGATGCCGCGTTCGCTGGTGCGGATGAATTGGAGAAGGTGTTTGATTTCCGGCAGCGGCGGCAGTTCGCTTTCGATTTTCGCCAGCGCGTTGGAAATGGTGAGGCCTTCGCGGAACAGGATTTTATAGGCCTGGCGCAAAGCGTTCTGCACTTCCTCGGAAATGCCATTGCGTTCGATGCCGACCTTGTTGATGGTGCGCGTCTCCGCCGGGTTGCCGTCGGCGATCATGAACGGCGGCACGTCCTGCACCACCTTCGAGCAGCCGCCAATCATCGCCAGTTTGCCGATGCGGCAAAACTGGTGCACCGCCGCCAGCCCGCCAATCACCGCGTAGTCCTCGACGGTCACGTGGCCGGCGAGCGTTGCGACGTTGGACATGATGATGTGGTCGCCCAGTGTGCAGTTGTGCGCGACGTGGCAGTAGGCAAGGATGTGATTGCGCGAGCCGACGCACGTGACCTCGCCGTCGCCGGTTGCGCTGTGCACGGTGACGTATTCGCGGAAGGTGTTGCCGTCGCCGATTTCGGTGCGGGTGACGCCGCCCTTCCATTTCAAGTCCTGCGTCTTCAACCCGATGCTCGCGAACGGAAAAATTTCGTTCTCCTTGCCGAGTTTCGTATGGCCATCAAGGACGACGTGGGAATGGAGTTTGCAACCGTCGCCGAGCGCCACGTGTTCGCCAATGACGCAGTAAGGGCCAATCTCGCAACCGGAACTGATTTGCGCTTTGGGATGAACGATGGCCGAGGAATGAATCATGAAAATTTACGATTTACGATTTACGATTTACGCGCTGCGCGAAGTGCGCGCGGTTTTTGCCGAGGAAACAACAATGGCAAGAATTTCGTCGGCTTCCTTCATCAAATCACGGAGGCGCGACGCTCTCACGAAATTATTGTCCACAAGCAATTCCATCCAGAACAGCGATTCATCGCATTCCTCCTCAACGATGCGCAACTTGTTGATGAAGTCCGAATTGGATTTGGCGCGACAGACTGCGCGGTAATTCGCACCCACTGAAGTTCCACTCCGCAGAAGTTGCTTTCCCAATGTCCGTGCGACCCAGTTGGCCGGGAGCGCAGAGCAGAGTTTCACGACACGATTGGCGTAAGCCTTCGTCCGATTTTTCATTTCATCGCGTGTCATAAAAATCAGGATTCAAATCACCGACAGTCACGTAAATCGCATATCGTAAATCGTAAATCCGTCAGACTTCGCGGAGCATGAACGTCACTTCGGCTTCGCTCACAATTTCTCCACCGACCTTGCAAACGCCTTTGGCCTTGCCGATTTTGCCGCGCACCTTCGTCATCTCCACCTCGATGATGAGCGTGTCCCCGGGCACAACCGGCTTGCGCCATTTCACGTCTTCGGCGGACATGAAATAGGCCACCTGATTTGCGGCCTCAACCTGTCGTAACAGCAAAATCCCGGCAACCTGCGCCATCGCTTCGAGCTGCAGCACGCCCGGCATGATGGGGTGTCCGGGGAAATGCCCCTGAAAATAGGCCTCGTTCATCGTCACGTTTTTGACGCCGACGATTTTGTTGCCTTCAATTTTCAGAACGCGGTCCACCATCAGAAACGGCGGGCGGTGCGGCAGCAACTTCATGATTTGCTCGACGTCCATCGCGCCGCCTTCGGCAACCAGCGGCGCGGGCGCGACGACTTTTGGCGGCGGCGGGGCGAACGTCTGCGCGGCGCGTAACGGTTTCTGCATCTGTGCGACAATTTGCCGGACCAATTCGCAATTCGCCGCGTGGCTCGGCTTGACGGCAATCAAATGCCCGCGGATCGGCCGGCCGAGCAATGACAAATCGCCGACGATGTCGAGCATCTTGTGCCGGACAAATTCCTCGGGATACCGCAGCGGCTCGGTCGTCAGCACCGCGTCGTCGCGGATGACGATGGCGTTTTCCAGACTGCCGCCCTTGATGAGACCGTTTTTGATGAGGAACTCGATTTCCTCGTAAAAACAAAACGTCCGCGCGTGCGACAATTCTTTCTCCCAGGTCTTGGGCGTGATTTCCGTGCTGAAAAACTGGGTGAACCGGCCCTTCTTGTCCGCACTGGTGCAGGTGATTTTGAAGGCGTCATCGGGAAACAGCGTCATCATCGTCTCGCCCATCTGCAACTCTATCGGCTCGCCCGGTGAATACGGCTCGCGCTTTTCCGCCAGCGGCGCGATGCCGGCGTCTTGAATGATTTTGCAGAACTCGCGCGAACTGCCGTCGGCGATGGGCGGTTCGTTGGCGTCCAATTCGACAATGGCATTGTCAATGCCGCAACCCGCCAGTGCCGCGAGGACGTGTTCGACGGTGTGAATTTTCACGTTGCCTCTGGCGAGTGTGGTCGAGCGGGTCGTTTCGCCGACATTTTCCACGCGCGCCTCGATTTCAGGTTTGCCTTCAAGGTCCACGCGGCGGAAGCGCACGCCACTGTTGGCGGGGGCGGGCAGGAACGTCATGTTCACCCGGCTGCCGCTGTGCAGGCCGATGCCGGAGAACCCGGCGGGGCAATTGAGCGTCTGTTGATTGAGCACAGGCAAATTAGACAAAACACAAACGCAGTTGGCAAGCGGCAGATTCGGAGGGCCGGGTTACACGAGGTCCAAAATATCAAGCCCGCCGAAATTCAGGGACTCGCCTGGCTCGTCCCTCCGAAGGGAAAACCATGTAAAGCAACAGCTAAATCAGATCCGCCGCCAGCACGCGCACCGTTTCCTCCAATGCCGTCTGGCCGTTGATGACGCGGTGCAGCCCGTTTTGCCAGAGCGTTCGCATGCCCTGTTGGATCGCAATTTCTTCGAGGGCCGAAGTTGACATTTTCTTCAAAATCGCCTCGCGGAAGGGTTCGTTCACAACCAACAGCTCGGTCACGGGCAGGCGGCCGGAAAAACCGGTGTTGGCGCAACTCGGGCAACCCGTGCCGTGCCGGAATCGCGCCTCCAAACTCAAATCTCTGGGCAGGACCCTGAGCTGGCTTGGCTCCGGTTCATACGGCTGGGAACAATCCGGACAATTGCAGCGCACCAGCCGCAGCCCGAGCACGCCAAGAACGCTCGACGCGAGCATGAACGGTTCGATTTCCATGTTGATGAGCCGCGTGAAGGCGCCCGCCGACCTGCCGGAGTGGATCGTGCTGAGGACCAGATGTCCCGTCAGCCCGGCCTGCACCGCGATGGCCGCTGTTTCCGGGTCGCGGATTTCCCCCACCATGACGATTTGCGGGTCCTGCCGCATGATGCTTCTCAGGGCGATGGCGTAAGTGAAGTCCTGCGCCGGGTTGATCTGCGTCTGGCTGATCATCGGCAGATTGAATTCCACCGGATCTTCCACCGTGCTGATGCTCACGGTCGTCCCGTCACGTTGCATGACATGGCAAAGCGACGAATACATCGTGCTCGTCTTGCCCGAACCGGTCGGGCCGGTGAACAGGAGCAAACCGCTGGAACGTTTTAACAGGCGCACCAGCCCTTTCAAAGCCGCGTCGTCGAAGTTGAGCGCGTTCAAATCAAACCGCCGGTCGCGCGGATCGAACAGGCGCACGACGATTTTTTCGCCGCGGGTCGTGGGAAAAATCGAAATGCGCAGTTGCACGCCTTCCAATTCCGGCCCGCCCACCGCCGCGCCGTCCTGCGGCGTGCCAGCCTGATAAGTGACCAGGTTGGCCATGACCTTGAAGCGCATGGAAATTTTGTCCAGCAGCTCCAGCGGCAGGTGCGCCACCTCGATCAGCACGCCGTTGACCCGCGCGCGCACCGCGATGGCTTTCTCCCACGGCTCGATGTGCAGGTCGCTCGCGCTGAGCCTGATGGCGTCCCGCACCATGCAGTTGACCAGCGCGCTGACCTCGAAGTTCTGTGCCGCGCCTTCGGACTGAAGATAGTCAAGGGTGTAACTCATACCAAGGTGCGTCCTTGCCGGAGAGTAAAAGCGCCGCTTTTGAATTGCAAGGCATGGATTCAACCGGTTCCGTCTAAATTGTAATCATAATCTTGTTCTTAATCGTAATCACTGAGGAAAGAGGATTAAGATTACGATGACGATTAAGATTAGGACATGATCCCAACCCACTTGCCGCTTGCTCGATGAGCCTGGTGCTGTTAATTTGAAAACATGAGTGCGGTCGAACTCAAAAAAGCTGTGACGGAATTGTCTCCCGAAGAATTCAAGGCGTTTCGCAATTGGTTTGCGGACTACGACATGGCGTAATGGGACAAACAAATCGAGCGCGATTCTGCCGCTGGAAAACTTGACCGTTTGATGGAGGAAGCGATGGAGGATTACCGTGCCGGACGCACCACGGAAATTTAGCCATCGGGCGACCGGAAAATTCTGGATTCATTATCGGCAACTCCCGCCGGAAATCCAAGGCTTGGCTGACAAAACTTATCTGTTGCTCAAGAAAAACCCGCGCCATCCATCGCTACAATTCAAGAAAATTGGCAAGACCTAGTCGGTGCGCGTAGGTTTGCACCATCGGGCTTTGGCCGTTCAAATTCCCGAAGGGTTCTCTGGTTTTGGATTGGACTTCACGACGAATACGATTTGAAAATCAAGTGAGAGTCCTTAAAATCCCACTGTGACTCAAAAGCAATTTTACGATTGGCAGACGGCGGGCGGCGGGGGCGATGTTTCGCTGCTCATCGCCACGCTCGAACGCCGCGAAATTCCGTGGTGCATGATTGGCGGGCTGGCGGTCAATCATTGGGCAAAAGAGCCGATGGCGACGGCGGACGTGGACGTAGTCATCGCCGCCGGGCGCGTCGAGGAAGCGGTGAAGGCGTTGCGCGCGGCGGGCTTCACAGCCAAAAGATTCAAATGGTCGGTCAATCTCAAAGGCCGGTCGAAAGTGCTGGTGCAAATCAGCACTGAAGATTTTTACCGCGAATTTCCCGAACGCTCCGTGCCAGCGGACATTCATGGCATCCTTATGCGCGTGGCGAGTTTGCCGGACACGCTGCGCGGGAAAATACTGGCCTGGCGGGACCCGGAGCGCCGCGCCAGCAAACGGCAGAAGGATTTGCTGGACATCATGCGTCTCGTCGAAGCGCACCCCAAACTCCGCAAACTGCTGCCCGCTGATTTGGTGAAGAAAATCAAAGGATAAAATTTGCCGTGTCTGCAAAGTGATGACATGAGGCAATTTTGCGTTCAACGGGGCGCATTTCACTTTTTGGACAACCGAAAAAGCTGTGTCCCGCGGGGACATTCTGAAAATAGCCCGGCGTTTGAACGCCGGGGTCTGACACGGTATCGCCATCAGTCCCGCAGGGACGGTTGAAAACGGCGTTTCTTTTCAGCCGTCCCTGCGGGACTCGATTTTTCCAAACCTTTCCCGGCATTGAAATGCCGGGCTATTTTCAATTGTTCCTTCGGAACAGCACGCCTGCTCAAAAATTGAGATGCGCCCGCGCTCAACATTCTCTGGACAAACAACTTTGCCGGATTAAGAATCGTTTCCACGAAAAAAGGATGGGCTGTCCCGCCGACGCGGGACAGCGTCCATTACAAGTTAGGTATCATTTGCACGCATGAAATCCTCACACATTTTAGTTATCGGAGCAATAATGGTTCTGCTTTCGGGTTGCAGCACTGTACTAAAGGAGAATGACCAGCAGGCATTCGAGTCTGATTTGTCCGAAGCGTCTTGTTGTCTTAAGACCTTGCGCACATTAGATTCAGGCGATATTGCCAAGACGCGACAGGTGGCCATGGTCCCGGTGTTTGTGGACTTGGCATCGCTGCCGGAATATGCCGCCAAGAGTCATCCAACCCCTGAACAGAGACAGCAGTTGGTTGCTTTGGCAAGAGAGGCATTGGATTACATGCTTGCGCACCGAAGGGAGTTCAACCCACTGTTGTTGCGCAATGGCGTGGGTGGCTTGCAGAAGATTTTGACGCAGCCAGAGGATGTTCGTCGGCTCAAGGAGCTGTCGGACTATATTGCAGATGTTGGGAAGAAGACGTCAGAGACTTCCAAACCATGAAACCCAATACGAGAACAGGCTGCATTCTCCGCGCCTTTGCGCCTTTGCGTTAATTCCGTTCCGAATTGCCGCTTGCCGGACAGGTTTCCTGAATTAACCTGTCAACATGGCTTGGTTCACTGACCGGCATTGCTTTTCGCTCGCCGTGATGATTTACGGGTTGAGCACGGTGTATTCGGTTTTCCTGTGGCGGATGGGTTTTCGCAAGGACGACCACGTGAATTATCTCCTGCTGCTGGCCGCGTTCACGCTGCATACGATCGCCATGTTCAAGCGCGGTTTTTCCCTCAACCAATGCCCCGTCAACAATCTTTACGAGGCCACGACATTCGTTGCCTGGACGATTGTCGCGGCTTACCTTGTCATCGGTTTGCTGCCGCGACTGCGATTTCTCGGCGCATTTGCGTCGCCGGTTTTGTTAGCCATCGGCGTGTTTGCATTAATGCCCGCATTGGATCCGCCGCACGGGCCAAAACCGGATTTTTCCAACGCGCTGACCAGCCTGCACGCGGCGACGATCATGCTGGCGTATGGCGCGTTTGGCCTTGGTGCGGTGGCGGCGGGGATGTTTTTGAGCCAACAGCATGACCTGAAATTCCACAAACTCCGCGCCGTGCTGTCGCTCCTGCCGCCGATTCAACGGCTCGAAACCATCACAGGTTGGCTGGTGCTCGCCGGGCTGGCGCTTTTCACCATCGGCCTCGTCGCCGGCGGGGGTTTGCCGCAACCAGCAAACACCGCCTACTGGACGGACCCGAAAGTGGTCTGGTCCATTTTTATGTGGGTGGTTTATCTGGCGCTGTTGATCCTGCGCCGGATGCGCGTGCCGTCAAACCGCGGATTTGCCGTCAGCATCATCGGCGCGTTTGTGTTTCTGCTCCTGACCTTCTGGGGCACCAACCTGCTTTCGCCTCTCCATCATCCATGAACAGAATGTGGCAAGTGACAAGTGACCAGTCTTCGCAATGCTTCGGCGCGGCAGGTAGGTGGCAGGAGACGGATCTGTGCGGGTCACTTCTTGTCACGTGTCACGTGTCACGTGTCACCTTTTCCACATGAACGTCGTCGTCATCGGCCTGAGCCACCATTCATCGCCCGTGGAATTGCGGGAACGTTTTGCTTTTGCCGAGGCGAAAATCCCCAACGCGCTCAAGTCGCTGCGCGAATCCGGTATCGCCAGCGAAGCGGTGATTCTCTCGACGTGCAATCGCGTGGAAATTTATGCCGCGACGGCGCTCGAACCGGCCCGGGCATTCACTGAGCTCAAAAAATTTCTCGTCACGGTCCATGCTTATGACGCGGCGTTGGGTGACGAACTCTACACGCAAGGCGAACCGCACAGCCTGCATCATCTCTTCAAGGTTGCCTGCGGCCTCGACTCGATAGTGCTCGGTGAAACTGAAATCCTCGGCCAGCTCAAGCAGGCTTATGCGCTCGCACATCGCCATGGCCACACGGGTGCGCGGCTGAACAAGGCCTTTCAACGCGCATTCAACGTCGCCAAACACGTCCGCACCGAGACAAACATCCAGCGCGGCAGCGTGTCTGTGGCATCGGTCGCGGTTGAGTTGGCGGAGAAAATTTTCAGTTCGCTCAACGACCGCGAAGTCATGGTCATCGGCGCCGGTGATACGAGCGAAAAGACCGCCCGCGCCCTGCTCTCGCGCGGCGCACGCAGCATCATCGTCGCCAACCGTTCGCACGACCGCGCGTTGGCGCTGGCGAACGAACTCGGCGGACGCGCCGTGCAATTCGGCGATTGGGCGGTGGCGTTTCAGAAGATTGACATTGCCATCAGCAGCACGGCCGCACCGCACCATATTCTCGACCGCGCGAAGCTCGAACCGCTGATGAAGGCGCGCCGGCACCGCCCACTGCTGCTCATTGACATCGCCGTGCCGCGCGACATTGATCCCGAGGTGAATTTTCTGGAGAACGTTTATCTTTACAACATTGACGACCTCCAGGCCATTGCCGACGACTATCTTCGGCTGCGCAAGGAGGAGATTGAGCGATGCGAGGCCATCATTGCTGAAAAGGTGAAAACACTATTGGAGCACGCAAGGCAAGAAACTGCCGGGGACGTGTTGCGTGTTGCGTGTTGCGTCAAGAACTCAACTGAATCCCAATCAATATGACCTACCAAGACTGGTTGACATCCGTCCCAAAAGAAATCACGGAAGATACACTTTGGCGAATGGAAGTGTACCGGCTCTCGCTGTTCGCAGGCGATTTGGGCTGGCGCGACGCCACTAAACTCATGCGGGACCGGCGAACGCTCAAATTATCGGACCAGCTTTATTCCGCCGTTGGTTCCATCAGTGCCAACCTGGCCGAGGGTTACAGTCGCAGTTCTCACAAAGACCAAGCGCGGTTTTATGAATATTCACTTGGATCGGCCCGCGAAGCGCGCAATTGGTATTTTGAAGGCCGCCATGTGCTTGGCGAACCCATCGCCAGCCATCGGATGCAACTCCTCACGCAAATCATCCGTCATTTGCTGAACATCATCCCTTCCGAACGGGGTTACAGCATGAAGGAGGAACCGGCAACTTATCAAATCGCGCTGGCAAATTCCGACCCGGAAAACCTGCTCCGACAAATCCCCATGCCCGAAGAAACACTTGACGCAACACGCAATACGTAACTCGCATGTCCGAGAGCCCCATCATCATCGCCACGCGTGGCAGTGCGCTGGCATTGGCGCAGGCCAATCTGATTGCCGCGCAATGCCGCGAGACATTTCCTAGGCTGCGGTTCGAGCTGAAAATCATCAAGACCACCGGTGACAAACTGCAAACTGCTTCGATGGCGAAAAAGGGTGAGAGCCTGCCGAAAGGTTTGTTCACCAAGGAACTTGAAGTTGCGCTCGTCAAAGGCCAGGCGGACCTCGCCGTCCACAGCCTGAAGGATTTGCCGACCGATTTGCCCGCCGGCTTGATTCTCGCCGCCACGCCCAAACGCGCCGACGTGCGCGACGTGCTGATTTACCGCTCGGCTGAATACTTGACGCAAAACGCCTTGTCGCGTCGAAGCGGAGCGGAGACGGAAACACGCATAACGGCGGAATGGACTCCCGGCCAAGACGCGCTACGTGGTTTCAAGCAGCACACGACGCTGAAGGATTTGCCGTCGCGCGCAACCATCGCCACCAGCAGCACGCGACGCAAAGCGCAATTGCTCGCTGCACGTCCGGATTTGAACGTCGTGGAAATTCGCGGCAACGTCATCACGCGGATGCAAAAGGTCGCCGAACGCGGTGAACTGGACGCGACGGTGCTCGCGCTGGCCGGGCTGACGCGGCTGAATTTTGAAATTCAGTCGGAGCGCGGGCGGCTCGCCCGCGAGTTGAAGGACACGCAGGCGGGTCGCCTGCGCTCCGGCAAGCTCGAAGGCGACGCGGTACCGGACGGTTTGCTGGCGACGATTCTGGACGTGGACGTGATGCTGCCGTGCGTGGGGCAAGGTGCGATTGGCATTGAGATTCGCGCAGATGACGAGCGCATCGCCAAGATTTGCGAGCGGCTGAACCATTTCAACACGTTTCAATGCGTGACGGCCGAGCGCGCGTTCCTGCGCGCGATGGGCGGCGGTTGTCAAAGCCCGGTAGCCGCCTACGCCGAAATTGACGGCAGCCGGATGGAAATGCGCGCGGTGTCGTTCCGGGAAGGGCCGGCCAAGCGCGTCGAAGGAAAACGTCCGGTGGCCGAAGCAACCGAGTTGGGCGAAGAATTGGCAGCGCAGTTGAAATAAAAACGGCGTGAACCTTTCGATCCACGCCGTTCTTCAACCGGTTATTTTTCCAGAGCAGCGAGGATGGAATCCAATTGTTTCCGTTCAATGTCCGTTGCCGTGCCGGCAACGATGTGTCCGGCAATGCTCCGCAAAATGTGGGCCTTGTCGGCGGGCAGATCTTTCAGCACATCGTTGAGCAGGGTTTTGACGATGGTGACAAAGGTGTTGCCGTTGTAATTGCAAAAAGGAGCCAGCCGGTGACATTGAAAACCGATGTGTAAAACGTCCGACAGGGACAATTTCCGGGTACGACTCCGCTCCCATAATTCCTTTGCCGGAGCATAGCCGTCGGACGTTGGCTGGTGCAGGGCTTTCCGGGCTTCGCACAATGCAGCATTGATGGAAACGACCGTTTCCCAAGGGACTATTTGAAGCCAGTTTTTGACCGGTCCGGCCATTGCGGCTAGGCGGACTTTGACTTTTTCAGACTGGCTTTGATTCGCTGCAAGGTCGCCACACCCTCGCTTTTCAGGTAGCCCTTGCCCGTTCGCGCCAAAACCGGTTCGGCGAGAAAACGATGCTGCATGCGAAGTCCCTGCTTGATGGCTTCCTTCAGGAATTTGCTTTCTGCCACGGTCATACTGGCAAGATAACCAATGAATCACCCAATCGCAAATCCATTCTGGCTGAAACAAAAACGGCGCGAACTTTCGTCCGCGCCGTTGCCCTTGGTTCCTCCGGAGCGTGTTCTACACGTCGTAATACATCCCGCTTTCGCGCTGCGCGCTTCCGCCTTCGCCGGGCTACGGCGAGACGAGCCGGCGCGGCGAGCAGGATTTTCTCCGTGCTTTAAACATCGTAATACATGAAGAATTCGTACGGATGCGGACGCAGCCGGATGGCGTCGTGTTCCTTGCGCTTGGTGCTGACCCACATTTCGATGAAGTCTTCCGTGAAGACGTCGCCTTTGAGCAGGAACTGGTGGTCTTTCTCGAGGGCTTTGATGGCTTCTTCAAGACTGCCGAGTATCTGTGGAATCTTCGCGTGCTCTTCCGGAGGCAATTCATACATGTTTTTATCAATGGGTTCGCCCGGATCAATCTTGTTCTGAACCCCGTCCAGTCCGGCCATGAGCAACGCGGCGAAAGCAATGTACGGGTTCGCAGCCGGATCCGGCGGGCGATACTCGAGGCGCTTGGATTTTGGACTCTCGCTGTAGGTCGGGATGCGGACAGCGGCACTGCGGTTGCGCGCGCTGTAAGCAAGATTGACCGGCGCTTCGTAGCCGGGAACCAGGCGTTTGTAACTGTTCGTCGTCGGGCTGCAAAAGGCGCAGAGGGCCTTGGCGTGCTTGAGCAGCCCGCCGGCGTAGTAGAGGGCCATTTTGCTGAGGCCGCCGTATTCGTTGCCAGCGAAGAGCGGTTTGCCTTTTTTCCAGATGCTCTGGTGGGTGTGCATGCCGGAACCGTTGTCGCCAAAGAGCGGTTTGGGCATGAAACAGGCGGTCTTGCCGTGCTTGCGCGCAACGTTCTTCACGACGTATTTGTAAATCATCATCCAGTCCGCGGCGGTGACCAGGGTGCTGAAGCGGTAATCAATTTCAGCCTGGCCGGCGGTGGCGACTTCGTGGTGATGCTTCTCGACGAGCACGCCGAGTTGTTCCATCGTCAGCACCATTTCGGTGCGGATGTCCTGCTGGGTGTCCAGCGGCGCGACCGGGAAGTAACCTTCCTTGTGGCGGATTTTGTTGCCGAGGTTGGGCATTTCGTCGCGGCCCGTGTTCCAGATGCCTTCGTCGGAATCAATGCTGTAGAACGTGCCGTTGCTCTTGGAATCGAATTGCACGTTGTCAAAGATGAAGAATTCGGCTTCCGGGCCGAAGAAGGCCTGGTCGCCAATGCCGGTGGAGATGAGATATTTTTCCGCCTTCTGCGCAATGCCGCGCGGGTCGCGGCTGTAACTCTCCAGCGTACCGGTTTCGGCAACGGTGCAGGTGAGGCTCAACGTCGGCACGGCCATGAACGGATCAATAAACGCCGTCTCGGGGTCGGGCATCGCCAGCATGTCGCTGGCCTCAATGCTCTTCCAGCCGCGGATGGACGATCCGTCAAAGCCGAGGCCTTCGGCGAAGGATTCCTCGGACAGTTCGTTGATGGGCATGGTGAAGTGCTGCCAGGTGCCAAAGGTGTCCACGAACTTGATGTCCACCATTTTCGCGCCGGCCTTTTTTGCCATTTCAATAACGCTCTTGGGTGTAGCCATATTTCAAATGTGAAGTGGTTGATTGTTTATCTGTCTGTTAGTGCAGTCGAAAACCGAGAGCTGCGCCGGGTGTGACTTTCGCCAACAACCGGCGCAGCGTCGAGCATTTTTTTTCGTTTAACTGTGGTAGCCCTCCTCACCGTGTTCGTTGATGTCGAGACCGGCGATTTCCACCTCCTCGGTCGGTCGCAAGCCCACCAGCGCCTTTGTGATGTAAGCAATTACAATCGTGCCCACTATGAACAGAACCAGCGAAACGCCGACAGTTTTAAGCTGTTCCCACAATTGCGGCTGAAAGATTTTGTCAGTGACGTAAGCCTTGAGGTTCGTCGCCAGGTTCGGGTTGGCGGCCTGACGGGCGAACATGCCGGTCATGATCGCGCCGCACAGTCCACCGATGCCGTGAACGCCCCACGTATCCAGCGCGTCGTCATAGCCGAGCCAGGCTTTGACCTTGTAGCAGAAGAACCAGGGAATGGTGCCGGCGGCGATGCCAATCCAAATTGCGCCCGAGGGCAGTACATAACCGCAAGCTGGGGTGATGAGCACCAGGCCCGCCACTGCGCCGGAGCAGAAACCCAGCACGGTGGGTTTGCCTTTGACAATCCAATCCCACATCGGCCAGACAAAGGAGCCGACCGCCGTGGCAATCGTCGTGGTGGTGAAGGCATTGGCCGCGACGATGTCCGCTGCGACTGCGCTGCCGGAGTTGAACCCATACCAGCCGACCCAAAGCATGCCGGTGCCGATGTAGGTCAACACGATGCTGTGCGGCGTGAAGTTGTCCCTGGGATAGCCCAAGCGTTTGCCGAGAATGAGGCACAACACCAGGCCCGTCCAGCCGGAAGACATGTGCACGACCGTCCCTCCGGCAAAGTCAAGGCCATGAATTTTCGCGCCGGCATTCCAGCAGCCGTTCATCAGGCCGTTGATGCCCCAGACCATGTGGCCTTGCGTGAAATAAATGAGCAACATCCAAAGCGTCATGAACACGAGAATGGCCTTGAACTTCATGCGTTCGGCGATCGAACCGATGATGAGCGCCGGAGTGATGATGGCGAACATCATCTGGAACATGGCATAGACATTTTCCGAAACCCAATAGGAATAATTTGGGTTCGGCGCGGAAGTGACATTTGCAAACATCCAGCAGATGAACGGACTGCCGACGATGCCGGTAATCCAATCTTCCTTCGCTGCCGCGCCGGTGCCGCCAAAGATCATGCCGTAACCGCAGATAACGTAGAGAATAGTCACCAGGCCGGTGATCAGGAAGCATTGCGCGAGCACGGACAATACGTTCTTGCGGCGAACAAGACCGCCGTAGAACAGCGCCAGACCGGGTAACGTCATGAACAACACCAGTGCCGTGCTGGTCAGCAGCCACGCGTTGTGGCCAGGACCAGGATATGGGCTGGCGGAACCCGTGCTGTTCACCAGGCTGCTCATGATTGGCGAAGTCACCGTGATATTGCCGTTGGTATCCTTCAAGGGAGCCGTCGGATCGCCGTTTGAAATGTAGGCTTCGAGTGACGCCACCCGCTGATCCAAGGAGGCCGGTGGTGGTGGTGGCGCGTTGGTGGCTGGCGCTGCGGCAGCAGTTGTCGCAACGGCGTTGGTGGCCGCTGCCGGAGCATTCGTGTCGTCCGCGCGGGACGTAAACACGCCAGACGCCGTGGTTGCAATTAAAGCGATGGTTAGAAGATATCGTTTCATGGTTTTGTAATTGAAAATGGGTTTCAAGTTGGTTGGGCGGTTCAAACGGCGGATTCACCTTTCTCTTCGGTGCGGATGCGCACGGCCTGTTCGACGGCGGAAACAAACACCTTGCCATCGCCGATCTTGCCGGTCTTGGCGGATCTGACAATCGCGCCAACGGCGGCGTCGGTCTGGCCGTCGGCCACGACGAGTTCGAGTTTTATCTTCGGCAGGAAATCCACGGTGTATTCGCTGCCGCGATAAATTTCTGTGTGGCCTTTCTGACGGCCAAACCCCTTGACCTCGCTCACGGTCATGCCTTCGATGCCGATTTCGCCGAGAGCGTCTTTGACCTCCTCGAGTTTGAACGGTTTGATGATCGCTTCAATTTTCTTCATATTTTTTGTAATGTATTCAGTCCGCGCCTGACTTGAGCCAACTCACGTCTGCGTTGCGGCGCGTTAAGCAACGGCAGTGCCAAGCGGGATTTCGCCGCGATGGAATGCACAAAAACGCCCGATTTCATTGGGGAAAATAAAATTCCTCCAAAACGTCATCGTGGAAAAGCCTGTTGCGATTTGCGCAGTAAAGAAAATTTTCGCCAGCGGGCCGGCGCGGCAATGTCCTACCGCTTTGTTGGTGGAAACCAGCCCACCTCAAGGCGAATGCGGCGTATCTTGTGGGGGCGGCGGCGGTGTTGGGGGCCGAAACGGTGCCATTGGCAATCCCCTGTTCCCGCGAAGAATGTCAAGCCACAGCTTTCTTATCTCATTATTTTCCATCTCTGTATTCAAGTAGCCCTGCGGAGAATACGACCCGCTTTTAATGGAGGATTTGTCAAATGAATAACCGATTGCCAAACCCATTTCATACAGAAGGTCAATCAAAAGCTCCTGCCGCCGCTGGTCCCAGCCCTCTTTCGGAGCATAGCTCAAAGCATTGTTCATGTGAGAAAGATATATCTTCCAACAATCTACAACTTTTTTGTCTTGAGGTTTTGAGGTGTGAAACTCCAACTCCACAAGATTCAATGCTTCGACGTGCTGCACTGCAAGGCATGAGAGGCGGGTCGCCATTAGAGTGCGAAAAACCCGGACGCGCCGCTCGTGCTGGTCGTGGAATCTGCGCCGAGACTCTGACACCCAAACAGCAGCAATCGGCCCTGCGACGAGCGCTGCAATCATTATTACGTCGGTTATTTTAATCGTGAAATCGTATTGCATAAGAAGTGACCTGATTAGCCCGCAAATTGCCTGTCGGGTCAACCCCAATCTTATTCACAACCAAACTCAAAAAAGTGAACAACTCCTCTGACAAAACTCTTGTCCTCGTCCCCCACCGCCGTATCAGCTTATGGGATATGATTCAATTTACTGCGCGGGATTTCACGGTTCTGCAACGCCTGAAATCAACCTGGCACACCCTGAAAATACTTCGAGATGAAAACCCGGCGGGAATTCCAGATGAAAAAAAGCGAACCCAACTTGTTGACCTGTTGAACGAAGTCTTTCGGATGTGGGTAAAAATCGGTCTGATTGGGGAAGCAGAAATGGTCGAAAATGTGATTTATCATTTAACAAATGTTCCAAACAAAAATTATTCCGAAGTCGCCGAGTCTGTGAGGCTAATCATTTTGAAAACACACAATGAACTTGATTTGCGTAGTTTTGCCTATATCCCGATTGATAGGGACTGCTTTTTTGAGCAATCCGAATTATTTGGCAAGGCCGTAAAAGAAGCGGCATCCGAAGAAATAAATTCGGAGATTAAAGCTGCTGGCAACTGCTTGGCGGCAGGCCTGAACACCGCTGCGGTGTTTCATGCAATACGCACGGCAGAAATGGGAATGCGTTGCCTTGCTTCTCGTTTGAGGGCGAAAATTGATAGAGATGGTGAGCGAATAAAAATTGATGAGGCAACATGGGAGGAGTTAATCAAGGGAATCAATAAACGAATTGAATCTGAGAAGCTAAAACTCAAAGCGAAAAGAAAGGTAAAAAGCCAATTCAGGGATTATGAAATCTTGGTGAGCCAATTTAATAGACTCAAAGATGACAGAAACGAAGTCATGCACACGCACGGCGATTACAAGGCATCCGAAGCCTTGGGTGTGTTTGAGCGCGTGCGCGATTTCATGCAAAGGCTGGCAAAAAGAATTCCACTGAAATAAACTCAAACGAATAAACAAAGAAGCCGCCGTGCTTCTAACACAGCGGCTTCGCAACCAAAAGGCCATAGACCTAACGGTTGCGTAACTTTTGAGGGTTACACGCATACGTTACGTCTTGGCCAAGAAAGGGTCAAGTGACGTGTTACTGCTGTCATGGAAAGGCCACGAAGTTTGGCCAATTTCAAAACAAAAATCGCATTGTGCAACGCTACCGTTGCGGGAGATGCAACCGGACATTCAGCGAGGATCAGCCGTTGGACGGAATGAGAATTGACCATCAGAAAGCCGTTCAAATCATCGGCTTGCTTTGTGAGGGCATGGGAATCAGGGCAACCGCCCGCCTTGCGGATTGTCACCGCGACACCGTTATGTCCGTCTTAGCGACGGTTGGACGCCAATGTGCTGCCTTGTTAGATGCCAGGGTGCGTTATGTGAAGGCCGGATTCGTGCAGACCGACGAGATTCACACTTTTGTCGGTTGCAAACAACGGCACACAACCCTTAACGATGTTGAGCGCGGCGATTTCTTCACATTCCTGTCCATTGACCGCGATAGCAAACTCATCATTAACTGGAAAACCGATAAGCGGAATTATGAAGCTGCCGATGATTTCCTGCTGGATTTGAAGGCCAGAGTGTTAGACCGCTTCCAACTCACAACCGACGGTTACAACGGATATTGCCGCAGACTTGGGGGCGTCGGAGGGGTGTTCGGAAATTCGGTTGATTACGCAACCGAAGTCAAAGTCTATGGGCATGAAAAAATCGCCCCGTTCCTGTATTTCCCCAAGGTAATCCGCATAAAGCGTAAGGCTCGACTGGGAAGACCAGACATGCAATTCGCCACGACCTGCCATTGCGAACGCACCAACCTTTCAGTCCGGCAGTTCACGCGCCGCTTTACACGCGCCACGCTTGGCTATTCCAAGACGGTGACAAACCTGCGGCACGCCGTTGCCCTGTTTATCGCTCATTTTAACTATTGCCGGGTCCACTCGGCACACGGCCAAACACCCGCACAGGCCGCTATGTTGACAAAAGACGCTTGGACGGTTGAAAGGCTGATTGATGAATGCGGAAAATACTAGCAACAATCTGGTAGGACATGACCGGCCGGCGCGAAGGAAAAATGTGAACAACCTTGTGAATAAATCTGAGCAACGGCGTGGAAAATAAAATGGTCGGAGCGACAGGATTTGAACCTGCGACAGCCAGCTCCCAAAGCTGGTGCTCTACCAAGCTGAGCTACGCTCCGACGCGCAGACTGAACTATCCACGGATTTAGCCGGCTCCGCAACGAGATTCCATCGGCATAATTGGAGTGTTGGAGTATTGCGGTGATGCAGAACACCAATCAGACCGGTTTCAATACTCCACTATTCCACCACTCCATGCCCCCATTCCCGCCGGCTTTCCGACTGGACGACACCAACCGTCATGTTACATTTCCCCTGTCATGTCAACCGAAGCGCCCGCCGCGCAGAAAAAAGTCAATCTCCGCCGGCCCGACATCCTCGAAGCGGTGCAGGCCCAGGTGCTGTCGCACTACCGCAGCGAACTTGTCGAGCGCATCCGCGCCAGCGGGTGCGTGCTTTCCGCGGACAACCTTACCGTCAAGCTCGCGAGAGAGTTCGGCTTTTGCTACGGCGTCGAGCGCGCGATTGACCTCGCCTACGCCGCGCGGAAATATTTCCCGCCCGACAAACCCATTTATCTGCTCGGCGAAATCATCCACAACCCCGAGGTCAACGACCAGATCCGCAACATGGGCATCCAGATCATTTCGCCCAAGCCGACCGAGGACGAAATGACGCGCCTGCACGCCGGCGACGTGGTGATGATTCCTGCGTTTGGCACCGAGGTCGGCACGCGCAAACGCCTCGAAGAAAAGGGTTGCGTGCTCGTGGACACCACTTGCGGCGACGTGATGAGCGTCTGGAAACGCGTCCGCCAATACTCAAAGGAAAGCGTCACCAGCATCATTCACGGCAAGGCGTGGCATGAGGAAACCAAGGCCACCAGTTCACAGGCGCGCGCCTACGGCAGCGGCCATTATCTCGTCGTCTTCAACCTCGCGGAGACCGATGATGTTTGCCATTACATCGTTCACGGCGGCGACAAACAGCAATTTTTGGAAAAGTTCAAAGGCGCGTATTCGCAGGGGTTCGATCCCGAACTGCATTTGCAGGCCGTCGGCGTGGCGAACCAAACCACCATGCTCCGCGGTGAAACCGAGGAGGTGCAACGCCGCTTCAAAGCCGCGATGGAGAAAAAATTCGGCGCGGCGGAAATTGACAAACACTTCCGTTTCTTCGACACGATTTGCGGCGCGACGCAGGACCGGCAGGATGCGCTCCAAAAACTGCTGCGTGAACCGATGAATTTACTCCTCGTTATCGGCGGTTACAATTCGTCGAACACATCGCACCTCGCCGAAATGGGCGAGGGCAAACTGCCGACCTACTTCATCAAGAACGCGGCCAAAATGGAGTCGGACAAACTCATCCGCCATTACGACCAGCACGCCAAAAAGGAAATCGAAGCCCGCGACTGGCTGCCATCCGGCAAAATCACCGTCGGCATCACCGCCGGCGCGTCCTGCCCGAACAATTTGATTGAGGA
>JBEKMU010000036.1:0-24171 GCA_049523555.1 Verrucomicrobiota bacterium | reverse complement strand
GCGACGCCGCGAGCTGCATGGCTCGCGCCCGGCGTCGCCTCGTTTTAACTGCCAAATCCAACCAAGATGAAAACCTGAAGACCAACCGCTATCGCGAAATCCCTTGACTCATCTCATAGCAGTTCAGCCTGGTCCGGTTCGGCGTCCGCCATGCCGAACAACGCGTCTTCGGCCTTGGCAAATTCTCCGGTCCGTTCGTAATGGCGCATGAGCATCGCGTTTGTCTTCACCGGCAGCGGTGCGTCGCGCAGGCCGGTCAGAAACGCCTCGACGGCGGGCACGAAGTCGGGGCGCTCGGTGATTTCACTGCGCCCGAAGGTATCAAGCAGCAGGTGCAATCCTTTGAGGTAATATTGGCGGCTCTCTTCCAGCCGGCCTTGGCCGGCAACGAGGTCGCCATGCACTTTAAGCAGGGTCGCCAGCATGAAGGCCTTGGCTTCGACAACGTGGGCTGGTTCGCCCTGGATCAGCCGGGCCAGCAACTCCGTCTCGGACATTTGGAGCACTTCCCCGGCGTCCGTTCCGGTCAACCGTCGAAATTCCCCGGCGGTCGCAGCCGAAGCCTCCTGCCACTGCTCGTTTTTTGTGAGACCGGCAATCTTCGCCAGCATCGCGACAAACTGTTCGATCTGACGCAAAATGTAATCGCGACGAATCATGATTTTCCATTGTCGTCGAAAATGTCTTCAATGCGCAGCTTGAAAAGTCGCGCGGCTTTGAACGCCAGCGGTAGGCTCGGGTCGTATTTCTCCGTTTCGATAGCGTTGATGGTCTGCCGCGAGACGCCGAGTTTGTCGGCTAAATCGGCTTGCGACCATTCTTTGGCCGCGCGCAGTTCCCGCAATTTGTTTTTCATTTGTAGCGGCGGTTTAAAATGGTGTGACCGAGAAAGTAAAAGAGCCAAAGCATTCCAAGGGTCAGCGGGAAATTGGGCTTGTCCAAAGCTTCAAGGTGCACGTTATTCGTCGCCTGTAAAATGGCCGCCGAAACGCCCGCTCCATCCAACAGAGGCCAGATTGAAAGGACAGAGAGAGTCACTATGGCCGCAAAGAGCCACGCCTCAAGCGTTATGCGGCGATGCAATTCGTCCATGCCGCGTATCCATCGTGCCATACTCCGCGCCCAAAGCAGACTGGCGAGCAACGGAACGAGTTCGACAACCGCCCGCAACACAATCGGCCAGTCTTGGTAATAATGGCGCAATGTGCCGTAAGGTAACTTGCTGTGAAACAGCAAGGCATTCGCTGCGCCTGTCAGCATTGCCACCAACAGCCAGCCATTCACTTTCATGTCAGCCCAGAAAGAATAATTTTTCCCGGGTATCACTTCTTCAGGAACATTTAGTTTGTTATTCATACTGCCAGTAGTGTAAAGCATACTTGTCATATGTCAAGCATTCTTTACATTAAAATTTAAGCGAATTTTCCGCCGAACGTGCAAATAAAGCAGGAGACTGGAAATAATTGGGGTCTTCCCACCGCGCCTACGTCTTGGAGTGCGGTGGCAAGCGAAGCGCGACACCGCTTTGTAAGGAGACGCCCCAATCATTCCTGCCGCGTCACGTCGTGCGAAAGCGCCGTCGCCGCTGCGCTCTGCCGGCGCTCTCCAAGACGCTTCGCGACCTTTGCACAAAAAAACGAGGCTGGAATTGCTTCCAGCCTCGCTCTTGATTTGGACGACGGTCGCAGACCGCCGCTACAGTTTTAATAATCCATTCCGCCCATGCCGCCGCCGCCGCCACCGGGCATCGGGGCCAGCTTTTCCTTTTCAGGAATGTCGGCGATCAGGCATTCGGTCGTGAGCAGCAGACCGGCTATCGACCCGGCGTTTTGCAGCGCGGTGCGCGTGACCTTCTTTGGGTCCACAATGCCGGCTTTCACGAGGTCTTCATACTCGCCAGTAGCCACGTTGTAACCTTCGTTGCCCTTGCGCTTCTTGACTTCCTCGACCACCACTGAGCCTTCGACGCCGGCGTTGGCTGCCAGTGCGCGGGTCGGCGATTCAACGGCGCGTTTCACAATGTCCACGCCAATCTTTTCGTCTTCATTCGCGCCCCTGACCGATTCAATCGCGGGCAGGCAACGGATCAACGCCACGCCGCCGCCGGCCACGATGCCTTCCTCGACGGCCGCGCGGGTCGCGTGCAGCGCGTCCTCGACGCGCGCCTTCTTTTCTTTCATTTCGGTCTCGGTCGCGGCGCCGACATTGATGACGGCCACACCGCCGGCGAGCTTCGCCAGGCGTTCCTGCAATTTCTCACGGTCGTAATCGCTCGTCGTCTCCTCGATCTGCCGGCGGATTTGATTCACACGGCCCTGAATTTCGGATGATTTCCCACCGCCTTCGACAATCGTCGTGTTTTCCTTGTCAATCACGACGCTCTTGGCGCGGCCCAAGTCGTTGAGTTCAATGCTCTCCAGCTTGATGCCGAGGTCTTCACTGATGAATTTGCCGCCGGTGAGGACAGCAATGTCTTCGAGCATGGCCTTGCGACGGTCGCCGAAGCCGGGCGCCTTCACCGCGCAGACGTTGATCGTGCCGCGTAACTTGTTCACCACCAGCGTGGCGAGCGCTTCGCCTTCGACTTCCTCGGCGATAATAAGCAGCGGCTTGCCCGTGCGCGCGGCCTTTTCGAGCAACGGCAACAGGTCCTTCAGGCTGCTGATTTTTTTCTCGTAATTGAGGATGTAAGCGTCTTCGAGCTTGGCTTCCATCGTCTCGGCGTTCGTGACGAAATAAGGCGACAAATAGCCCTTGTCGAACTGCATGCCTTCGACGACTTCGAGCGTCGTCTCAATAGACTTGGCTTCCTCGACGGTGATGGTGCCGTCCTTGCCGACCTTGTCCATTGCCTCGGCAATTTTGTCGGCGATCTCAAAATCCCAGTTGGCCGACACCGCGGCGACCTGGCGGATTTCGTCCTTGTCCTTCACTTTCTTGGTGATTTTGTCGAGGTGGCCGACGGCGGCTTCCACGGCCTTTTGAATGCCGCGCTGGATGCCGATGGGGTTGGCGCCGGACGTGACGAACTTCAGCCCTTCACGGTAAATGGATTCCGCCAGCACGGTCGCGGTGGTCGTACCGTCACCGGCGGTGTCGCTGGTTTTGCTGGCGACTTCGCGGACCATCTGGGCGCCCATGTTTTCATAGGCGTCTTCCAGTTCGATTTCCTTGGCCACGGTCACGCCGTCTTTGGTGACGGTGGGCGAGCCGTATTTCTTGTCAATGACCACGTTGCGGCCCTTGGGCCCGAGCGTAGCGACGACCGCCTTGGAGAGCTTCTGGACGCCGCGCAGGATGGCCTGCCGCGCCGCTTCATCAAACAGTAATTGTTTTGCTGCCATATTCTTTAATCGTTGTGGTTGGTTATTGGTTGCCCGCATTCACTTCACTTGGCGCAGTCGCGCCGAAGCCAGAGGCGAAGGCGGATTGAGTGTCTTAGTCAAGCACGGCCAGGATGTCGTCCGAGGACAAAATCTTGTATTCCTTGTTGTCAATTTTGATTTCCGTGCCGCCGTATTTGGAGACGAGCACCCGGTCGCCCTTTTTGACTTCAAACGGAATTTTCTTGCCGTCGTCATTGGTTTTGCCGGTGCCGAGGGCGATGATGATGCCTTCCTGCGGCTTTTCCTTGGCGGTATCGGGAATGATGATGCCGCCCTTCTTGACTTCCTTCTCTTCGACCGGCTCGACCAGGATACGGTCGCCAATCGGTTTAACGTTTAGTGCCATAGTTTGTTTTCTTTGTTGTATTGTTTGAACTGTTAATCGTAATCAAATCCCACCGCACCCGCGAAGGGAAAAATCAATCCATCCGAAATCTCGTTTTCAGCTCGGCGATGATGCGCTCGTCCTCCGCCCGTTTGGCGGTCATGTGCAGGCCCCGGCGTCTTTCTTTTTCCCTCTGGTCGTCAAACATTTCATTGGCCCGCCGGACGGCTTCCCTTAATCGCGGATACAGCAGGCTCTCGAACTCGCGCGGGTCGCCCAGCACCCGGGCATAGGACTGGTCGCGTTCAACCAGCGGGACCATCAGATCGGCCCGGAACGGCTGTTGCGTATCCATCCGGTCACAGATCTCCCGAAAACAATGCTGCCAGTCCGGTTCCGGCCGTTCGGACAACTTCAACCAGAACTGATACCGGGTGCCGAGGCGACAGGTCTTGTCCTTGTCCCATTCGGTCAGGCGCACATTGGCTTTCCCGGCATTCATGTTTCTGGTTTTGAACCGCTAATCGTAATCAAATCCCGCCGCACCCGCGATGGGAAAATTGTTCAGCCACGACGTTTGGGTTTATTTCTTTTCGTCCACGACCTCGGCGTCAATTACGCCTTCGTCCTTCTTTTTGTCATCGGCCTTGGCTTCGCCTTGCGGCTGGCCGGATTGGCCGCCCGCCTGCGCCTTTTCCGCCTGCGCCTTTGCGGCGGCGGACTTGTAAAGTTCGGCGCTCACCGCTTGCCACGCTTCGTTCAGCTTCTCGGCGGCGGATTTGATGGCCGTCGCGTCACTGCCTTTCAGCGCTTCCTTCACGTCCGCCACGGCCTTCTCGATCTTGGCCTTGTCGTCGCCGGAAATCTTGTCACCGGTTTCCTTAAGCATTTTCTCGGAGCGATACACGGCGTTTTCGGCTTCGTTGCGCGTCTCGACTTCCTCGCGGTTTTTCTTGTCCTCGTCGGCGTGCGCCTCGGCGTCCTTGCGCATCTTCTCGATTTCGTCCTTCGCGAGACCGCTGCTGGCGGTGATGGTGATCTTCTGTTCCTTGCCCGTGCCAAGGTCCTTGGCGCCCACGTGCAAAATGCCGTTGGCGTCAATGTCGAACGTCACCTCGATTTGCGGCACGCCGCGCGGCGCGGGCGGAATGTCGGTAAGATGAAACTTGCCGATGGTCCGGTTGTCGCGGGCGAACTGGCGTTCGCCCTGCAGCACGTGGATTTCCACGCCCGGCTGGTTATCGCTGGCGGTGGAGAAAATTTCCGATTTGCGCGTCGGGATGGTGGTGTTGCGCTCAATGAGCCGCGTGAACACGCCGCCGAGCGTCTCGATGCCAAGCGACAACGGCGTCACGTCGAGCAGCAGCACGTCCTTGACTTCGCCCTTGAGCACGCCGCCTTGGATGCCGGCGCCCACGGCGACGACTTCGTCCGGGTTGACGCCCTGATGCGGCGGTTTATTGACGAGCGAATGCGCGGTCTCGACGACTTTCGGCATGCGGGTCATGCCGCCGACAAGCACGAGTTCGTCAATCTTCACCGCGTCAATATTGGCGTCCTTCAAACAAGCCTTCACCGGCGCGATGGTGCGCTCGAACAGCGCGTCGCAAAGCTGTTCCATCTTCGCGCGGGTCAGCGTTTTCTGGATGTGCTTCGGCCCGCTCGCGTCAGCGGTGATGAACGGCAGATTGATTTCGTATTGCTGCGCGGAGCTGAGGGCGATTTTGGCCTTCTCGGCTTCTTCCTTGATGCGCTGGAGCGCGTCGGGCTGCTTGCGCAAATCCATGCCGTGCTCTTTTTTGAATTCGTCGAGGATCCAATCCATGATGCGGCCGTCCCAATCATCACCGCCCAAGTGCGTGTCGCCGTTGGTGGCCTTTACCTCGAAAACGCCGTCGCCGATTTCGAGCACGGAAATGTCGAACGTGCCGCCGCCGAGGTCATAGACGGCGATTTTCTCGTCCTTTTTTTTGTCGAGGCCGTAGGCGAGCGACGCAGCGGTCGGCTCGTTGATGATGCGGAGCACTTCGAGGCCGGCGATGCGGCCGGCGTCCTTGGTGGCCTGGCGTTGCGAGTCATTGAAGTAGGCTGGAACGGTGATGACGGCCTGCGTGATTTTTTCGCTGAGACGCATTTCGGCGTCGGCTTTCATCTTGGAGAGAATCATTGCGGAAATTTCGGGCGGCGAAAATTGTTTCGGTTTGCCGTCCACCTCCACTTCCACGGCGGCGTCGCCGTTGGATGTCTTCACAACCTTGTAGGGCACGCGTTTGATTTCCTCCGGCACTTCATCGAATTTGCGGCCCATGAAACGTTTGATGGAATAGACGGTGTTGCGCGAGTTGGTGACCGCCTGCCGCTTGGCGGCCTCGCCGACCAGCCGCTCGCCGCTCTTGGTGAACGCGACGACAGATGGCGTGGTGCGTTTGCCCTCGGAATTTTCCAGAACCGACGGCTCGCCGCCTTCCATGACCGCCATGCAGGAGTTCGTCGTTCCCAAATCAATGCCTAAAACTTTTGCCATAAAATTTTGTGGTTAAAAACAACTTGTCCCCTTCTTCCAAGCACCAAGGATGCCGCGCAGTTTAAAAAATGATAAAACCATTGTAAACAAAGTGAAAAATTGGTTTTTCTCCTTTTTATGGAGCGATAAAAAGCTGCGCCAAAAGCGACATAATGGCACAGTCGGAGTGCCGTTTGGCGCTGTTTGGAATTGAATTTTTCGGAGGGGCGAGTTCCACAAGCCCCAAATTAAAATAAATCGGGGCGTCGCAGCGCTCCGCCCTCCGATAGCTCTATTTGCTCCCCGGTTTGTCCGCCGGAATCTTTGCCAAGTCCGGCGGCAATTTGTCCGGCTCAAACGTCTCGACGCGGAGTGAAATTAAGCTGCTGAAGGACACTCCAAAGTTCACCGTGCCGTTCGAGCGATCCACGATGGCCGCCACACCGACGACGTTTCCGCCGTGCGTGCGGACAATGTCAATCGTCTCCCGCACGCGGCCGCCCTTGGTCACCACGTCCTCGACGACGAGGATTTTTTCGCCGGGCGCAATCTTGAATCCGCGCCGCAAAACGAGTTTGCCGTCCTCTTTTTCCGTAAAAATGAACCGGACGCCGAGTTGCCGCGCGACTTCCTGTCCAATGACCAGCCCGCCGAGCGCCGGCGCAACCACGGTGGCCGCGCCAAGCTTGCGGACCTTGTCCGCCAGCGCATGCCCTAACTTTTCGACAACGGGCATCTGCTGAAGGGCGAGCGCGCATTGAAAGTATTGGCGGCTGTGGAAACCGCTGCGCAGGATGAAATGGCCCTCAAACAGCGCACCGGTGTCGCGGAAAATCCGGAGGACTTCGTCTTGTGTCATCGGGTGGAGTGTCAAGTTTTGGATTTCAAGTTTCAAGCCAAACCGCGGATGCCACGGATGCCGCGGATTTTTTCTAAGGACCGTTTGGCAGTTTCTGTAAAATCTGTGCAATCCACGCATTCTGCGGTTAAAATTCTGCGCGTGCCGAAGTGGATCAAATTCGTCATCGCCATCCTGTTGCTGCCAGTCTGTGCCAGCGCGGCGATGGCTTTATGGAAGGTGCTTTGCGCCAGCGGAGGGGTGGACGTGGTTTGGGTGCCGCTGCTGGCAGGGGCGGCGTGCTGGCTGGTGATTTTCCTGCTGCTGCCCAAACCGATGTGGATTTATGTCTTCGGCCACGAGCTGACGCACGCCTTGTGGGCTTGGCTTTTTGGCGGTCAGTTGAAAAAACTCAAGGTTTCCTCCGGCGGCGGTCATGTCGTCGTCTCGAAAAGCAATTTCCTGATTGCGCTGGCGCCCTATTTTTCCCCGCTTTACGTGGTGTTGGTCGTGGCCGGGTTCTCCCTCGGCCGTTTGATTTGGGACTGGCGGAGTTATCTGGTCTGGTTTCATTTGCTGATCGGCGCGGCGTTTGCGTTTCACGTGACGCTGACCTGGCACGTTTTGAAGACGCGGCAGTCGGACATCACGTCGCAAGGTTGGTTGTTTTCGGCGGTGATCATTTTTCTCGGCAACGTGTGCGTGCTGTTGTTCGGCGTCCCGTTGTTAACGACGAAGGCTGGTTTGCTGAACGCGTTGGGCTGGTGGTTGGAGAGCACCGGACAGGTTTTTCACTGGCTGCAGAAGTGGCTTTGAACGTCGCGTGCCGTTTTTGTCAACATTTCTGTCTTGAATTGTCGCGCGGTTTGGTTCAAATCCTCGGCAGACGTACGGTATGGACTTAGGCGATATTTTGAATCAGGAGCAAATCGTCACCGATTTGCATGCAACGAACCGATGGGAAGCCATTGACGAGTTGATCGGCAATCTCGTCACCACGGGCAAAATTCCGGCGGAGCATCGCGACGCCATCACCGCCGCCGTCAAGAAACGCGAGACCTCGATGAGCACGGGCATCGGGTTCGGCATCGGCATCCCGCATGCCTCGACGGATTTGATTTACGAAGTCGTCGGTGCGCTCGGCCGCTCGAAGGCGGGCGTGAATTTCGATGCGCTCGACAATCAGCCGGTGAAGCTGGTCATGCTGTTTCTTGTGCCGCAAGGCCAATTTCAAAAGCATCTTCACACGCTCGCCAACATCGCCAAGCTGTTGCACAAGGCCGATTTCCGCCAAGCGCTGGAACAAGCGCCTGATGCCGTTGCCATGCTTACCATCATCCGCGATTACGGGAGGAAATGATCTTCCAAGGTGCGCTGCCTCATCGCGCTTGCTCCGCAGAAACCCGTGCTCATCCGTGTCCATTCCGCTTTCGCTTTGCTTCAGCGCGACATGCCGTGGTTAAATCAAGCCCGTGCTGCCGCATAAACAAATTGAACTCCGCCTGCAACAGGCCGTTCGCTCCGTCCTGCCCGATGCGGACTCCAGCAGCCTTCTCATCCGTCCGTGTCCCGACCCGAAATTCGGGGACTACCAGTCGAACGCGCTGATGTCGCTCGCCAAGTTGCGCAAGTTGAATCCGCGCCAGTTGGCCACGGATGTTCTGGCAAAACTCGATGTTTCCGAAATTTGCGAGAAGGTTGAAATTGCCGGCTCCGGCTTCCTGAATTTCCGGCTCAAGAATTCCACGGTCGCGCAAACGCTGGAAGCCGCCGCTCGCGGCAAACATCTGTTTTTTGAGAAGGCCGCGCAATCGCACACGGTCGTGATTGATTTCAGCTCGCCGAACGTGGCCAAGCCGATGCACGTTGGCCACATTCGCTCCACCATCCTCGGAGACAGCCTGGCGCGCACGCTGCGCCTGCTCGGCCACCGCGTCATCACCGACAATCACATCGGCGACTGGGGCACACAGTTCGGGATGCTGCTGCTGGGCTGGAAACACCATCTGAAGCCTGAAGCGCTCAAAGCCGATCCCCTCGGCGAAATGGAACGCCTTTACAAGATGGTCAGCGCCACCAGCGAAGACCAAGAATCGGTCCAGGACACCGCCCGCCAGGAACTCGTCAAACTCCAGAGTGGCGACGGGGAAAATCTGAAAATCTGGCGCGAGATGATTGCGCTGTCACAAAAGCAGTTTGACGAAATTTTCTCGCGGCTCGGCGTGAAGTTCGATCACACGCTCGGCGAAAGCTTTTACAATCCGCGGCTCAAGCCGCTCGTGGATGACCTGCTCGCCAGGGGAATCCCGCGCGAAAGCGAAGGCGCGATTGCGATTTTCTTCGATGACAATCCCCAGCTCAAGGAACACCCCGCGCTCATCCGCAAAAGTGACGGCGGGTTCAACTACACGACGACCGATCTCGCCACGCTCGCGTATCGTCTTGAAACCTGGCAGCCGGACGAAATCATCTACGTCACCGACGGGCGCCAGCAATTGCACTTCCAGCAGGTTTTCGCCACATTTCGAAAATGGCATTCCGAGGCGAAAACAAAACTCGCGCACGTCTGGTTTGGGTCGATTCTCGGCGAAGACGGCAGGCCGTTCAAAACCCGCTCCGGCGAGACGGTGAAACTGGCCGATTTGCTCGACGAAGCTGAAGCCCGTGCCTTCAAAATCGTTTCCGACAAAAATCCCGAATTGCCGGAGGCGCAGCGGCGCGAAATTGCACGCATCGTCGGCCTCGGCGCGGTGAAATACGCCGACCTGCTGCCGAATCGGCAGAGCGATTACATTTTCAGTTGGGACAAGATGCTCGCGCTCAACGGCAACACCGCCCCCTATCTCCAATACGCCTACACTCGAATCAGGAGCATCTTTCGGAAAGGAAACGTAGGACAGGGTTCCAGCCTGTCTCCGTCTCAAGAAAAAATGAAGTCAGAGACAGGCGTCCCGCCTGTCCTGCTTTCCGCGCCGGAGGAGATCTCCCTGGCCAAACACCTGTTGAATTTCGGCCTGACACTGGAAGCCGTCGCGGAAGAATATCGCCCGAATTTCCTTTGCAACTTTCTGTACGAACTGGCGGGCAAATTCACCGCGTTCTACGAAAACTGTCCGGTGCTCAAGGCCGACGACGCGACGCGGGCCAGCCGGCTGGCTCTGTGCGATTTGACGGCGCGGGTTTTGAAACAGGGATTGGCCGTTCTGGGAATTGAGACGGTTGAGCAAATGTGAGGTGTAGCGCTGTTTCTTTAACGTCCTTGTCACCAATAAAAGACAAGCACAGATGACCGCCAGGCTTTCGCGCGCTTCTCCGATTTCCGGCCCGGCACAAGGCGTTGCAGCATTTTAAACGCGTTCGTACGGTTGGATGATCAGGTCCAAGTTACGGGTCAGCTTATCCCAAAGGGAATCTGCTTCCAACAATACGCCGCTCCTCTCCGCCCGCCGTTCGGCACGACGCTCCAGTGCCGTGCCGAGCAGGTCGCCGAGCTTCCCGCCGCACCACACGCCGCCAATCAGCGCAATGGCGATGAGCACGTAAGGAATTATTACGAATCCCAGCAACCGCAAGATGAGGGAAAAGAGACCAAAAAGCGCGAACGGCCCTGCAACGGCCCCCAGAATTTTTAGCACGCCCCGGAGATTCTCCGCCGTGTCAGCCGCCCGATCGAGGGCTGCAATCCGGTTCTCCGCCCGGATTACGTATGAGATGAACACCCGCCGTTCCCCGCCGACATATGTCACATTCTGTCCGTACCTTGTTTGGAGGCTTACCACATAGGATTTGGTTTTCAAGGTCGCCGAAAAATTTCCGGAGCCGTCTTCTTGCAACTCACACTGCAACTGGCCGGTACCACTCGCCAGACTGGCCACCGCCTCCTTGATGCGGGCATCGAGTTCAGTCTTGTGCGAACGCCCGCTCTCCAACCCTTCGCAAGGGAGTTTGAGTGTCCGGTCGTAGCTTTGAAGCGGTTCGTCCATCGGTATGAAAGGTGGCTGAACACCTGCTGTTCCACCTTCTGTCCTGCCCTGCGTGCCGGGACTCGTCAGGCCGGAAACGCAAAGACCAACCTCTGCTCCCGGTTTGTCTTCAACTCAACCGCATCGGCATCACGACATAGAGGAACGGGCCGTTGATTTTCAGAACCCCGGGGCTGAGTTCGTCGGTTAGTTCAAAGAAAACCTCGTCTTCCGTCAGCGCGTTGAGCGGGTCAATGAGATATTTGGGATTGAACGCGATGGCGACTTCCTTGCCCTTGTAGTTGACCGCCAGGCTTTCGCGCGCTTCGCCGACTTCCGGCGAATTGGCCGTGATGGCCAGATTGTTCTTGCCGAAGGCAAGTTTGACGGAGTTCGCCTTTTCGCTGGTCATGATTTCGGCACGGCGCAGGGCGTGTAGGAACTCCTCGCGCGCGAGCGGCACGCGCTCCTTGACCTCCGAGGGGATAACTTGGCGGTAGTTGGGGTAATTGCCTTCAATAAGCTTTGTCACCACCAGCACGGAAAACCCTTTTTCGTCCCTCAGCGCGAATGACGCCTGATTCTCGCCAAATTTGACCTCTATCTCTCCTTTGTCCTGAAGCAGGCGGTTCAATTCATTAACCGCCTTTGCTGGGATGATGAACTCGCCTTCGCTTTTCTCAGCAATATCCACTTCTTCATCCACCAAGGCCAGCCGCCGACCATCCGTCGCCACGACGGTTATCTTATGATCTTTCAAGCTGATAAAAATGCCGTTCAGCACATATCGAGATTCATCCGTGGAAATGGCAAAGGATGTCTTCCGCAGCATGGCTTTGACAGTCTCCTGCGGCAGCGTAACCTTTTTGTCGTCCTTGAACTTTGGTAAAGGTGGAAACTCGTCCGCTGCCAAGCCATGAATTCGATAGAACGAAGAGCCACAACGAATGCTGCAAATGTTCTTGTCATCAACCTCAACGTCTATTTCGCTCCCATTCAACTCGCGAACGATGCCAAAAAGCCTTTTTGCTGGCACGGTTGCCGCACCGCCTTTTTTCACTTTTGCCTCGACCATACAAGCCACTGTCACATCCAAATCCGTCGCGGTTAACTCCAGGTTCTCCCCTTTGACACTCATTAAAACGTTCGATAGGATCGGCAGGGTCGTGCGCGCGCTGACAACATTTTGCACTGCCTGCAGGCCGTTGAGAATCTGCTCCTTCGCAATGGTAAGATTCATGCGCTGTTAATAGTTTCTTTTTTCTTTAAAATATTCTTAATATTATGGGCTGTGAATAAGACAAACAACCTTTTCTGTCAAGGTAAACACAGAGAAAAGTGAGAAGAAGGAAAAGAGGAAGTTTTTTAAACTGGAGAAAAGATCCAAAAATCTGGTCTTCTTCACAGTTTTTACATCTCACTCACAAGCAAAGAAGAGCATCTTAGCAGTGTTGTACACGGCGGACGACCGCTAAGAAAGAAGTTGCGGCAATTTCGACCTCCTCTCTTGTTGATTCACGCCCAAGAGAAAAACGAACCAGAGAATTTGCCCGTCCCTTAAAACCGAGGGCATCAACCACGTGTGAAGGCTCAAGTGAACCGGCTGAACAGGCAGAGCCACTTGAGGCGCAGATTCCCTCCAAATCCAAGCCAGCCAGCAAAGAAATGCTATCCGCTCCATATACAACAAAAGAGGCAGTATTGACCAAACGGTTGTTGCAGGAGCCGACAAATTCCACGCTATTGTTCCCTCTGACGCGCTTGATCAGCTGCAGGGTCAGTGGATCTAAGAGGGCTCGCCTGAAAACCGGCGGACGAATAAATCGTTCTAAAGCTTCAACCAAGCCAACAATACCAGCCAGATTTTCCGTCCCCGCGCGGCGTTCATTCTCATGCCCTCCGCCGAACAGGATTGGGTCAGGAAACAAAGAAGATCTGGCAAAAAGCAGACCGGCGCCTTTCGGCCCGTGAAATTTGTGGGCGCAGACCGAAACCAAGTCAGCGTTGAACTGGCCGATGTTCTCGACCGGTTCCTTGCCGAACCACTGCACCGCGTCTGTATGGAAAACAATTCCGCGTTCGCGACAGACCGCGCCCAGTTCAGCCACCGGCTGGATTGTGCCGATTTCATTGTTGGCCGCCATGATTGAAACCAGCACGGTGTCCGGACGAATCGCCTGCTTCAAATCAGCAACCGACACGCGTCCTTCACGGTCCACCGGCAACCTCGAGACTTCGAAGCCTTCCTTCTTTTCGAGGTAATCAAAGCAATGGAGAACCGCGTGATGTTCAATGGCAGACGCGATGAGGTGTTTTCCCTTCGGCTTGAGCAGCCGGGCCGCGCCGAAAATCGCCAGATTGTTGCTCTCCGTCCCGCCGCTGGTGAAAATCAGTTCGCTCGGCTTGCACACGAGGAACTTCGCCGCGCGGTCACGCGCGTCGTCAAGCGCCGCCCGGGCGCGCTGGCCGACGTGATGCACGGACGAAGGATTACCCCAAACCTCGCTCAAAAACGGCAGCATCGCCTCGCGCACCACCGGGTCGAGTGGCGTCGTGGCATTGTAATCGAAATAAATCGTCCGCGTCATCGTTTTGGTGGCACAGACTTCCGGTCTGTGTAATCCTTGAATTTTCACAGGCTGGCAGCTTGGGCCACAACTAAAAAGATAGCAAACGCGGCAAATTTGAGGTAGGAACACAAGGGCATGGGCACATGGGTCAAAATTTGCGGCATCACGAACCTCGGTGATGCGCAGGCTTCCGTTGAGGCAGGAGCGGACGCGCTGGGCTTTGTCTTTTACGAAAAAAGCCCGCGGCACATGACGATTCCCGCTGCTGCCGGGATCTCAAAACAAATTCCGGGATTCGTCATGCGGGTCGGCGTTTTTGTAAACGCCCTGAGAGAAGTGGTTGTCCGCGCCATTGGTGAATGCGGCTTGACCCTGCTGCAATTTCACGGCAACGAACCACCGGAGTATTGCTCACAATTCGGGTTGATGAGCATGAAGGCCTTCCACATGCGTGACGCCGGGACGCTGAAGGAAATGGCAAAATACCAAACCAACGCATGGCTACTGGACGCGAATTCGCCCGAGGCGGTAGGCGGTTCGGGCGAAAAATTCAATTGGGACTTGGCCGTCGAAGCGCAAAAGTTCGGCAAACCGATTTTCCTTGCCGGCGGACTGACGCCGGAGAACGTGGCTGAAGCCGTTCGTAAAGTGCGGCCCTTTGGCGTGGATGTTTCGAGCGGCGTGGAAATTTCGCCGGGGAAAAAGGACCCCGTCAAGGTACGCACGTTCATCAACGCGGTCAAAGCCGCCACCCAATAAGAAGCAGAAAAACCTGGTCGCAGAATTAAAGTCGGCAAATCAAGCGAGGAAAGGCAATTTTTGAGTTCCCTCCGGCGCGCAGCCTGATACATTACGCGCCACGTTTTTTGAAGCGATGAAAATTTGCGTCCCTAAGGAAACACAACCGGGCGAAACGAGAACGCCATTGACGCCGGACAGCGCGGCTAGGCTGGTCAAGCTTGGCGCGCAAGTGGAAGTCGAGGCGGGCCTCGGGCTGCGAGCGGGATTTGCCGACGCCGCCTACACTGCCGCTGGCGCGACAATCACCGCCGACCGCAAGGCGCTGTTGGGTTCCGGTGACCTCGTGCTGCGCCTGCGCAAACCGCCGGTCGAGGAAATCGCCCTGCTCAAATCCGGGTGCATCCACGTGAGCCTGCTCGATCCGTTCAACGAAAAGGGTTTGGTCCAAAAGCTCGCTGAACGCGGCGTCAGCGCCATCAGCATGGAATTTATCCCGCGCACGACTCGCGCGCAAAAGATGGACGTGTTGTCGTCGCAAGCCAACCTTGGCGGCTACGAGGCGGTCATCCTCGCCGCGCGATATTCCAACAAGATTTTCCCGATGATGACGACGGCGGCGGGAACGATCCTGCCAGCGAAAGTTTTCATCATCGGCGTCGGCGTCGCCGGTTTGCAGGCGATTGCCACCGCCAAACGGCTCGGCGCAAAAGTCACTGCCTACGACACGCGGCCCGTCGTCGAGGAGCAGGTCAAGTCGCTCGGCGCGCAATTTCTCAAGATTGATCTGGGCGAAACCGGCCAGACCAAGGACGGCTATGCCAAGGCGTTAACCGAGGAACAAATCCAGAAACAACGCGACGCGATGAAAAAAGTCTGCGGCGATTCCGACGTCGTCATTACCGCCGCGCAGGTGTTTGGCCGCCGGGCGCCGATTCTCGTCACGGCCGAAATGCTCAACGCGATGAAGCCCGGCAGCGTGGTTGTGGACCTGGCGATTGAGAGTGGCGGCAACGTCGAGGGCGCAGTCCTGGACCAGGTGACCGACCGCAACGGGGTGAAAATCGTCGGCATCGCCAACCTGCCGGGACGCGTGCCGTTGCACGCCAGCCAGGTTTATTCCGCGAACCTGACGAGCCTCATCGAGGAATTTTGGGACAAGCAGAGCAAAAACTTTGTCCTCAAGCTCGACGACGAAATCATCAAAGGCTGCCTTATCACGTACGGCGGCAAGATCGTCAACGAGAAACTTCTGGCAAAACCGAGCTGATTTTTATGAGCATCGAAATCCTGGTATTTTTCATTTTTGTCCTTTCGATTTTTCTCGGGTTTGAATTGATTTCCAGAGTGCCCTCGATGTTGCACACGCCACTGATGTCCGGCACCAACGCCATTCACGGCATCATTCTGCTGGGCGGCATGCTGGTGCTCGCCAGCGCGGCAAGTCCCTTGGCCATCGCGCTCGGCTTCATTGCGGTGATTTTTGGTTCGGCCAATGTGTTCGGCGGTTTCATGGTCACCGACCGGATGCTGCAGATGTTCAAGAAGAAGAAAAAATGAGCTCGTTCATCGCCATCATATTTATTGCCGTCGCAGTTTTGTTCATCCTCGGCATTAAACTGCTGAGTTCACCCAAGACCGCGCGCTACGGCAATTTGCTGGCCGCGTTCGGCATGTTGGTCGCGCTCATCGCCACACTGCCCCTGCTCAACAGCGGCAACGAGGCCTCGGTTTCACAGGGCTGGACGTTGAATTACACCCTCATGGTCGTCGGCATCGTGATTGGTTTGATCATCGGTGCCATCGGCGCGTATTCGGTGAAGATGACCGCGATGCCGCAGATGGTCGCGCTGTTCAACGGTGTGGGCGGCGGCGCGGCGGCATTGGTCGCGAGCCTGGAATTTTTGCGGCGCGCCAACAGCCCGGAAGGCATCACCCCGTTCTTCGCCGTCACGATGCTGTTTGCCACGTTGATCGGCTCGCTGTCGTTCTCCGGCAGCATCATTGCGTTCCTTAAATTACAGGGGCACCTCGAAAAACCGCACACGTTCCCCGGGCAAAACATTCTCAACGGCCTGATTCTCGTTGTCATTCTCGGTTTGTGCGCCTACCTGACCGGCTGGGCGACGACCAATCCCACGGCGTTCGTCGCGATGTTCGTGCTCGCACTCGTTTTCGGCGTGGCGATGGTCATGCCCATCGGGGGCGCGGACATGCCGGTGGTCATCTCGCTGTTGAACTCGTTCACCGGCCTCGCGGTAGCGGCGGACGGCTTCACCATCAACAACATTTCCATGATCGTCGCTGGAACGCTCGTCGGTTCCTCCGGCACGTTGCTCACGCTGCTCATGTGCAAGGCGATGAACCGGCCGGTCACCAACGTCCTGTTCGGCGCGTTCGGCTCTGGCGGTGGCGGCGGCAAGGCCGGTGCGGGCGACCTCGCCGGAAAAACCGTCAAACCGATTCAAGCCGACGAAGCCGCGTTGCTGCTTAGTTACGCCTCGCAAGTGGTCATCGTGCCCGGCTACGGCATGGCGGTGGCGCAGGCACAGCATCAAGTGCGCGAACTTTCCGACGAACTCGGCAAACGCGGTGTCGAAGTGCGTTTCGCCATTCATCCCGTCGCCGGCCGCATGCCCGGCCACATGAACGTTTTACTCGCCGAAGCCAATGTTCCTTACGACCAGCTTTGCGAAATGGAAGCCATCAACCCCACGATGGACCGCGTTGATGTGTGCCTCGTCATCGGCGCCAACGATGTGGTCAATCCCGCTGCGCGCGAGGAAAAATCCAGCCCGATTTACGGCATGCCGATTATTGAAGCCGACCACGCCAAGACCGTCATCGTGATGAAACGCTCGATGGCCGCGGGCTTTGCCGGCATCGAAAACCTTCTCTTCTACAAAGACAACACGCGGATGCTTTTCGGTGACGCCAAGGCTTCGCTAACTGCGCTCGTCGCTGCAGTGAAGGCGGGTTGAACTTGCCCGATGGCGACCCAAGCGAATAAAACCCGCGGCTTCATCGTGGCCTTGAATGCAGAGCGCACCAACCAGCAGCCGGGGTTCATGGGCGATTGACGAGCTCTATGCGCGTTACCACGGCACGGAATGGGGCGTGTCGTTGCACGACGACCGCCGGCTCTTCGAGTTTTTGATTCTGGAAGGCGCGCAGGCTGGCCTGAGCTGGCACACGGTCTTGAAAAAGCGCGAGAACTACCGCGCCGCCTTCGATCAATTCAATCCCGAAGAAGTCGCCCGTTACAACGCGGCGAAAATCACGAAGCCGATGAACGACGCGGGAATCATCCGCAACAAGCTGGAAATTCACTCGACGGTTCAGAATGCAAAAGCGTTTCTCAAGGTGCAGGAGAAATTTGGCAGTTTTGACGCGTACCTCTGGCGTTTTGTGAATGGCCGGCCCAAAATCAATCGCTGGAAATCCCTCAAACAGATCCCGCCGCGGACGGCGAGTTCCGACGCTATGAACAAGGATGTGTGGCAGCGCGGATTTAATTTTGTCGGCTCGACGATTTGTTACGCGCACATGCAAGTGACGGGCATGGTCAACGACCACCTCGTCACCTGTTTTCGGCATCGGCAGCTTCGTTGAATGCCGCGGTTACATCAATGGCCTTGCCGGTTTTGGCCGGGGCAACGGCGGACTAGGGAATCACAATCAATGGAACCGGCGCACGGTTAATTCTCCTCCACCCAATATATGTAGATCGAGTAACCGACCACTGCCGCCGGTGGGCGGTAAAGAAAACGCGGGTTGTCGACCAGATAGGAAGCGCTGATGGCGACGTAACCTGGCAATTGCGGCGGTTTGGCGAGACCAGGAGCGAACGGCGGGTCGTACAGGTAGGTGTAATGGATGTGGTAATAGTCTGGATCGGCGGTGCCGAAATAACAGAGATTGATGTGATTGACTCCTTTTTCATCCATCCACTGTTTCAACCCTTTCAAATCCTGTCCCCAGTCCAGATTGGAGTCCGCCAGGTAAAGATAGCCGCGGGCCGGGCCGCCAGCCAGGCAGTTGAAGTACGCAAGGCAATGTGGATAGACCCACCCCAGTTCACCGGCAGCGGCGATGACAACGGCGACCGCCACCCAATGGAAACGGCGGTTGAGGCATTCCACGACGGGCCTGACGGCGATCAGCGCGACAAATGGATAGACCAGCACGACATACCGGAGGCCGATGTTGACACCTACCAAAATCGCCACCACGAAGAACACCAAGGGCGGGAGAAAGAGGTAAAGAGCGTCCCGCCAGGTTGCCCGCCAGCGTGCCAGCCAGACGGCCGCGCCGGCCAACAGCAACAGCAGCAGGGTGACGGGGGTTTTAATGAGGAATGCTTCCGGGAAGTAATACCACCAGCCTTTATTGCTGAACTTGCCATTCAGGTAGCTGACACGGCCTTGCAACGTGGCGCTTCCGAACAAAAAACCCTGCGTGTATGCATTGGGCAGAAGATGGGTTTGATCGAACCGGTGGATCTGCGCGGCCAAGTGCGGCACCCTTTGTTGAACATAGTTGGATTGATCAAAATGAAATGATTCCGACCCGGAAACGGTCGGACGGTATCGGAAGTCATAGGCCGCCCAGATTGCCAGGTAACTGGTGGCCAGCACAAGGAGGGAGAGGGCGATGACCGCGAGGGTTTTGGCGGCGGTGGAAGAAAGTTCCCGGATGGCGCCGAGGCGGCACGGCCAGGAGGCGCGGCCAATGAACCGGGTGGATAAACACAACGGGATGATCGGCAGCAGCAGCAGGCCCCAGGACTTGCTCACCGATGCTAGGGCCGTGAACAGACTCAGGCCGAGCAAATTGCCCGGACTCAAGCTCCGTGCTGTCCGCCACAGAAAATAGGCCGCGCCGAAAACGAAGCACGCCAGACCGGAATCCGCAGCGACCATGGAGGAATGGGCCAGCGTGTTTGGTTCGAGCGTATAGAGGCTCAACGCCACCACGGCCGGCCAATAACCAAACAGTTCATAGGCCCAGCAGAAGACCAAGCTTCCCAGCAGAACCCCCAAAAGGGTCATCATGAACCGCGCGGCATAAAGCAGTCGCTCGGCGTCATTCCATCGGTAGAGGAAATCAATGCCCGCCACAAATTGACGCTGGAGCGCCCACCCGATGGAATCGGTGTTGTGCATGACGGTTCGATCAAAGGACACGTGTTGCATGAAAACCAGGGGAAGGGCCGCCCACATTCTTAGAAAAGGCACGTGGTCCGGACTGAAACGATAATCGTGATACTTGAGCATCACATACCCGGAAGTCAGGTTAATGGGCTCATCGTAGGTTGCCGAGGTGCGGGTATAACTGTAAACGCTCAGGCCGATGAAAATCGCAGCAAAAAGGGCCAGCACACCTGCTACACGCCATTGACCGGGCCATTTCATTGTCGAAGGATTGGGTTGCCGCAGAATACGCGCAAGCACCTTTTTTAAAGCCGGTCATCGCGTGCCAAGAAGGAAAATGGTCCGGCAGTTAGCAGGAGGATTTTAACCACAGATGAACACAGATGGACGCGGATAAAAAATCTTGTCCGTGTGAATCTGTGTTTATCCGTGGTTGTTTTTATTATTCTGCACGCTGCCGTTTGCCTTCGTAGTTAAAAATCCTTTGCGCCCACCGCCCCTTTGCGCGAGATTAACACCCGTTTTATGAGTAAAAATTCCAGCGCCAAAATTCCGGACGCCCGGGGCCATTTCGGCCCCTACGGCGGGCGTTTCGTGCCGGAGACGTTGATGCATCCGTTGCAGGAATTGGAGGACGAATACCGGCGGGCGCAAAGGGACCCGGCGTTCAAGCACGAATTTGAATATTACCTCCGGGAATTTTGCGGACGGCCCACGCCGCTTTACTTTGCCGAACGGCTCACCAGGGAACTAGGCGGCGCGAAAATTTATCTCAAGCGCGAGGACCTGCTCCACACCGGCGCGCACAAAATCAACAATTGCATCGGCC
The DNA here is from genome assembly GCA_049523555.1 of Verrucomicrobiota bacterium. Taxonomy (GTDB): domain Bacteria; phylum Verrucomicrobiota; class Verrucomicrobiia; order Limisphaerales; family UBA11358; genus UBA11358. The sequence continues at coordinate 3,867 of JBEKMU010000036.1, read as the reverse complement.
AGATCCTGCTCGCCCGGCGCATGGGCAAGACGCGCATCATTGCCGAAACCGGCGCGGGCCAGCACGGCGTCGCCACGGCCACCGTGGCCGCGATGTTCGGCTTGAAATGTGTCGTTTACATGGGCGCGGTGGATTGCGAACGGCAGGCACTCAACGTTTACCGGATGAAAATGCTCGGCGCGGAGGTGGTGTCCGTGAAGGCCGGGCAGCAGACGCTCAAGGAAGCCATTAACGAAGCCATGCGCGACTGGGTCACCAACGTGCGCACGACGCATTACATCCTCGGCACGGTCTATGGCGCGCATCCGTATCCGGTGATGGTACGGAATTTCCAGCGCGTCATCGGCGACGAAGCGCGGCGGCAAATCCTCGAAAAGGAGGAACGCCTGCCGGATTTGCTCGTGGCCTGCGTTGGCGGCGGCTCGAATTCGATGGGACTGTTTTATCCGTTCCTCAAAGACAAATCCGTGAAGATGGTGGGCGTGGAAGCGGGTGGCGAAGGCATTGAAGCCGGCAAACACGCGGCACGGTTTCAAGGCGGCTCGCTCGGCGTGCTGCAGGGAACGCGTTCGTATTTGTTGCAGGATGAATTCGGGCAGGTCCAGCTCACCCACAGCGTCAGCGCCGGGTTGGATTACGCCGCTGTCGGGCCGGAACACGCGTGGTTGCGCGACGAGAAACGCGTGGAATACACCTACGCGACCGACGACAAGGCGCTCGCAGCATTCATGAAACTCGCACGGTTGGAAGGCATCATCCCCGCACTCGAAAGTGCGCACGCCATCGCCGAAGTCATGAAACGCGCGCCCAAGATGAGCAGGAACAAGCTTATCATCGTGAACCTCTCCGGCCGCGGCGACAAAGACGTGTCCCAGGTGGCGGCGAAGGTGAAGTTGTGAATTTCGTATTGCCACAATGTTATTGCTGTGGTGAGGCAACTATCGCGACAAACACAGCAGTGGAGCACATCATTCCGAACGCACTCGGAGGAAGACTAAAAACCCGAACCATTTTGTGCTCGGGTTGTAATGGTAAACTGAACAAAGAGGTTGATGCTCCGTTTTGTCAACAGATGGGGTTCGTTGTAAACCGGCTTAACATAAAAAGAGAAAAAGGAGCCCCGCCAGTAATCAAAGCTCGCTTGGTTGATTCCGGAGATCCGATTCATATTGAGTCGGATGGAACAGCATTCGCTCCGCGAACAAGCATCAAAAAAGTTCAGAGCGGCTACACAATAGAGTGCGACCAAAAAAACATTCACAACGCGAAAGAAACACTAAAGCGGAAAGTGCCTAAGCTGCAATTTAGCCAAGTAGAGCCATTTGAATCAGATGTTGAATTTCGCCTGGAAAGCAACTTTGGCGGGCCATCCTGCTATAGGGCTATTACTAAGATTGCGGTTCAATATTTTCTACACAGGGGCGGTTCTTCAAAATCCCTCAATGAAGCAATTTCGTTTGTTAAGAATGGGGGCAAAAACTTTTTTGTAATTCTCTACTATCCGACGCGCGATGTGCTGCCTCAAAGGCCCGCGAAGCAAATAACGCATGTTGTGACCGTTCGAGGAGATCCTGTTCAGAAACTCCTGTACGCGTATGTTGAATTGTTTACAGCCTTTCGGTTTTTGGTGTCGTTGTCTGGTAATTATGATGGCAATCCTTGGAGTGATTCTTACTGTTTTGACCTACAGCAGGGAAAGGAAATCAAAACTGACACCCAGTTTTACGAAAGCCGAACCACCATTGCAGACATAGCAGCCTCGAAGGCTCACATTGAAGCGTTCAAAAAACATACACAGGATTTGTTTGCAGGAGATTTGAAAATCAATATTTCGTAGCCGCGCAAACATTTTCCTATTCGGCAAGTGGACAGGAGAACGTTGAGGGCGTGGGAATGCTTGGACTCGGACCCCGGCGAAGTTTTGGCAGACCGGCCTTCGCTCCGCTTCGGCGCGGCAAGAGAAGTCCGCAAATACCATATCCCCCGGTGTAGTGTCGGCGCTGCGCGCCGATTCGTTCGAGCCGCAGGCTCGACGCTACAAACCACGACGCCTTTGAACGTGCCTTCGCCCGGCTGGAAAAAGAATTGCGTACGAGCAATGGTGACAGCCGTGGTAGTACCCGCCTCCGGCGGGTTCAATTCGGCGTCCCGCCAAATTGCTCCGGTGCGTTGGTTTCGGGCGAGACGCCCAAAACGACCCGCAAGACGCGGGTGCTACCTCATTTTTCTCCGCACCGCTGCGTCTCGACGGTTGAACTCTTTCCAATCCGGCTGGTGGACATGAAAACGGCGCGCGCGTGGGAGAGCCTTGACTCGGGGCAACTCAGGTGTGAGATTTTGGCCTATGAAACAGCGATACTTTTCCGGCTTCGTCGTCTTGGCATTGTGCCTCGGCGCATTCGCAGTGCGTGCACAATATTATTATTATCCCCCCGAAGGTACCGGCCTGTATTTTCGCCTGGGAGTCGGCCCATCCTTTTTTGAGAACGGCCAGCTCACCGAATTTGGCACACCGGTTTCCAGCACGGTCAAATACCGGACGGGATTGGCCGCGGACGGGGCCTTCGGCTATGCCTTTAACAAGTATGTGGCCGCCGATTTTGAGGTCGGATATGTCGGCGCGAAAATTGACAACGTGCCGGGCTACGTCTCGGACAACTCCTATCTTTACAACGTGCCGTTTCTCGCCAATGTCACGTTGTCCTACCCCATTCCCCGCACCATCGTGGTTCCCTACATCGGCGCGGGGGTCGGTGGCGCGGATGTGATCTTCGACACCGACAGTTTCGGCCCCAGCCCCAACAACTTCGTCACCGGCAGAGAAGACGATGTCGTATTCGCGTGGCAGGCATTTGCCGGATTGCGTTTCAGACTGGCCGAAAACCTGTCGCTTGATGTCGGTTACAAATATTTTGCCACCGAAGATCCGACCTTTACTTATCCGCCGGACAATTTTTCGGCGGGGTTCAAGGGTGTGAGGACGCATTCCGTCCTCTTTACGTTTGAATGGAAATTCTGGTAAGTGCCAGCCGTGGCTTTAGAGTTTCGGACGAGATGCCCGAAACAACCTACGGACGGAGGTGCCATCTCATTTTACTTTGCGTCTCCGCGTCTCCGCGTTTCGGATGGCTTTTGCCAGGCAAGATGCCAGGTTCAATTTTTTTATCGTCGAAGGGAACGCCGTTTGACAAATTGAGTGGATTATTAAAATGAGGATCGAACCGGACACAAACCAAAAGGCCGAGGAGGCCCGCGAATTGTGTGAAAAAGGGTTGTGGCCCCAGGTGCTGGCCTTTGCCCAGGAATGGCACGCGGAAAATCCGGAGGATGCCAAGGCGCTGTTTTATCAGGGTGTCGCGCTCACGGCGTCGGGCCGGTTCGTCGAGGCGGAAACCGCCTACCGCCGGGCGCTGCAACTGGACGCGACGGATTTCAAGGCTTGGAACAATCTCGCGGGCGTTTTGTTTGAATCACGGAAGAAACCGGGGGAAGCCATCCAGTGCATGCAGCGGGCGCTGAAGGTTGATCCGCAAAACAAGGTCGGCTGGGCGAATCTGACGAGCATGGTTGGCCGGCTGGGCCGGCATGACAAGGCGCTTGAGTTCGCCGAGCGCGCCCTCACGCTCGACCCGAATTTTGTCGAAGCCCACCTGCACAAGGCCACCGCTGCCAAGGCGCTCGGCCGGACGGAAATTGTCAAAGAGGTTTGCGCCGCGCTCGCCACCATCGAACCGGATAACTTCCGCCGCACCCGCTGAGCCCGGCGTCAGGTTTCCACCGGTCGCGTCAAAAGTTTGCGCTTCGTCTGGATTTGCGTTTAATCCCTGCGAACCATGAACCGCCTTCTTGCTCTTGCCACCAATCTTT
>JBEKMU010000035.1:0-24196 GCA_049523555.1 Verrucomicrobiota bacterium | reverse complement strand
TTATACAAGGCGTTCCTCGGCGTGCCGCATCGCATCAACATCATTGACACGCCCGGCCACGTGGACTTCACCGCCGAGGTCGAGCGCTCCATGCGCGTGCTCGACGGCGCGGTCGCGGTGTTTTGCGGCGTCGCCGGCGTGCAGCCGCAGTCGGAAACCGTCTGGCGTCAGGCCACTAAATACAAGGTGCCGCGCCTCGCGTTCGTCAACAAGATGGACCGCATCGGTGCGAATTTTGAACATGCCCTGAACGACATGCGCAACAAGCTCAAGGCGTATGCCTATCCGATTTACCTGCCCATCGGCGCCGAGGACAAATTTGAAGGCGTGATTGACGTCGTCAACCAGAAGGCCATCGTTTGGGGGCCGGGCGACGTCGTCAACGAAGGCCTCAACTACGACGTGAAGGAAATTCCGGCGGAGCACCAGGCACGTGCCAGGGCCGCGCTCGCGGAATTGATTGACGCGGTTTCCAACAAGGACGACCAGATTGCCGACCTCATCCTCCACGAGAAGCCGGTGACGCCGCCGGAGCTCAAGGCCGCCATCCGCCGGCTCACGTGCAAGATTGAACTGGTGCCCGTGCTGTGCGGTTCCGCGTTCAAGAAGAAGGGCGTGCAGACGCTGATTGACGCGGTGGTGGATTATTTGCCGGGACCGCTCGACGTTCCGCCCGCCGAAGGCATCGAGCCGGACACGGACAACAAGGTCGTCGTCGAGACCAGCGACGCCAACAAGTTTTGCTCGCTGGCGTTCAAGTTGTGGACGGACCCGTACGCGGGCAAGCTGGTGTTCTTCCGCGTTTATTCCGGCCAGCTCGAAAAGGGCGACATGATTTACAATCCGCGCACGCGCAAACGCGAGCGCGTCAGCCGCCTGATGATCATTCAAGGCAGCGAACGCAAGGATATCAGCCAGGTCCATGCCGGCGACATCGCCGCGCTGGTCGGCCTGCGCAACATCACCACCGGTGACACGTTGTGCGATGAGGACTTCGAGGTGACGCTCGAACCGCCCACGTTTCCCGAACCGGTCATCAGCATGGCCGTCGAGCCGAAAACACGCGCCGACCGCGACAAGATGTCCGAAGGATTGCAGCGATTGGCGGAGGAAGACCCGACGTTCCGCTGCTTCACGAACCCGGAGACCGGCCAGCTCATCATCGCGGGCATGGGTGAGTTGCATTTGGAAATCATTTGCGACCGGCTTAAGCGCGAGTTCAGGGTGGACGCCAACACCGGCGCGCCGCAAATCGCCTACCGCGAAACCATCACCAAACCGGCGGACGGCGAAGGCAAGTTCATCCGCCAGTCCGGCGGTCGCGGGCAATACGGCCATGCCTGCGTCCAGATTCAGCCGAACGAAAAGGGCAAAGGCATCGAAATCGAAAACAAGATTGTCGGCGGCGCGATTCCCAAGGAATACATTCCGGCGGTCATTGACGGTTGCGAGGAAGCCATCAAAGGCGGCGTCCTGGCGGGTTATCAGATGATTGACGTGAAGGTTCAAATTGTGGACGGCACGTTCCACGAAGTGGACTCGAACGAACTGGCGTTTAAGATGGCCGGTATTTTTGCTTTCAAAGACGCCGCCAAAAAAGCCCACATGGTCCTGCTTGAGCCGATCATGAAGGTCGAAGTCACCACGCCCGACGAATATCAGGGCGATCTCCTCGGCGACATCAGCCGCCGTCGCGGTCACATCGTCAATATTGAAGCCAAACTGGGCCAGACGATTTTGAACGCGCGGGTGCCGCTGGCCGAAATGTTCGGTTATGCCACGGCCATCCGTTCGCTGTCGAAGGGCCGCGCGTCGTATTCCATGGAACCGCTGACGTTCGAGCAAGTGCCGAGCGGCATTCTCAACACGATTTTGGACGCGGCCTCCAAGAAACCGGCCGCCCGGAGTTAAAAAAGTGGCAGCGCTTCGGGTGGAGCGCTGCCGGTGGCGAACTGGACTTGCGTAGCTTTTCCCTCCTTGGAATGCCAGGCGAGTGAGAGACTGGATTGAATCCGTGTTGAACAAATGTCAGCAAGGTGAAGTTGCGGTGACAAACGGGAATAGCTCGAAACCGGGAGGGTGAGGTTGGAGGTAGGGCGGGCAAGCCCTCTGCCCCCCGCCGCCGTCAGCGGACAGTCAAAACCAGCCACTTTGAGGGACGCATTGCGTTGAGTGCCGCGGGAACGGCACAAGGACGCGATGAACATACTCAACGTGAGCCTGCAACATTCGATTTTGACATTGGCAGCGCCTGGCTGGTCGCACCGGCGGATTGCGCGCGAACTGGACCTCAACCAGGAAACGGTGGGCAGGTACCTGCGACTCGCCCGGTTAAAACCGGCCATTTCGACCCCCAGCTTGAGCTGGCAGCTGCGGACTTGCGTTTCAGAGGTTGGAAGCGTAGTAGTTTTCAAGGCATGGTTGAGTGTGTTTTTCATATACAAGAGTTGTCGCCCGTCGCGACCCCTGATTCAACTCATGCCTTCTCTAGACGTTGCCCTCGCATGATTACACCGCGAATTCGGTGGTTCTTGCGCCCGAACAGATGAAACGTCGGCGTTTCCTTGAAATCATAAGTCGCAGTGTCACGGCTGCCGCCTTGGGGACGTCCTTCCTGCCCGCTGCCGAATCGGAGACGAACGGTCGAGCGGCTCCAGCACCCCAAGTTCCCGGTCTGGCCGGTGAGTATGGTTTTCTCTCGTGTGCCGTTCTGGGACCGCAACCGGAAGCTGCGATCCGCGCCCGAATCGGCACCATGGCGCGAGATTACGGTATCCGCGAATTCCAATTCTATGACTGGTTTGCGGACTACTCCACGCCGGTCGCGGGCGATCATTGGACTGATCCTTATTTCCACCGAAGCGGGATCAGCCGCCGGACGATCGAGATCAGCATCAACGAGGTGCATCGGCAGGGTGCACGAGCCTGGGCCTATGTGCAGGCTGTGGGCGCGGAAGAGCAGCAGCTTGAGAACCCCAAGAAGGACCTGTGGAAGTTACGCGATGCCAAGGGCGAATGGCACTGGCATCCTCCCGGCACCGACAAACCTCGATTCCCGACCTACTTTGCTAACGCCGCCTGGGCGGTGCATATGATTGATCGCTGGGGTGGCCCGATCAAGCAACTTGGTTATGATGGCATTCACTGGGATACCTTGGGCCGGATTGCTGGCGACTACGGCGCGGAGACCGCTGGGATTCACGCCTTTATCCGGACCGCAGAGGGACTGCTGCAGGGCCAGGGCTTGCGGCAGACCATGAACATGGTGGACTTGGCTTGGTGGGATCGGGCGGTGGTGCGCAAGCATCTGGAATTCCCCTATGCGGAGGTGTGGTCCCCCGATACCGCCAATCGCTATTATGCCGAAATGGACCAGCCGGACATGGCCGGGATTCGCGGTGTCTTCGCGATGTATCCATCTGTGTCGGTTCCCGCCGGCTGGACCGAGACGGATGTGATCCGCGCCCGACGCAGCGAGGGCCGAAAGCATCATTTGGTTTATCTGGTGGTTGGTGACGGCGCTCGGCGGATGAAGAATGAGTACTGGCCTGAGACGGTGCCCTTGACCGCGGCAGAGAGCGCGTGCATGCGGGACGGAAGATAGTGAAGTTCATAGTTGCCGGGGCTAACAACCAAAGGATTGAAATGACCGGAGCGAAGCGGAGCGTCTTTCCAATCCGGTGTTGAACCCGCCCGTCGAAGCTTCCTGAAGTCGTCCCTCTCGCCTTTTGCTTTTCCTTCCGTTCGAATCACTGCATCTAACGCGCCGGCCAGTTGACCGATTATGGAAATTCGGACATCATGGTTGCAGACTCAGTTCCCGCTCCGGTGGCTGTGGCTGAGCTAGGCGTCCAGGCAGTCTAGCCATACCGTGAATGCGCGCTGGATATTTGTGGTCTCATTGGGTTCATCTTGTGTTGGTTGCCGCACGGCTTCACACGAAGGTCTGACTTCGACAGATGCTGTTGGACGGTTTCAAGCAGAGCACGACTCCATGACTCCATCGGCAAAAACGCGTCGTTGTCTGGCCCTGCTCATTCTCTTTATGGTCTCCGCCGTGGCGCGCCCCGCTACGGCATCGCACGTCATCTCCGACCCGGAGCCGGTAACAGCCAAAGGGAGCAACACGGTAATTGGCAAAACCCCTTTGCCGGACCAGGTTCCGTACCTGAACAAGAAAGAAGACTTTTTTGTTGGGAACGGGATGGCCGGCGGCGGCGGGGCCGCGGATGGCAAGTGGAATTTTTTGGTGGGACCGGACTACACCTGTCCGAATTATCTGAGTAACGAGGAGATCAGACTGGTCGTTGATGGGGCACAGCGATCGGTGACCATGGATGTGCGCCGCGCCCGGAATACGGGGATCTTCTACGGGCTGACAACCATCGGGGATCTGGAAATCTGCCTGATCGACCATGCAAGTCGCGGCGAACCATGGATGGCGAGGCTGGTGATGGTCAAAAACAAGTCCGTCAGCCTCGCGCACAAGGTCAGTGTCCAAGCTCATGTAACGCCGCTAACCGGTGGGGGAAGAAGCGCTTCGATTGTTGCGGATTCCAGCGGTCGCGACAGTGGTGTCAGTCTGAAACTGGATACGTCACTCAAATGCATGGTGAATTCGTTCTGCCAAAATTGGGCCAATCGGTATGCCCTGATCACTTTCAATGAACCCACGACCACCGCGACCAACAACGGTGGCATTTATATTCTCGATGCCGGGACCAGAAGCATCGCCGCCGGTGGCTCTTATACCGTCGCCTTGTACCACTACATGCATTATGACGACAAAACTGACAGCGACTGCATCAACCTGGTCCGGGAAAGAAATGTTGTCAGTGACGCCGAAAATTGCATCAACCAGTGGCAAAACTGGTTTGACGGCGTTGACGCCACATATTCTCTAAACCGCATCAAAGATCAGCGGGCGCGGGACATCGTCGAGGGAGGGTTGGCAACCATCAAGATGAACCAGTCCCGCGACGGGGGAATTGTCGCTAACGAAAGATGTTATGACATGTCCTACGTGCGTGACGCCTACTGTGGTTTGCGGGGACTGAGTGAGAACGGGCATTTCGAGGAGTTGAAGAGTTTTATTCAATGGCTGGACCACAAGTATTCTGTTCACGGTTGCATTCCCGACGCTGCCCCCGGCGGAAGCGATACCTACGTGCATCGCAACGGCAATGGCAGTGGGCCGTGTCCTGAAGCCAACGCGGCGGTTGAGGTTACGGCATTGTACCTGCTGGCGGCCAGGGACTACTACAACGCCACCCACGATCTACAGACACTGACTAATGCCGACAATTCGCTGAGGTATGCGATGGATATTCAACTGAAACAAGCCGTCCCGAACGGCTACAGATTGGAATTCAACGGCGATGAAACCGAGCTTTGTGGCGCGGTTGATGTCAGTTCGGCTGGTTTTGACTGGAAGTTGTCCCGCTACTGGTCCATGACCTCCATCGCTCTGTGCTCGGCCTCGTTGGATTTCTACATCAAATACCTGACGATGAAAGGAGCCGACCCGGTATCGTATTTGAACTCGCAGGACAATCGGATCCTCAATCTCAATGACGAACTTGGCAGGCTGAAGGATGCCCTCGAGATGGATTATTGGCGGACTGATGTGCCGGAGTGTCCGGGCGGCTTTCACGACTGGTTCCGGGTCAAGAGCGACAGAAGTTGGCCGCATGCTCGGGTCGTCAATTTTACCCTCTTCCCGCTCTACTACGGAACACCGCTGAAATATCCGGAACGTGCGAATAAAGACGCCTCTGCCGCCAAGCAGTATTTCAATGACACGACCCGTTTGCTGCCTTTGACCGCTGTCGCGGGTGGGAAATCACTTGGACATGATCTCGGTTACCTGTTGTGGGGCCTCGTTGCGGTCGGGGATTCCCGGAAAGTCGCCGTTTACGACGCGCTGGTGAATGGTCCGACCGTTGGGTGTTGGGGTACGTACAATGAAGCCTACGACGCCGATGCTTCGCCGAACGTCAACGGTTTGCGAAGTTTTGAAACCGGCGTAAACATCAGCGCAATAGCCAAGTATTGGGGACTTGGGGAACGGCGCCCACCAGAGTTGACTCGGGCCCGGGCCACGACGTTCATCCCGCCGGGAACATGGGTCCCAATTGACGACAACCACAGCGCCATCACCTATTCCGGCAATTGGAACTTCAGCACGACGAGCCAAGGCTATTACCTGACCACTTGCCACTTTTCCAATCAAGCAGGCAGCACTGCTCAGTATACTTTTAACGGGACAGGAATTCGTTGGATTGGAGGAAAGAACACCGACCATGAAGATGCGGAGGTCTATATTGACGGTGTGTTGCAGGCCAGCGTGAACACCCATGCCTCTTCCTGGCTCATGCGACAGATGCTTTACGAGAAGACAGGCCTTCCGAACGGCAGGCACACCATCAGAATCGCGGTCAAGGGCGGGGGGAATCAGGACGTTGACGCATTTGTGTACTGCACAGGCGAACCCCTGCCATGATCTGCTACGAAGCCGATTCCTGTTAGTGGAAGTCCGCCCGCCGCCTACAATCCACCCCAGTTCGCATCGGGGCTGGGGGGGCAGCACGCGATGGAGGTTGCACAAAAGTTGAAAACGGAAGGCCAAGTTTGATTGTCCTGCCTGGTTCCAAAACAAACATCCCTTGCATTATCCCATGAACCTGTTATGAAATCTCCGCCTCAGAGTGGCCGGTTTTGATTCGACCCCGACTGGGTGGTTTTGAAGTGACCGGTGACACCGCCGCTCGGCGTCAGGACGACGGCGCGCATCTCGCAGTACGGGACGTCCTACCGCGCTGAAATTTCCAGCATTCGTTCAATCGGCAGGCGCGCGCGTTTCAAAATTTCCGCCGGCAGTTCGATTCGTGGTGCGAGTTTCTTCATGCAGTCGCGCACCTTTTCGAGCGTGTTCAACTTCATGTATTTGCACTCGCTGCAACGGCAGTGGTCCGTCGGCATCCGCATCACGTCAAACACCGGCGCGCACAGAAATTCCTTGCCCGGACATTCCTTCTGCATCCGGTGGATGATGCCCGACTCCGTCACGATGACGAACCGTTTGGCCGGACTCGTCTTGCAATAGGAAATCATTTTCTCCGTCGAACAAACCGCGTCCGCCAGATCGCGCACTTCGCGCAGGCTTTCCGGATGCACTACCACTTTTGCATCCGGGAACTGTTTGTGCAGCTTAAGGACTTGATCGCGTCGGAACTCGACGTGCGCGTAACAATCGCCTTTCCACAAAGTCATCGGTCGGCCGGTCTGTTCCATCACCCACGCGCCGAGGTTTTCGTCCGGCACAAACAGCAAATCCTTGTCCTTCGGGGCGGCCTCGACAATTTTCACCGCGTTGCCGCTGGTGCAAATCACGTCGGTCAGCGCCTTCACCGCGGCGCTGCAATTGATGTAGGCGATGGTCCAGAAATTCGGATTTGTCTTTTGGAGCGCGGACAGCTTGTCCGCCGGACAACTCTCTTCCAGCGAGCAACCGGCGTCCTTGTCCGGCAGCACAACGATTTTGTTCGGGTTCAAAATCTTGGCCGTCTCGGCCATGAAATGCACGCCGCAGAAAACAATCACGTCCGCGCTCGTCCTCGCCGCCTGTTGCGACAGGCCGAGCGAATCGCCGACGTAATCCGCCACGTCCTGGATTTCCGGCACCTGATAATTGTGTGCAAGGATGACGGCATTGAGCTGTTTTTTGAGCGTGAAAATTTCCTTCGCCAACGGCTCGAATCTGCCTTTCGTCATCGCGCCGCGCGGCTGGATCTCTGCGACACCAATCATCTTGCAATGTTACCGCTACGAATCAGCGGCGTCAATTTCTGTAGCGGCGGTCTGTGACCGTCGTCAAATTAGGTAGGGCTGGCTCTCCAAGCCGGCCGTGATGAGCGGCACTATGCCCGTGAGCGCGCAGCCCGCGTAACCCGGCGCTTCGCCCACCAGCAAATCACCGGAGCAGGGCCACTGGATCAATGCCTCGCAATAGGCCCGGAGATTTCCGCGTTGCAATTCATGGCCATAAGGATTCTCCACCGTGTGGCCGTTTGGATAACTCTCCAAAATCGCCAGCAAATTTGAAATCGGGTCCGGCATCGGATTTTTTCAAACAAAGCCTCGTTACCTCGGCTCCTACAACTTGAATCAAACTGCCAAATCTGCCAGTGCCGGGTCATTCGCGTTGACGATTTTCCGCATTTTCTTGATGGCGGCTTTGAGGTTGTGCGCGCCAAACAGGGTCGTGCCGCTCACAAACGTGTCCGCGCCGGCGCGCGCGCATTCGGCGGCGGTCTGGAAATTGACACCACCGTCCACGGCGATGCGATACGGCAGTTTCCTTTCGCGGCGCCACGCCTCGGCCTGCTGGATTTTGGGCAGCGTTTCGTGGATGAATTCCTGCCCGCCGAAGCCGGGATTGACAGTCATCACCAGCAGCAAATCAATCTTGTCGAGGTGCGGCTGGATTTCGGTGATGGCCGTGGGCGGGTTGATGGCCAAGCCGACTTTTTTGCCGAGTGATTTGATTTTCCACAGCAACGGCGTGACCTGCCCGCCGAGTTCGACATGGACGATGATTTCGTCCGCGCCGGCCCCGGCAAACGGTTCAAGGAGAATTTCCGGCTGGGAACACATGAGGTGCACGTCGAAGAATAGTTTGGACAACGGGCGGACGGCGCGGACGAGCTTGGGGCCGAAGGAAATGTTCGGCACGAAATGGCCGTCCATGATGTCGAGGTGCAGACAGTCGGCGCCGGAACGGCTGACGCGCTCGACTTCCCTGCCGAAGCGGGTCCAGTCCGAGGCGAGCAGCGAAGGCGCAATAATCATGGCCGCGAGCATAGAGGATGGAGGACGGCGGATGAAAGGCGGAAAATGACAACGCCTGGCCGGATTTTCAATCTTCCACCTTCCATCTTCGCCGCCTAATGGCTCACGAGGACGCTCGCCCCACCGTTTTCAGTTTGCTTTCCGTCGAGGCAGCGGCGCACGGCCAAGATGAGTGTTTGCGGCTGATAGGGCTTTTGCAAATAATTTAATTCCGGTTCGAGCTTGAAATCCTTGCCCACGATGTCGGCACTGTAACCGCTGCTGAAAATGACCTTGAGGTCGGCGCGGTCAATCCACAACTTTTCGGCGAGTTCACGGCCATTCATATTTTCGGGCATCACAAGGTCGGTGAGCAGCAGGGCGATCTCGGTTTTGTGTCCGCGCCAGATATCAACTGCTTCGACCCCGGTGGCGGCCTGCAACACCTTGTAGCCGTGCTTTTCGAGGACGCGGGCGACGAGTTCGCGGACGGGCTTTTCGTCCTCGACCAGCAGAATGGTTTCGGTGCCGCCGCGGATGGTGATTTGGGTCGTCGGTTTTTCCACTTCGAGCCGGTACTCGCCGACATAGGGAATGTAAATGCGAAACGTGCTGCCTTTGCCGACGGCGCTTTCCACTTCAATCCAGCCCTGATGCTGTTTGACAATGCCATAGACGGTGGCCAGGCCGAGGCCGGTGCCCTTGCCGACCTCCTTCGTGGTGAAAAACGGCTCGAAGATGCGCGGGAGATATTCGGGTGGAATGCCGCTGCCGGTGTCGGTTTTGCTGACGCAGACGAACCGGCCCACGCGCGCTTCGGGATGCCGCTGCACGTGGGCTTCGTCCACGTCCAGGATGGCAACGCGCACCGCGAGCTGGCCGCCGCGCGGCATGGCGTCGCGCGCGTTGACGGCGAGATTGAGCAGGACCTGCTCCATCATGCCGGCATCGGCCTCGACCGTCGCGGGTGACTGGCTGTAATTCAGCCGCAGCGTCACGTCTTCGCCCAAAAGCCGCCCCAGCATGTCGCTCATGTTGCCAATGATTTTGTTCATGTCCAAACGCTTGGGCTGGATGAGCTGGCGGCGGCTGAACGTGAGCAACTGCCGCGTCAGGCCGGCGGCGCGTTCGGCGGCCTGGCCGATCTGCTGGGCGGAGCGCGCCGCCGTTTCGTCGAGATTGGATGCCAAGAGCAGCGAGGCGTGACCATGAATGACGGTGAGAATATTGTTGAAATCGTGTGCGACACCGCCGGCGAGCTGGCCGATGGCCTCCATCTTTTGCGACTGGCGCAGTTGCTCCTCCAAACGCCGTTGCGCCGTGACGTCGCGAAACAAACTGAGCAACAGGAGCGGTTTGCCGGGCAATTCGACGAGCGAATCGGCGATTTCAAAAACAATTTCGTGCCCATTGTGGAGCTTGTAGCTGCGCTCCCGCTTGCGCTCCACGGCATCCTTGCTGAAACTTTCGCGATATTGCGCCAGCATTTTTTCCCGTTCCCCGGATTCGGCGTAAATCACGGTGAGCGGCTTACCTTCCAATTCGCTCTGGCTCAGGCCAACCAGTTCGCAGAAGGCGCCGTTGACCGCAACGATGACGCCGTTTTCATCGGTCAACCGCATTCCGTCGGCGGAGTTTTCCCACACGGACCGGAACATGGTTTCGGAATTGCGCAGGGCGGCCTCCGCCGCGCGGCGTTCGGTGACATCGCGCACGTGCAGGAGCAAGGCGGGTTTGCCGGCGTATTCGACGCGGCTGGCGCGGACCTCCACCGGCACGGCGCGCCCATCAGCGCTTTCGCTTTCGCCTTCCACCCAGAGTAATTCGCCGCTGGCCAGTTTTTGAAAATCGCGCCAGGCCTCGTCGCGACGGGACGGAGGGATCAAACTATTCAGGGCGTTCCGGCCGATCAATTCCTCCCGTTTGACACCGTGCAACGCGCAGGCGGCCATGTTCACGTCCAGCACGTTGCCATCCAGGTCTTCCACGAAAATCGCGTCGGGCGAATTTTCAAACAGATCGTGAAACCGCTGCTGGCTTTCGCGCAGGTCCTGTTCGGCGCGGAGGCGTTCCAGCGCGCCGCCGCATTGGTCGGCGAGGGTCTGGAGCGTTTCCAAATCGCGCTCCGTGTAGGCGCCAGGCAGGCGGTTTTGAATCAGCAGAATGCCGATGACCCGCTCGCCTTTGCGAATGGGAGCGACCATGGCGGAGGCTGAATAATCCTTCTCCACAGCGGGCGACAACTTTTCCGCGCCCTTGTTGACGACACGCCGGATGAGGGCATTGGCGGTTTTGGGCTGGGGCGACGAGGGGATTTCGACCCGTTGGTTCTCAACCGTGGTTATGTTGAGCAGCGAGAAAACCTCGTCGCGCTCGGCGGAATACAAATCGAGTGCGAAGTCGTCCCATTTGAACAACGGGTCGGCGGCCTCGCAAATAATCCTTGCCGCCTCGGACGCGGTCGTGGCCGAACTGAGGCGGTGGCTGAGTTTGGAAAAAACCGCGTTGCGATGTTCCACGCGGCGGCGTTCGGTCACATCGGCGGCCAATGCCAAGGCGGCAAAACGGTTGTGGAAAACGATCGGACTCCAGATGACCTCCACGTCAATGAGACTTCCGTCCTTGCGACGATGCCGCCAGATGTGGCCACGATCGGCGGTGTTCAACGCGACCCCTTTGGAGGCATCGTCCTTCTCCGGCGGCCGAATATCCGCGACTGTCATCGCCAGGAATTCCTCGCACGAATAACCATAGTGTTTGGTCGCCGCCTCGTTGACTTCCAGGAACGCCAGCGTTTCCAGGTCAAAGACCCACATCGGGTTGGGATTGCCTTGAAAGAGCAGGCGGTATTGCTTTTCACTGCCGCGCACGTCCTCCTCCGCGCGCCAGCGGTCGGTCACGTCGCGGGAATTGATCACGATGCCGGCCATTTCCGGGTCCTGGAGGCGGTTCTGGCCAACGGTTTCCAAGTGCCGCCATTCGCCGTCTTTTCTCTGATAACGCAATTGGATTTTGAACGTGCGCTCCGGGTGATCGATCCCGGATTGGAGCGCCTCCAACGCGCGCGGCAAATCCTCGGGATGCACGTGCGCGAAGGCATTTTGCCCGCGCAATTCCTCCGGCGTGTAGCCCAGGACATGCCCGATGGAAGGGCTGACGTAAAGAAAGTTTCCTTGCCGGCTCAAAATGGAGAGCACATCCAGCGAATTTTCCGTGAGCGTGCGAAAATACCTTTCGCGCCGGACCAGTTCGGTCTCCGCCTGGCGCCGCTTGGCGCGCTCCTCGGCTTCCTCCACAGCGCGGCGGATGGCCGACGGCAGCCGCTCCGGCTGCTGTTTGAGCAGATAATCCGTCGCGCCGGCCTTCAAACTTTCAATCGCCGCCTGCTCGCCGATGGTGCCGGAGATGAGAATGAACGGCGTGTGCGGGCATTTTTTCTTCACGATGGCCAGCGCCTCCAAACCGGTGAACGACGGCAGATGAAAATCCGAAAGAATCACGTCGAACGATTCGGTATCCAGGACCGCCTCCAGCGCCGCGCGCGTGTTCACCTGTTTCACCTCCGCCTCCAGATTGTCCTGCTCAATCAGGGAACGGACCAACTCGGCAAAATCCGGTTCGTCTTCCAAATGCAGGATGCGCAACCGCTTATTCATCGTTCCCCACTATCACACTTTTGAAACATTTATCAAAAAGCAGCAGTCGCAGTGCCAGTAATGCCCCCAAAGATGCCTGTCTTTTCAGGTTCAAAAGCCTTGAAACGAGCGGCTTTCGTCGTTGACATTGGCCCGGATTTGATTATGGTTCCGCCCCTTTAATCGAAACAAATTATGCCGAACACCACGTCTGCCGAACGCCGGATGCGCAACAGCCAGCGCAAGCACCTGCACAACCTCAGCGTCAAATCGCGCCTGCGCCGCCTCGAAAAAAATTACCGCGCGCTGCTGGCCTCGGGCAAGAAAGGCGAGGCCGCCAAACTGCTGCCCGGCGTGAATTCGGTTTTCGACAAGGCCGTCAAATCCGGCGTGATGCACCGTTCCGCCGCCAACCGCAAGAAATCCCGTTTGTCCGTCGCGCTCAACCGCGCCGCGTAAACCGTTTCGATTTCCACAACCCCATTTTCGCCAGCCGGAACGCAAGCGCCGTGCCCAGGCATCCGAAACCATATTTGACACTCCGACGGAAATTGATAGAAGACGCCTCGGGAAAATACTTTGTTGGGCAGCTCACCTCGCCAATCGTGAACCCGTGCCAGAGAATCTGCGCGAGCATCTGATTATCAAACACAAAGTCGTCCGAGTTTTCGGCCAGGGGGAGCGTCTCGAGAATTTCCCGTGAGAACGCCCGGTAGCCGGTGTGGTATTCCGAAAGCTTCGCGCCGAGCAAAATGTTTTCGGCGAGGGTGAGCAGACGGTTCGACACGTATTTCCAAAACGGCATCCCGCCCCGCAGCGCGTAACCGCCTAGAATGCGGCTGCCCAGAACGCAGGGATGCAACCCGTTGGCGATGATCGAGGTCATCGCCGGAATCAGCTTGGGTGTGTATTGATAATCCGGGTGCAGCATGATGACGATGTCCGCGCCCATTCCCAGCGCGAGCCGGTAACAGGTCTTTTGATTGCCGCCATAGCCCGTGTTTTGCTTGTGCACGTAAACCTGCATCCCTTCGAGCGAGCGCGCCACGGCCACCGTGTCGTCGCGGCTGCGGTCGTCCACGAGAATGATTTCGTCCACGATGCCCTGGTCGCGCACCTCGTCGTAAGTCTGGCGCAGCGTTTGCGCCGCGTTATACGCCGGCATCACCACGACAATTTTTTTTCCACGATACATTTTGGTTTCCGGATTTTCGCCCCGCATCCTGCCCGAACCGGGCGGTGCGCGGAAACAAAAAAGCAAACCATACGCCAAAAACCCGCTTGCTACCCCAGTTACATTAACCTATCTTGCCCACGAGTGAACAAAAGGGTCACAGCGTATAAAGTCATCGAAGGCGAGTGCGCCGGCCCGGCGGTGTGTCCGTTGAGCCGGGTCAAGGCCGGCACCACCGTTTGCATCAAGGAACTGACCGCAGCGCCGGAAGTGCGCGACCGGCTGCGCGAGCTTGGCCTCGGCGAGGAACAACGCGTCAAACTGTTGAGCAGCGAAGCCAACGTCATCTGCCAGGTTTGCAACGCCCGCCTTGCTTTGAGCGAAAAACTGGCCCGGGCGATTTTGGTCGAGCCGTTGTCCTCCCCCACCGTGGCTTAAAATTTTTTATGGTTGCCGCTCCCCAGCCGCTCAGTTCGGTTGCCGTGGGCACGACGGCGACGGTTGCCGAAATCAAACTCCCGCCCGAAAGCCGCCCGCGCCTGATGGAAATGGGCCTGCTCGTCGGCACCACGGTCGAACTCGTCCGCTTCGCCCCGCTCGGCGACCCGGTTGAAATCAAAGTCCGCGGCTACAATCTCACGCTCCGTAAAAGCGAGGCGGAGCAGATTCTCGTAAAGGTGGCAGGTGGCGATAACGTGACGAGTGACAGGTGACAGGTGACAAGTCCCGGTTGCCAAGCGTTTGTTCAAAATGGATTTGCCCCAATCAACCAGCACCCCGCCGGGAAAGAAGCTGGACGATCCGCCGCATTCCGAATCCCGTCACGTGTCACCCGTCACCCGTCGCCCCTATGTCATCCTGACGGGCAATCCGAACTCCGGCAAAACGACCTTGTTCAACGCGCTGACGGGCCTCCGCGCGAAGGTGGGCAACTACGCCGGCGTGACCGTCGAGCGCAAGGAAGGCCGGTTGCTCGGCGCTCCGGCCGGGATGAACGTTCGCGTTCTCGATTTGCCCGGCACGTATAGCCTCAGCCCCAATTCACTTGACGAGCAGATTTCGCGCGACGTGCTGTTGAATCGTCTACCTGAACTGCCGCCGCCAAGTTTGATTGTGGTCGTCGTGGACGGCTCGAACCTGCAACGAAACCTTTATTACACCACGCAAGTCATCGAGCTGGGACATCCAACCATCATCGCGTTGAACATGGTGGACGTGGCGGAAAACAACGGTTATCGCATTGACGAAAAAAAACTCTGCGGGGCGCTCGGCGTGCCGGTGATGCCGATTGTCGCCAGCAGCGGCGCGGGCGTGCCGGAGTTGCGCGCGAAAATCATCGCGACACTTCAGAACAACACCGAAATAAAACCAAAATTATTTTGCCAGTTGCCCGGATTGTTTCGGATTGAAGCGACCGGGCTGGCCGATTTACTGGCGGAAACTTTCAAGGAACGGCGGTTGCAAGCCACCGCGGAGGCGTTGCTGCTGCTCAGCAACGAAAAGGCGCTGGCGTCGAGCAAGGAGCATTATCCGCAAAAAATCCAAGACGCCGTGGCGGCCGCGCGCAAGCGGCTGGAAACACACCGGATTGACTGGCGTGGCGCGCCGATTGAGTGGCGTTACGCGCGGGTTGCGGAAATCCAGCGGGCCGCCACCGTCGAACTCGCGCCGCCCGGCGAGACGCTGAGCGACAAACTCGACCGCATCCTCACGCACAAAATCTGGGGTACGCTGATTTTCATCGGGCTGATGACGCTGATATTCCAGAGCATTTTCACCTTCGCCAAAATCCCGATGGACGCCCTGCAGGCCATCGTTGATTGGGCGGGCACAATGGTTGGAAGATTGATTCCGCCCGGCGATTTGAATGATTTGCTGGTCAACGGCGTCATCGCCGGCGTCGGCGCGGTGATTGTTTTTTTGCCGCAAATCCTGCTGCTGTTTTTGTTCATCGGCTTTTTGGAGGACACTGGTTACATGGCGCGCGCGGCGTTTTTGATGGACCGGTTGATGAGCAAGGTAGGGCTGCACGGCAAAAGTTTCATCCCGATGCTGAGTTCGTATGCGTGTGCGATCCCCGGCATCATGGCCACGCGCACGATTGAAACCCCGAAAGACCGGCTGGTGACGATTCTGGTCGCGCCGCTGATGAGCTGTTCGGCGCGGCTGCCGGTTTACACACTGCTCATCGCCGCGTGCATTCCGGACATCAAAATTCTCGGCTTCCTCAAACTGCAAGGACTGACGATGCTGGCGATGTATCTGCTGGGCACGGTGGTGGCGCTGCTGATGGCATGGCTGTTCAAAAAAACGCTGCTGAGGGGCGAAACCCCGATGCTCATCATGGAGTTGCCGCCCTACAAACGACCGCTGCTGCGCGTCGTGCTGCGGCACATGTGGGACCGCTCGAAACTTTTTGTGAAGCGCGCGGGCACGGTGATTCTGGGCGTGAACATTCTGCTTTGGTTTTTGGCGACGTATCCGAAAACCGAAAACGGGGTGATGGGGAACGGGAGTGATGGCGTGATGGAAAAACAAACCGCGCAGCATTCCAACCCTCCCTCTTCGGCTGAACTCGCCGGCGAACAATTGCGGAACAGTTTTGCCGGATGGATGGGTCGCGCGATTGAGCCGATCATCGCGCCGCTGGGTTTTGATTGGAAGATGGGCATCGGCATCATTTCGTCGTTTGCGGCGCGCGAGGTTTTCGTGAGCACGATGTCCACGGTCTATAACGTCGGCAGCGGCGACGAATCCGAATCGGGCAAAAAGGCGCTGGTACAGACGTTGCGGGCGCAAACGCGGCCGGACGGCTCGCCGCTCTACACGCCGTTGCTGGCGATCACGTTGATGGTGTTTTACGTCTTCGCGTTGCAATGCGCCAGCACGGTGGCGGTGGTGCGGCGCGAGACGAACTCGTGGAAATGGCCGCTGTTCCAATGGCTTTACATGGGCGTGCTGGCGTGGGTTCTGGCCTTTGTCACTTATCAGGGCGGGCGCTGGCTGGGCTGGAATTGAGTTGTAACGGTGGTTTTAAACTGCGCTTGAACACGGCTAAAAGTTTGTGTTAGCCTGCATTTGGTGTCCCCGTTGAATATTTTTATACAAATTTCACGCAAGCGGTGTCTATGGAATGAAACCGTGAACGGTGACAAATCATCGGATTGGAGCGAAAAGCTCTACGAATCAAAGGCGGCGGAGTTGATTCTCTATGGTCGCGCCCTGGGTTTGAGCCACGCCGAGGCGGAGGACGTGTTGCAGGAAACCTTCCTGGCACTGATGCAAAGGCCGCAACCGCCGTTGCGGCTGGAGCATTACTGCGTGCGCAGTTTCCGGAACCGCGCGCTGAATTCCCGGCGATCGCTGTGGCGGCGGCTGACGCGCGAACTGGAATCGCGGCGATGGTTCGAAAAATCAGCGGGGGAAAATCCGGCGGAGCGCGCGGCGATGCGTTGTCTGGCCGGATTACCGGTGGAACAGCGCGAAGTGATTGTGCTGAAAATCTGGCACCGATACACGTTCGAGGAGATTGGCCAGTTGCTGGAAACCTCGCCCAGCACGATCGCGGGCCGATACCGTTACGGTTTGCAAAAAATCAAATCCCGATTGGAAGGAGCAGTTTATGAAAGAGATGAACTTACCGGAGACTCAGTTGCGTTCCTGGCAGCCGCGCCGCCCGTCGGCGTGGCTTAAGCGGCGCATTTTCTCCGCCCGACCCGGCACGCCGGCAACCGCGGCTTTTCTGGGCTGGCTTGCGCCAGTAACCGCTTGCGCATTACTCACTCTGTTGGTTTTCAATTCCGGGAACGGCCTTCCCGTCGGTACCAGTAACCACGGAGCGATGATTGCCATGGTTTTGAGCAACCAGAATTATGCGGCGTATGCGTCGGATGGTTCCCAAAATGTGCAAAACCGCCTGTCCAGCATCACTTTTGATTGGACAAACCGCAGTACTTCCACTTCTACTATTCGTTTTATGCCGTTCACCAAGCCGAACGACTGACACCAAAAATGGAAAAACAGAAACCGAACAATGGCAAGGGCAAGGTTGCCAAGCCAGCGTCCAGCGGCAAATTGTCTCCACCGGCGCCTGTGGCACCGTTGTTTCGCAGAATTGACTGGATCATCATGGGCGTCGTCTTCGTGGTGGTGTGGACCATTTATCTGCTGACCTTGGCCCCGGAGTTGACGCTGGAAGATTCCGGTGAATTATGCACCGGCTCGTACTACGCCGGCATTCCGCACCCGCCGGGCTACCCGTTCTGGGCGATTTACAGCTGGTTTTGGACGGCCATCCTGCCGATCGGCAACGTCGCCTGGCGCGTAGAGGTGGGGGAATCGTTCGCCATGGCGATGGGATGCGGGATGCTGGCGCTGATGGTTTCGCGCGGCAGCAGTATGCTCATCGAAGGCATTGAAGAATTGAGAAGCATCACCAGCAAATGGGAAGGCGCCATCTGCATGGTTTCCGGATTTGTCGCGGGCATGTTGGTTGGGCTGGATGGTTTCGTATGGAGCGAGGCGGTTGTCGTTAACCGCATTTCCCTGTTTGCCGTGCCGTGGCTGATCCTGGTGCTGCTGATGTTGATGCGTTGGATGTATGCTCCGCATCAGAAACGGTACCTTTATCTCGCGATGTTCTTCTATGGCATCTGCGCCACCATTCATCAAACCCTGCTGCTCAGCGCCATGGGCGTTGAAGTCGCCATCGCCGCCGTCCAACCACGCCTCGGTCGCGATCTTTTTCTCGGCAACAGCGTCATTTATTTGCTGGGACTTTACACGATAAGCACCCATGTCATCCCGGCGGTCAACAATATGACTTCGATCGAAGTCGCCCTTTTCCACATCGTGGGGATTGGCTCGCTCATCGCCGGCGGCTGGTTGAGCATCAAAACCGGTGGCATCTTTTCCGAGTGGAAAGCCGTCATTTTAATGGGTCTTTTGTGGGTTCTCGGCGTGTCCTTTTATTTTTACGAGCCGATTTCCGACATGACCGTCCCACCCATGCAATGGGGTTATCCGCGCACCGTGGAGGGCTTCTTCCATGCGTTGAGCCGCGGCCAATACGAGACCACCACAGGAACGAACATTTTTCAGAACCCGATGCGGTTCGTGAACCAGCTTTGGTATCTGGTCAAGGGCCTTTCCGAATCCTTTAGCTGGGTCTTTATGTTTGTCGGGGCGCTGCCCTTTTTGTTTTTGTCCAAAATGCAAAAGCGGGAACGTGCCTGGATTGCCGGACTGACCGCCATCTATTTCTGCATCGCCGTGCTCCTGGTCAACCTTCTGGATGTGGGCTTGGATCGCTCTTCAGCGGAACTCAATAAAGTGTTCTTCACCGCCTCACATGCGCTGTTCGCCATGATGATCGGTTACGGATTGACTTTGATGGCCGCTTACGCCGCCACGCATTATGCCAAATTCCAGTTTTGGGGAATGCTCGGCGGGGGCGGGGCCATCATTCTGGCCTTGTACTGTCTTGCGGACGCGGCAGCCAAACTTTACGTCGGCCCAAGTGGCGAGGCCTTTTCCATCCTCTCCCAATTGCCGCATCTGGTCGCCCAGTCGTTTGCCCAGGATCAATACGGTCTCCCCATTCTTGCCAATCTCATTTTGGTGGCGATGCCGGTTATTTTCCTTCTCGCGCTGCTGGTTTACCGCAACCGCGGACCGGTCTTGATCCTGCTTGGCCTGTGTATGATCATGCCGGTCTATTCCGGTCTGTCCCACTGGTACAAGAGCGAACAGCGCAATCACTGGTTCGGCTACTGGTTCGGACACGACATGTTCACACCGCCGTTCGGCATTTACCCGGAGATGACGCGCAACGCGATTTTGTTTGGCGGCACCGATCCTGGACGGTTTTGTCCGACTTACATAATTTTCTGCGAAAGCTTTATCCCGCATTCGTGCCAGCCGAAGGAAGATCAAAAATTCGACCGGCGCGACGTTTACATCATCACCCAAAACGCGCTCGCCGATGGCACGTATTTGGACTACCTCCGCTCACAATATTTCCGCAGCGCGCAGCACGACCCGCCGTTCTTCCGAGACCTCATGGCGCAGTGGTGGTGGGTGCTCATCTTTCCGGCGCTGGCGGTGAGTGCCATTTGGATCATCGGTGATTACCTACAAGGCAATCCCAAACGAAAACGTGACGCACTGATCATCATCTCTATTTGGGGCGTTGGGTTTGTCATTGTTATTGCCCAAGGCGTTGGACTTGTTGAAGGCATTCCCAAGGCTGCCTATAATATTTTGGACGTGCCGCTCACAAAATTCGGCGCGCACGTCGAGGCCAGGCGCCGGGCCGAGGGCGTTTATCCGCCGGTGGAAATCTACATCCCCTCACCGGAAGATTTGGCGCAGTGTTACGATACGTATCGTGAAGACTTTCAGCACCGGGCCGCCCTCGGCCAGCTCCAGCCCGGTGAAGGTGTGAAAGCCGAGGACAATCGCATGGCCATTTCCGGCCAGATTTCCGTGATGAAGATCAATGGCCTGCTCTGCAAAGTCATCTTTGACCATAATCCGACCAATGAATTTTTTGTTGAAGAAAGTTTCCCGCTGGATTGGATGTATCCCTACGAGACACCGTTCGGCATCATCATGAAGATCCACCGCAATCCATTGCCGGAATTGTCCGACGACGTTTTCAAAAAGGACCACGCATTTTGGAGTGAATATTCCAAGCGCTTCATCGGCAATTGGATCACTTATGACACCAGCGTCCAGCAAATCGCGGATTTCGTCGACAGAGTTTATGTGCACGGCAATTTCAGCGGCTTCAAGGGCGACCGAAAATTCATCCGCGACGACGACGGGCAAAAGGCCTTCTCCAAGTTGCGCAGTTCGCAAGCCGGCATGTATGCCTGGCGCCTGGGCCAGCAATGTCCGCCAGAATACCGGCAAAAAAGCGAGGCCGGGCAACAGGCGCTGATTCGTGAAACCGATTTTGCCTTCAAGCAAGCCTTTGCGTTTTGTCCTTACAGCCCGGAAGCTGTCTTTCGGTATGTTAATTTCCTGCTCTCATATAATCGCCTGGATGACGCCTTGATTGTTGCGAAAACCTATCTCAAGTTCGATCCCTACAATGGCCAGGCGGCTGACCTCGTCAAAAACCTCAAGGACTTCAAAACACGTGTTGCCGACCAAGCCCAACTTGAAGCTCAAGTACGGGGAATGGAGGCCGAGCTGCAGAAAAACCCCACGAATTTCCAAAATACCCTCGAACTGGCGAACTTTTATTACCAAATCCAGCAAACCAACCGCGCAGTTGAACTGCTCCGGAACGCCGTAGGACTGTTCGACCAGGCATTGGCCAATCCGAACATCCATTACCCGGACGTCTCCGCCATGGCCCAAATTGCCGCCCAGTTGGGCGACATGCCCAAACTCGAAAGTTTGCTTCAAAAACTCGTCAGCCTCGCCCCCGACCAGCCTGAACCGCATTACGACCTCGCTGCGTTTGACGCCATTTTCGGCAGAACCTCCGAAGCGTTGCAAAATTTGCAGGCCTCACTCGACTTGAGCGCCAAACGGCTGGCGACCAATCCTGCCGCCAGCGACCTCCTTGCCAAAGCCCGCACAGACCCGCACTTCGACCCGCTGCGAAACCTGCCTGCTTTCCAAAAACTTGTCCCGCCAGATTAGAATTTGAAATTTCAAACCTGAAATCTCAAATTGCCGGATACGTCCCAGTTGCCGACGCACGGCCAATCCGCTAATTTGGTGGTTCGGAAACATTTTTGCCGAAACCATCGCATGAAGAAAGCCGAGCCACACGCGCACAAATCTGAAAAGGCTGCTGAAACCGCAACCGCTGCGACCGAACCGGCGGCGGCCAATCTTCCCGTCGCGGCGGAACTCACGCCGGAGCAACTGGAAGAACTCAAGGCTCGCGCGGCCAAGGCCGACGAACATTGGGACCGCCTCCTGCGCACTGCCGCCGATCTGGAAAATTTCAAGAAACGCGCCGCGCGCGAACGCATCGAGGCCGCGCAAGCTGCCGCCGCCGCGCTGATTCAAAAAATACTGCCCGTCCTTGACCATTTTGAAATGGCGCAGACCGCCACGCAAACCGCGCAGGACGACAAGCTCGCCTCGCTGCAAGCCGGCGTCGTGATGATCCAGCAGCAGCTCAAAAACACCCTAGCGGAGTGCGGACTGGAAGAAATTGACGCCAGCGGCAAACCCTTTGACCCAATGTTGCACGAAGCCGTCTCACAGCAGGAAACCGCCGACGTTCCCGAAGGCCATGTCGTCCAGCAGCTCCGCAAAGGTTACAAGCTCCGCGAGCGGCTGTTGAGACCGGCCACGGTCATCGTGGCCAAAAAACCCGCGGCCAATCCGTGATGCGAAATTCGCAACCCGAAATTTCCCAATGTCCAAGCGTGATTATTACGAAATCCTTGGTGTGAGCCGTGACGCGGAGGCCGGCGAAATCAAGAAGGCTTACCGCAGACTCGCCGTGAAATATCACCCGGACAAAAATCCGGGCGACAAGACTGCGGAGGAAAAATTCAAGGAACTGAGCGAAGCCTACGAAGCGTTGAACGACCCCCAGAAACGCGCCGCCTACGACCAATTCGGCCATGCCGCGTTCGATCCGCGGGCGCGCGCCGGTCGCGCCGGGGGCTTTGGCGGCGGATTCGCCGGCGGTTTTCACGATCCGTTTGAAATTTTCCGCGAAGTCTTCGGCGGCAGTGGCAGCATTTTTGAAAGCGTCTTCGGCGGCAGCCAGGATCCTTCACAACCGCAACGCGGCGACGATCTGCGTTATGATTTGGAAATCACCCTCGAAGAAGCCGCGCTGGGATGCGAAAAGGAAATTTCCGTCTCCAAACTCGACCGTTGTGACGTATGCACCGGTTCCGGCATGGAACACGGCTCGAAAATGCGGACCTGCACGACCTGCGGCGGACGCGGACAGGTCATCACCTCGCGCGGCATCTTCAGCATCGCGCAAACGTGTCCACACTGCAAGGGCGCGGGGCGCATTTTGGAAAAACCGTGCAAATCCTGCCACGGCGAGGGGCGGCGCGAGCGCAGTTCAAAAATCAAACTCCGCATTCCACCCGGTGTGGACGCAGGCTCGCGTCTGCGCTCGCCCGGCAACGGAGAGTCCGGTTTTCGCGGCGGGTCGCCGGGCGATTTGTATGTGGTGCTGCACATCAAAACGCATGAAATTTTCCAGCGCGACGGCGACGATTTGCTGTGCGAAGTACCGGTAAGCTTTGCCCAGGCCGCGCTCGGTTCGGAAATCGAGGTGCCAACACTCGACGGCAAGGCCACGATTAAGATCCCCGCCGGCACGCAATCGGGCGCGACCTTCCGCATCAAGGGCAAGGGCGTGAAAAATCTGCAAGGCAACGGCCATGGCGATTTGCACGTGCGCATCCAGGTCGAAGTGCCGACGCGCTTGACCCCGGCGCAAAAAGCGAAGTTGCAGGAATTTGCCGACCTTTGTGATGAAAACGTCAACCCCATCACCAAGAATTTCTTTGAAAAGGCCAAAAATTTGTTTCGATGAAAACGGATAGGGACGGCCCGCCGAGCCGCCTGCGAGCGGGAAGCGGAACTTCCGCCGGACGTGCGGGCGGCGCATCCCTATCAACATTTTTCGCCATGCACCGTTTTTATCTGCCATCTGAACGCTGTGCTGGAAACGTGCTGCGACTCGACGGACGCGAGGCGCATCACGCGTTGCACGTGCTGCGTGTCAAGCGCGGCGAGCAGGTCGTCGTGCTCGACGGCGCGGGACATGAATTTTTCTGCGAAATCGCCAATTGTTCACGTGAGGCGCTGGAATTGCGCGTGATTAAAAAAAACTTCGTCCCCTCCCTTCCTTGCCAAATCACTTTGCTTCAGGCGTTGCCCAAGGGAAAAATCATCGAGTCCATCATCCAGAAATCCGTCGAACTTGGTGCGCACCGCATTGTGCCGCTGCTGACCGAACACGTCGTGACGCAACTCGACGAAGATGGCGCGGAACACAAGCGCGAGAAATGGCAGCAGATCGCCATCGAAGCCATCAAACAATGCGGCGGGGCCTGGCTGCCCAAAATTGAAGCGCCGACAACCATTGAAAAATATCTGGCGCGACAGGAAAAATTTGATTTGGCGCTTGCCGGCTCGCTCCAGTCCGAACGCCGACATCCACGCGAATGTTTTCAGAAGTTTCGAGGGAAACACGGGCGTTTGCCTCAAAGCGTCGGTGTTTGGATTGGACCGGAAGGCGATTTCACGCTCGACGAACTGAAGGCGATTGAAGCCGGCGGTGCGCTGCCGATTTCACTTGGCCTTTTGGTTCTGCGTGTCGAGACGGCGGCGATTTATTGTCTCTCGATTCTGAATTATGAGCTGAGTCGGTAGGGCATAATTACATCAAAACGCGGGAGATGGGGGACATTTATTCGATTATGGAACGGCAGGGGGAATTAGTTTGATAAAGTCCAATCTCCGTCTGTAATACATTTGTCAACCCCGTGTTCGATTGAGTCACCGCTAATACCAACGCCTGTTTTGCGGTCACTACCGCTTCGGGAAATCGCCC
>JBEKMU010000034.1:0-24407 GCA_049523555.1 Verrucomicrobiota bacterium | reverse complement strand
TCATGCATCACGGCCACCCGGTCGCTCACGTTCAATATTTCCTCCATGTCGCTGCTGATCATGAGAATGACCGTCCCCTGCCCCGCCAGTTCGCGCATGAGACGGTATATCTCCGCCTTCGCCCCGACGTCAATGCCGCGCGTCGGTTCATCGAGAATCATCACGCGGGGCTGCCGCGCCAGCCATTTGCCGAGGACGACCTTTTGCTGATTGCCGCCGCTCAGGTTCAGCACCCGTGTTTCCACGCCGGGCGTTTTGACCTTGAGCGAATCCACCTGTTGCACAGCAACGTCGCGCTCGCGTTTCCGCTGAATCAATCCGCACCGCGAAAGATGGCGCAGGGAAGGCAGGGTGACATTTTCGCGGACGGACATTTCGACGATGAGACCTTCCGTCCGCCGGTTTTCAGGAACGAGGCAGATGCCGCGTTCAATGGCGTCGCGCGGCGCATGGATGGGAATTTTTTCGCCGTCCAGGAAAATTTCCTTCGCGGGCGAATTATCGAGGCCGACGATGGCCTTGGCGACTTCGGAACGCCCGGCCCCTACCAGCCCGGCAAAGCCGAGAATTTCCCCGCGCCCCACGTCAAACGAAACTGATCGGCGCGGATACAACCGCGAACTGACATTGCGCACCTTGAAGAAGCCGGCCGTTTTTTGCGCATCGGACTGGACATAAAAACTCTTGATTTCGCGGCCCACCATCAGGTTGACCAGCCGGTCGTGGGTGGCCTCGTCGTGCGTCAATTCACCGGCGTTTCGGCCGTCGCGCAGGACGATGACGCGGTCGGCACATTGGTCAACCTCGGTCAGGCGGTGCGAAATGTAGATGATGCTGACGCCCTGCTGGCCGAGTTCACGGACCAATTCCAGCAGGCGGGTCGTCTCGGAAAGGGTGAGACTCGAAGTCGGCTCGTCCATGACGATGAGGCGCGCATTAAGGGAGAGCGCCTTGGCGATTTCCACCATTTGCTGGTGCGCAAGGGAAAGCTTGTCGAGCCGCGTGCGCGTGGAAATTTGCAGCCCCAGCCGTCTGAGGAACGGTTCGGTGTCCGCGTGAATCTTTTTCCGGTTCACCAGCCGCAGGGCATTGACCGGCTCGCGTCCAAGAAAGACATTGGCGGCGACGTCCAGGTTATCGAGGACGTTGAGTTCCTGGTGAATAAGGGCGATGCCAAGCCGGATGGCGCCGTTGACGTTTTGGATTTTGACCGGCCCACCGTCAATTTTGATTTCACCGGCATCGGGCTGGTAAACCCCGCCGAGGACCTTCACCAGGGTGGATTTTCCGGCGCCGTTCTCGCCGACGAGCGCGACGACCTCGCCGCGCGCGACCTGGAAATCCACGGCATCAAGGGCAACGACACCGGGAAATCGTTTTGAAATCCCGCGCATTTCGAGCAATGGCGCGGCACTCATTCCCGTTGATTCGCTATTTTTACTTGCCGAGCAACTTGTTCAACTTCGTTTGAAAATCGGCGACGTTGTCCTTTTTGATTTCGAGAGTTGGAATGTAGATTTTGCCGCCCGCCAGAGCCGTCTTGTCACCTTGAAGATACTTGTCCAGGCGGGTGATGGCCTGTTTGCCGAATTCATACGGTTGCTGCACGATGGTGCCGTAAATCGCGCCGTCGGCGATGCCCGACAGCGTGTCCGTTTCCTCGTCAAAGCAGACAATTTTCACCTGTCCGATCTTGCCGGAGCCGCGGACGGCGTTGAGGATGGCCGGGCCGTTATAGCTCCAGAGGCCGACCAGAGCTGCGATGTCAGGATATTTCACCAGCGTGTCCTCGGCGTTTTTCTGGGCGCGGACCGGGTCAGTGTCGTCCGTCCGTACGTCAATGATCTGGACGTTCGAGCCGGCCAGTTCCTGTTTGATGCCCTGCAACCGTTCAATGGCGTTTTGCGCATCGAGTTTGCCGACGAAGATCATGATTTTGCCGCCTTGCGGAAGCACTTCCTTGATGAGTTTCCCGGCCTGCGTGCCCGCAGCCACGTTGTCCGTGCCGATGTAACAAACCCGCTTGCTGTCCGGCGCGTCGCTGTCCGTGGTGATGAACAGCGTCTGGCTCGCGATTTTATTCAGAAAATCGGTCTGATTGGCCGGGTCAATCGGGCTGACCGCGATGCCGTCAACGCCGCGCGCGACCAGGTCGTTCAAAATCTGGTGCTGCTCGGCGGCGCTGCCGGTGGAGGGAATCCGGAAATCCACCTCGACGTTGCCCAACTCCTTTTCGGCATCGCTGCAACCCGCCCGGGCAATGGTCCAGAAACTCGCCCCATTGTTGCTAACGAATGAGAGCTTCAATTTTTTGGCCGGGGCAGGGGCGCCGCCGGAAGGCGTTCCCGGAGCTTCTTCCTTTTTGCCGCAACCGGGCAGAATCACCGCCAGACACAGCGCCAGAGACAGGAGATGGATTTTTTTCATGGTCGGATTGGGTCGAGAGGTTTGGAATTATATCTTCGTTGAGAATTTGTAGATGATGATGTTCGTGTAAGTCTCGCCGGGCTTCAATTCGGTCGATGGAAAATTCGGATGGTTCGGCGAATCGGGATAATGTTGCGGCTCGACGCAGAAGCCGGTGCGGCTCGGGTAAACAGCCCCGCCCTTGCCCTTCATGCCGTCGAGGGAGTTGCCGGCGTAAAACTGCGTGCCCGGCTCGGTGCTCTGCACTTCCATGACGCGGCCGCTGGTGGGTTCATAAACGCGCGCCACCAGCCCGAGCTGGCCCAGCGGTTTGTTGATGATCCAGTTGTGGTCGTAGCCCGGGCCGTATTGCAGTTCGGTATTGGCATCGTTGATGCGCGCGCCGATGGCGGTCTGCTTGCGGAAATCAAACGGCGTGCCGTCCACGGACTCGATCTTGCCGGTCGGGATGAGCTGGGAATTCACCGCGGTGACTTCTTTCGAGTTGAGATAAACTTCATGGCCGAGAATGTCGCCATTTCCCTGCCCCCGGAGGTTGAAATAAGAATGATGCGTGAGGTTGCAGAGCGTCGGCTTGTCGGTCGTGGCGGTGAATCTCACGTCCAACGCGTTGTCATCCGTTAACGTGCAAACGGCGGTCACGTTCAGGTTGCCCGGAAAACCTTCCT
Organism: Verrucomicrobiota bacterium; assembly: GCA_049523555.1. GTDB lineage: Bacteria > Verrucomicrobiota > Verrucomicrobiia > Limisphaerales > UBA11358 > UBA11358. The sequence goes on along the minus strand of JBEKMU010000034.1, from coordinate 21,312 downwards.
CGCCGTCCTTGCTGAGATAATTAAGTTCGAGCCGCGGGCCTTGCGGACCGATGTCGGCCTTGACGGCCTTCCAAACGACCTTGTCAAAACCTTTGACACCCCCGTGCAGCGAATTAGGGCCGCTATTGGCCGCGAGTTTGTAGGTTTTGCCGTCGAGGGTGAACTTGGCCCCGCCGATGCGGTTGCCATAACGGCCAATCAGCGCGCCGAAGTAGGGCGTCTTGGCGATGTACGCATCAACTGTGTCGTAGCCCAGCACGATGTCGCCGAGCCGGCCGGTCCGGTCCGGCACCTTGAGGGACTGGACGATGCCGCCGTAGGTCATGATGCGCGCTTCGCAACCTTTTGCATTGCGCAGGGTGTAAATTTCGACCGGCGCGCCGTCCGGCATTCTGCCAAACGGCGCCTTGGTAATGGTATCAATTGATGATGCGGTTGAGTTTGACATGGTCGCGCAGCCTACAAAACCAGCGGCACCAAGTCCAGCCGCCGATAGCATGACAAGTTGGCCGAGGTTTTTCATGTGGAGTTTGGTCGCTTATTTCTGTCCGTAATATGCCTTCGGGCCGTGTTTGCGGAGGAAATGCTTGTCGAGCAGCGCCGGTTGCATGGGCTTGGTTTTCGGGTTGAGGCGCAAGGTTTCGCCCGCCAGTTGCGCGATGAATTCCAGTACGATGGCGTTATGCACCGCGTCGTCAACGTTCGCGCCCCAGGTGAACGGCCCGTGACTCGCCACAAGCACGGCGGGATGCCGCATCGGGTCGAATTTTTTGAACGTCTCGACGATGACGCGGCCGGTGTTCACTTCGTAATCGCCCTTGATTTCCTGCGGTGTGAGCAAACGCGTGCAGGGCACGTCACCATACCAGTAATCCGCCTGCGAGGTCCCGTAGGATGGAATTCCCCGGCGCGCCTGTGCCCAGGCCGTGGCGTAAAGACTGTGCGTGTGGACAATGCCGCCGATTTTCGGGAACGCGCGGTAAAGTACCAGATGCGTCGCCGTGTCGGAACTCGGTTTTAGATAACCGTCAATGACCTTGCCCGTGTCGAGCGAAACCACGACCATGTGTTGCGGTTTCATGTCGGCGTAAGGCACGCCGGACGGTTTGATGGCGACGAGGCCGCGCTCGCGGTCAATGCCGCTGGTGTTGCCCCACGTCAGGATGACCAAGCCTTCGGCAACCAGTTCGAGGTTCGCTTCGCAGACCTTTTTTTTCAGTTCTTCGAGCATTGGGGTGCGCGGCATTATTTTCGTACACGGCTACGAATGTCAATCAGCCGCTTCATGACGTCGTAAAGGCAGCCTCCCTGCTCTTTCGTGCCGAACGCGTCGTGCAAGGTTTTGTAAAGCGCATACAACTCGCGGTAAACTTCATGCGCCTTCGGGTCCGGCTCATAAATTTTCGGCTTCAACCCCGTCATCACCTTTTGTGCCGAAGCGAAATCCCGGTGGACGCCAGCAACTACCGCGCCGGCGATGGCCGCGCCGAGGGCGCAGGTCTGCGCCGAACGCGAAATTTTCATCGGGCGTCCCGTGACATCGGCGTAAATTTGCATCACCAGCGGGTTCTTTTCCGCGATGCCGCCGCAGTTGACGACCTGCTCAATCTTCACGCCGTATTCCTCGAAACGGTTGATGATGGTCAACGCGCCGAAGGCCGTCGCTTCGATGAGCGCGCGGTAAATTTCCGCCGGCGTGGTGTACAGCGTCTGGCCGATGAGCAGGCCGGTGAGCCGCTGGTCAACGAGAACGGTGCGGTTGCCGTTGTTCCAGTCGAGTGCGAGCAAGCCGGATTCGCCCGGCTGAAGTTTCGCCGCGCCCCTGGTGAGTTCCTCGTGCGAGCCAATTTTCCTCCCGCCGGGTTGAAGGTAATTGACGAACCAGTCGAAAATGTCGCCCACTGCCGACTGTCCCGCTTCGAGCCCGAAATAACCGGGCAGGACGCTGCCGTTAACAATGCCGCACAAACCCGGGACGTCCGCCAGTTTTTCCGTGTTCGGCCAGACCACGATGTCGCAGGTGCTCGTCCCGATGATTTTCACGAGCGTGCCGGTCGCCACGCCGGCGCCAATGCCCCCGAGGTGCGCGTCGAACGCGCCGACGGCCACCGGAATGCCCGCACGCAAACCGGTTTTCTTCGCCCATTCTGCCGTCAAACCGCCGACGGCTTTGGCAACGGTGCGGACCCTGGGGCAAAGGCGGTCGCGCAATTCGCCAAGTTTGGGATCAAGTTGCGAAAGAAATTCCTTGTCGGGATAACCGCCCCAACCTTGATTGAACATCGCCTTGTGGCCGGCGGCGCAAATGCCTGCGGTCAGTTTGTCTGGAGCTTCCGTGCCGGTCAGCGCGGCAGGAACGTAATCGGCAAGTTCAACCCACGAATGCGCAGCGGCGAACACGTCCGGCGCGGTGCGCCGGCAATGCAAAACTTTGCTGAAGAACCACTCGCTCGAATAAGTCCCGCCGCATTTGGCGAGATATTGCGGGCGGATTTTTCGTGCGAGCGCGGTGATTTCCGCCGCTTCGGCCACGCCAGTGTGGTCCTTCCACAACCAGGCCATCGCGGCCGGATTTTTGGCGAAACGTTTGTCGAACGCAAGCGGCTGGCCGCGGGCGTCCACGGGCAGCGGCGTGCTGCCGGTCGTGTCCACGCCGATGCCGGCGACCTGCTCCGGTTTGAATCCGCGCCCGCTTTTCCTCGCGTCGGCGAGCGCCTGCTGGATGGTGACTTCAGCGCCTTTGAGGTAATCGGCAGGATGCTGGCGCGCGAGGTTCGGGTCGCGCGACAAAATCACCCCGGCCGTGCCGTGCGAATAATTCCAGACGGCGGTGCCGACTTCGCGTCCATTGGCGATGTCAACCACCAGCGCGCGGACCGAGCTTGTTCCATAGTCAAGGCCAATGGCGTATTTCGCGGTCATGGATGCAAGGCGTCCGGGAAAAATGGCGTTCAATGAATTTCCAAACGATACAGGCTGACGGAATACGGCGGCACCACCACGCTGGAATTTTTAATTGTCACCATCTTATTCCCGATGATGATATTGGGCGCCTTGCCGGGTTCATTGTAACTTTCGGGATTGGGGTTGATAATCACCCATCGCCTGGCGCTCTTTGCCAGCGAAACCCCGTTCAAATCCAGTGACACAGGTTCATCAATCGAATTCGGATTTACGATGGCAACGGTGATGGCCTTTTTGTCATCCGTCCACGCAGCGGAGACGTCGAGATTATTGCCCGCGCCGGAGACGGCGATGGGGATGGAGCCAAAATGATTGCGATACAGTTCCAGAACCAGACCGGTTGACTCAAAAGCCGCCGCGGTGGTGGTGGCCTTGATGCAAGCGAGCGCGTTCACGGCCTGGGCGTAATCGGCGATGTAGAAAAGGTCGCTGTTGCGGTAAAACTCGTGCAGACCCTCCGCCACACCCAGGCCGTCCTTGAGATAATAACGCACGCCCAGTTCGCCATAGAAGTAGGAGCCGTGCCAATAGTTCCATTCGTCCATGGCGATCCGGATGTTTTTCGCCGCCAGTCCCGGAATTTCCTCGCGGTATTTCCGGTGGATTTCGGCCACCTGGCGGATTTGTTCCGCCAGTTGCCTTGCATGGTCAACGACATTTGTCTTTTCCTTGGAGTAAATGTGTTCGCTGATGAAATTCATGTGATCGGAACAATTTTCGAGCATGACCTTGCTCCAATCGCTTCCGTCACCGACGTTGCCCACCGCGACCAGTTGGGCGCCGGGATCCGCTTTCCAGATGGCGTCGGCAAAAATGTTGTTGGTTTTGACAAAGCGATCCACCGGCATGTGGCCCAGTTGCCACGAACCGAACATTTCGTTCCCCACCGCCCAGAATTTGACGCCGTATGGTTCCGGATGTCCGTTTTGCGCGCGCCATTTGCCCATCGGCGTGTCCACGGAACCATTGAAATACTGCACTTCAGCAAGGGCCTCATCGAGCGTGCCCAGCCCGGTGTTCAAGGCCACATAAGGCTCCGCGTCAATCAGGTGCATCAACTCCATGAACTCATCGATGCCGACGTCGTTCGGTTCAATCCCCCACCAGGCCGGATTTTTCATGGGCGCGCGTTTGTCACGGTCCGGCCCGATCCCGACCTTCCAATCGTAACCGCTGACAAAATTACCGCCGGGCCAGCGATACAGAGGCGAGTCCAATTTTTTCAACAAGGCCACCACGTCACTGCGCCAGCCTTTGAGGTTGTCTGCCGGCATGAGGGACAAGATACCGATCTTGAAAGCGCCCTTGCCCCGGCTGACAATTTCGATTTGCACATTCGTGGAAAGCGCCTGAGCGGTGAAGCGGAATGGATACAATTGAAATTGAGCGGTGATTTTTTTGATGCTGTGGCTCAACACCGTGCCATCATCCAGGACAAGCCGCACTTCGATGGGCAGGGCGCTTTCGTCTCCCGCCAAAACGATGTGGCCGGTGTATTTTTTACCCTTCACCACGCCCAGGCCGGCCTCGGAAATTCCCGCCGCCGTGCCGTCTCCGGGCAGATGAATGACGGGTGACTGTTTGCCGACATACGGATTATTGGTGTCCATGCTCACGGTGCCGCGCAGCCCGACGACTTTCCACGGCGACGCATTGAGAAATTTAAATGGCCCGGATTTGAAATAAGTTTCCTCGGCGGTGCCCCACGGGTTGAAGTCATCCGTGATGGGGAAAAAGAATTTCCGGTCCACGACCATTTCCGCCCACAGGCCGCCGTTGACGGAGCGGCCCACATGTTCGATGAATTGGCTATAGATGTATTTTGAAATCGGCGTGCCGGTCTTCTGCGGATCAATCTTGACGGTGATTTGGGCGGAAAGGCTGGTGCAAATGAAAAGCAGACAAACGCAGACAATTAATGATTGGGTTCTCATGATGGGTGAAGGGTAATTGACAGATAATCCATGTGCAATGCTCAGAGATCCGGTAGTGTGGCCTTTCCCCTCACCGACGGGCAACGCCATTTTGCGCAAATGATTCGCCAATTTGCGAATATCCCTCAAAGGAGACCACCTGACCGCGGATCCGAGAATTACTGCGCATTAAAATTGATAATGCCGTTTCGCTTGAGCTTGTTGAAGCGGTCGTCGCCCAGATAGTTGCGGAGGCTTTGTTCAGTTTGCTGTGAGAACTGCTGGAGGTTCTTTTGGACCGTGTCCGAACCAATCGCCTGGCCCTGCTGGTTGAATGCCTGCACCTGCTGCCGATAATCCTGCACGCTTTTTTCATAATACTGGATGGTGCGATAAACGTAACCTATGTCCGCGTCACTGATCCCCCAGTTGTTCGCGTAACGTTCCATGTCGGTGTAACGGGAATCCTGTTCCGCCTGGAACTTTTCAAAGCCGTTGGTTCCCAGCACCCGCTGATATTCCCGGTCCCGGGCGTCATCCATGGCCTTGATCTGTTGTTCAATGGATGCGTCCGGCGCCTTGTCCGCCTGAAGCTGCAATGCCATCCGGCTTGCATTCCAATTGCTTTGGATGTCCAGCATGGCGGCGAACTGGGCACTGCTGGGATTAACGTCTCGCAGATTGCGCCGCAGGTCACCGGCGGCGTCAACAATGCCCTGCATGGTGGCGTAGCGCTCGTCACCGAGCAGCGCCTTTAGTTGTTGATCGAAACTGGCCTGCGCCTTTTCCTGCTGGTCATTCAAATCGGCCTGGTCAATTTCGCCATTCAGCTTCGACTGGTCCAAATCACGGAGCCGTTGCTGCAGATTTTTTTTTAGGGCGTAGAGGGCATTGGTTTCAGCAGCGGTCAGGTTGAGGTCTTTGAGGTTGAGGCCTTGGAACAGTCTTTCCTGGTTCCAACTCCTGAATCCCTCTTCGCCCAATGCTGTTCGCAATTCATTTTCCTGCTCAACCTCGTGTTTCAGCGTGAGCGCGGTCAAGGCATCCACATCCACTTCTCCCCGGTTATATTCCTCTTGGACCTCATCCTGCCGTTTTTGCCATCGGTCGTCGAAATCGGACTGGACCAGTCTGGCCAGGACCCCGTTGGGAACGCCGGCGGCCCGCAATTGATCAATCCATTGCCGCCAGTCGGCTGTGGTCGCAAGGTTGGTGTAGGATTGAGGTTCATGTCCGGCGATAACAAGTGGGGTCTTGTTCGATGATGCTTTGGAAGCATTTGGAACAGCCGGAGGCAGATGCTGAACCGTCGGCCGGCGCAGGGCCAGAATGATGACTGCCCCGGCCAGCACCATATTCAGCACGAGTAATGCCTTGTTCAGACCTCTGCCATTCATAGAAATCAGGTTAAGCGAACCAAAATGCGCGGAGCATGGCAAGGAATGAGCCCGGCCATGCTCCAGCGCTTTTCGGACCGTGTCGCGCCTCTCAAAGGGCTTCACGGCTTATCAACGCCAATTTAGTTCTGGACGAAGGTTGTGACGCTCTGGGCCGGCAACGACGTCGTGAAGGAACCGCCGGACAGATTGATCGAACTCAGGGTCGCAATATTCTGGCTGCTGGAGGTGCGATACGGCGTCATCGAAGTCACCGTCCCGTTCTGGATGTTGAAGGTCTGGTTTACCGCCGAGCCGCCCGTGTTGACGGCTACGATGACCACCTTGCTGCCCTTGTAGGCGGTCACATAGACATTGGATGAGGGATTGTAGGTGCTGTCCACCCGCACGTTTCCGGGACGAATCGCCCATTTGGCGAATTGTCCCATGGTGTATCCGTGCTTCAAGGGAGTGCTGCCGCTTACGATGTCGTTGCCGCTACCGGGACGGAACATGGACCACCAGAAGTAGGCGCTCATGCTGTTATTCATGCAATCAGTGATCTCCTTGGCATCTGTCATGCAGGTGCCGATGTCCGTGCCGGTGTTGTAGTGCTCCGTCATCCACACGTGTTTGCCGTGGTTGAGGGCATTTTGATGCACGGTATTGCCGCCGCCATAAATGTGTCCGCCCACGTAAGCGATATGACTGGCCGAGGTGCTGTTGTTGAGAGTGGGATCGGACATGGAATCAGCGAAGTGATAGGACTCGGGCATGACGACCGGTTTGCCGATGTTCTGGGCATTGTTCTGGCAGAAGGTCTGAAGTTGCGCCGCACTCCAGGTGCATGATTCATACGTAACCGTGATGTCCGGCTCATTTTGGATTGAACAATAATCCACGCCCATGCTGCTGGCGGAATTATGCAGGTAGGTGGCGTAGGCGGCGTATTGGCTCGTGAGGAGATGGCCGCCGACGACGTTGCCGTTGTCTTTCATGGAAGCGGGAGGAGTCCAGGGAGTGGCCAGCACTTTCGCTCCGCGAGCATGTGCCTTCGAGCAATTCACCGTATCGTCGGTGTTGTTGCCGTCCGGAGCGATCCGGACGCGGGCAAGGGTGAAGCCAAGCTGATTGTTGTTGGCGTTGCCGAAGATAGTGTCTGCTTGCGCGTCGGTGATTTGACCGCTCCACACGCAGGAACCGCCAAAGCCGTCGATGGTCTGGTGAGTGGTACCCAGGTTGACGGTGCAGTTGCCCGCCTGTAAGCCGGTCTGGGCCCCGGCGATGAAGGCAAGGATTGCGATGGCGGCAATCAAACTTCCTCCACGACGCGTAAGGGAAGGTTTTGCCTTTGTTGAATATGTGCCACGTGACCGATACAGATGTGACGACTGAACTGTGTTCATAGTATCACCTTTCCAGGTTGGTGGGGCTGGTCTGTGTGTTGCAGGCTTGGAAGGCGAATTATCCGGACTTAATGATTCAGTATCCGAACCGTCGAAACACCCCGGTTCATCATTTGTGAAAAACCAGACATTCGCGGCAGCTATGGCCTGTTTTATTTGTCCCTTGACCACAAATCGCGCCTCTGATGTTTGCAGCCCCATACACCCACAAACACATATGCGCTTCTGGGGTCGTTCGGAAAGTAGCCACAATCCCATTGGCCGTCAATAGGTTTGAAGAATAAATTCGCCAATGTATGGATTACCCATATCCTCAAGCGGCACGCCTGCTCTGTGTTTTGCGATAGGCGAGTGGACGTAAAAAGACCGCCAAATGATCTTCCCCATCCGGCTTCGGTCTCTTACTCGTGGCAATAAACTTCCCAGCCCAGATATTTGCCCAAGGCTTCCTTCACCCCCAACCCGATGCGTGTCGGGTTGATGGCGGCGTGATGTTCGAAGCCGTTTTCACAAATATAACGCAGCAGCTTCTGGAAATTCGGGATTCGCACCACGCCGTAACCGCCAAAAGTTTTGAGCGGGTCGTTGGTCAATTCGCCTTCGCCGACGTAGGCGTGGATTTTGCCGGCGGCATCATCCGTGCTCACCCGCAAATAGGTGAACGGCGCGGTTTTCATGCGGCCGACCACGGTGCCGTAGGTGTTTTCCTTGCCGACCGTGCCGGCAATGATTTCCTGATGGTCCATCACCGGCGCGCCTTCACCTTTTTCCACAAACACGTCCTTCGGCAGATTGCTGCAATGGAACACCACGCCCTTGTCCGGGTCTTCGCCATAATTATTGTTCCAGTCCACGAGCGCGCTCGGTTTGCCGCTGGCCTGCGCCATCGCATACATCGCCACCGTGCCCATGATGTCCACCTCGCACGCGCTGCTCATCAGCATATTGCTCATCATGCTCATCAGCGTGCAGGGCACGACGCCGAAAAATTCCTCCATGGCCGTCCAGCATTGAACGGCGGTGGCGTTCAACCGGCTTTGCTTCATCCACCGGTCCACGGCTGCGCCAAACTTCGCCATCTTGAGCAGTGCCACCGGCGGGATGCTTCGGGCAACGACGTAATTTTGAATTTCCCTGAGCTTGGCCTTGACCGCCCGTTCGTTGTCCGTGAGTTTGCCAACCCAACCGAATAACTCGAACAAATCGAGCGTCTCGATGCTGATGCCAGATTGCTCCAGCAGTTTTTCCGAGTAGCGGACGGTGTTGAACTCCTTGGGCCGCGCGCCGAGCGCGCCAATGCGCAGGTTTTTCAGCGCCTTGACGACGCGGCAGGTCACGACGAAATCCTGCAAATCCTGGGCGAAGCTTTTGCTGTCTGGCGCGCAGGTATGCAAACGGGTCAGCGTGAAGGGAATGTCATACTGATGGAGATTGTTGCACACGGACATTTTGCCGCAAAAACTGTCACGCCGGTCCCGGATGGTCATGGTTTTCGGGTCGTCGTTGAAGGCATGGACGAGCACCGGCACACGGAGGCCGGACCAGCGGAGGGCGTTGGCCATGCCGCGTTCGTCGCCAAAGTTGGGCAGCGTGATCAGGACGCCGTCAATCTTGTCCGCCTTTTGCTTGAAGAGGTCGGCGCACTTGTGCGCGTCCTCCAGGGATTCGATCGCGCCGAATTTGGTCGCGCTGACCGGCAGGGAAACTGTGCGGATGCCGAGTTTTTCGAGTGTGGCGAGAATTTCCTTGTGCCCAGTGTCACAGAGATGGTCAGGAAAGAAACTGCGGTTGCCGACGATAACGCCAAGAGTAATCATAAATGTTGGTATGTTTGCCCGTTGCAGCGGTCAAATTATAAACCTGCCGGGCGTAAGGCAATATTTTATGACAGCAAAAAGGGCTGTATGCCGGGGAACTTCTCGATTATCTTGAGGGCAAGAAAAGAAATCCAACGAAAGGGAAAAGATGGCGCAAGCAATCATGGATCCCGAAAAAGTGCGGCGGTTCGCCGACGAACTGCACCGGTTCAACACCGACCTGGAAAACCGGATCATCCTGCTCCAAGCCCGCTTCACGGCGCTCGGCGACACATGGCAGGACCAGGAGCACGAGAAGTTCGCCGAGGAATTCAAACTGGCGATGAAGGCGCTGAAAAAGTTCAACGAACTCTCAAAGGAGCACACGCCTTATCTTTTGAGAAAAGCACAGCGCATCGAGGAATATCTGCACCAACACTGATTTTTCATGGCCGAACGCGCCCAAGTCACTTCAGTGGAGGCCGTGGAATCCTTCCGGGCAAGCCTGATTGTGTTTTTAAAGAGCGCGCGGGCCACCCTGGAGGAGGCGTGCGACGAGGTTTTTCGCGCTCGCGCCTGGGTCCAGGATGATCGGCGGCCACACTGGGAAAACGAGATGTCCATCCGGGGCCGGAAACTGGAAGAAGCGCGGGCGGAATTATTCAGCGCCCGGCTTTCCAAATTCCAGGAATCAACGGCCCTCCGCCTCATGGCCGTGCAACGGGCAGAGCGCGCCATCAGAGAGGGCGAGACCAAACTGTCGGTGATAAAAAAATGGAGCCGGGAGTTGGAGAATCAAACGGACCCGTTGCTCAAGCAGTTGAATCAGTTGCAGGGGTTCCTGATGACCGACATGGCGCGCGCGGTCGCTTATCTGGCCCAAGTGGTGAAGACGTTGGAGGCGTATGCCTCGGTCGCCGCGCCCGGCGCTTCATCCCCACTGGCCGGAGTCGAAGGCAAGCCGGATGACGGGGAGGAAAAGCGATCATGAACCCAAGCGGAATCAAAAACCGGATCGCGTCAATTACGAAGGGACTTGCCACCCGGTGGGACGAGACCAGGAATTACTGGAATGACGCCAAAAGCCGGGAATTCGAGCAACGCTACCTGACCGAACTTTTTGCCAACGTGGATAAAACCGTCACCGTGCTCGAAAAATTGGACGAAATTCTGGCCAAAGTCAGGAAAGACTGTGAGTAGCCATCTGGGACTAAATGAAACGCTTGCGCTTTTGAACCGGCTCCGAAGCGCCATCCAGGATTTTGCCGCCCGGGAGGAAAAACTTGCCGGTGAATTTCGAACCAGGTCAGCCGCAGAAGCGAAGGCATTTGAAACGGCCACGCAGGAACAAGCGTCACGTTTTTCAGCGGCCATTGCCAACGCCGGGGCCGCCTTTGAAACTGAAAAGGACAAAGGTCGGGCCAAATTCGAAAAGCGGAAAGCGCGGATCACCCAGGCCCACCTCGTCACCACGAAACAGGTCCGGGAGGGAGTCGGCGGACGCGAAGGACGCCGAAAGCAAAAGATATCGGAAGGCTCGACTCAAGCGGAACGTGATCGTGAAACGGGAATGGCAAACGCCGTTGCGACCCTGGCGGACTTCAAAACCAAACTGACTGAAAATCGCGAGGCTTTCAACCTGCTGGAGGCAGAGGCCAGGAGCGCCTTTCGCGGCTACGGTAAATTTCGCAGGCTGCTTTCTCCCAACCGGCAATGGCCGGAACCCGGCCAGACCCCGGACGAGTACCAATTATTGGAGGAACTTCACCGCCTGCCTGCGGCCATCCGGCGTGAGTTGGACGGCTTCAGAAAATTTTCGCTGCCGCAATTTTTCAGATTTGTCCCGATGTGGCCGCTCTTGATTGTGCTCCTGCTGCTTTTCGCCTTTTCACCCGTTTTTCTCAGGCAAGCCGGCTTGAATTCCATTTCCCAGATCGAGACCGGCGCGGTGTTGGCGGGCCTCTTTGTGGTCGTGCTGGCAATTTACCTGTATGGGGGACACTGGGCCGGACCGACCGCCAAAACGATTGCCCGCCATCTGGCAACGGCGCGACGGCTACATGACGTTTGCCTTGAAAAAGCCGAGGTGCGCTGCCGGCAGGAACAGGAACGAGTCCAAACCGAATTCGAGAACGTCAGCCGCAGCTTCAACCAACAGTGGAAGCAAACCATAAAAGAGGCCGTGGGCACGCGCGGCACCCGGGCACAGGCGGTTGATGAAAAAGCGGCCCGCGCCCTGAAAAAAAACGCGCAACTCAGCCGCACAAAATTGAGCCAGCTTGAACGCGCCCACGCCGACCACGTTGCGCGCCTGCGGCAGGAGGCGGAGGCTCAGACCGGACAACTTGCCGGAGTTCATGAGGCGAAAGTGGCGAAACTAAACGCGGATATCCAGGGCCGCTGGCAGGCGCTGGCCGGGGAATGGAAAAATTGCATCCAGCCCATTCACGAAACCATCCGCGCAGCCAATGCCGCGGCGGAGGAACTTTTTCCCGGATGGCGGCATCCGGTTTGGAAACAGTGGACGCTCCTGGAGGAATTCAAAAATGCGGCGAAATTCGGGCGCATGGAAGTGGACACTGGAAAACTTGCCGAGGCGGCACTGAAGGACAAACGGCTGGCCCTGCCCTTCCCCGCCAATTTTTCCGTCCCGCTCACGCTCAAATATCCTGGCCAAGGCTCCATTCTTTTTGAAACGGCAAAGACCGGAGGCGAAGAAGCGATTGCGGTTATCAACAATATCATTTTCCGTCTCCTTTCGAGCCATCCGCCGGGCAAGCTAAGCTTCACCATTTTTGATCCGGTCGGGCTCGGCCAGAATTTCGCCGGCCTCATGCACCTGGCCGATTATGAGGAGAGTCACATCAACAGCCGCATTTGGACGCAAACCGCCCAGCTCGAGGAGAAGCTGGCGGAACTGAACGAGCACATGGAAAAGGTCATCCAAATGTATCTCCGCAACGAATACGAAACGATCGCGGAATACAACGCCCAGCCCGGTGCCATCGCGGAGAAATATCATTTCCTCGTCATTGCCGATTTCCCGGTGAACTTCAGCGAAACCGCCGGCCGCCGCCTCATCAACATCGCCACCAGCGGCGCCCGTTGCGGCGTGTTCACGCTGATTCATTGGGATCGCCGCCACGCCCTGCCCCAGGGGTTTGTTGCTGACGAACTCCGGAAAAACAGCATTTGCCTTGTCCGAGGTGAGAGCGGTTTTAAACTGGCGGACCATCAACCCGGTGGAACGCGCCTGACACTCGACGCTCCGCCGCCGCCGGAATTCGTGACGGAGTTTTTGCGTCGCGTGGGCGAAAGCGGCAGGGATTCAAATCGCGTCGAAGTGCCTTTCGAGCAGGTGGCTCCCCCGCCGGCCAAACTCTGGACGGAGGATACGTCCGAGGAACTCACCGTGCCCATCGGACGTTCCGGCGCGACCAAGTTGCAACGTCTCGAAATCGGCAAAGGCACGCGCCAGCACGCATTGATTGCCGGCAAGACCGGTTCGGGCAAGTCCACTCTGTTCCACGTCATCATCACCAACCTCGCGCTGTGGTGTAGCCCGGAGCAGGTCGAGTTCTACCTCGTGGACTTCAAGAAGGGGGTCGAGTTCAAGTGCTACGCCACCCGCCGGTTGCCGCACGCAAAAGTCGTCGCCATCGAAAGCGACCGCGAGTTCGGGTTGAGCGTGCTGGAGCGCGTGGACGCGGAATTGCGCCGTCGCGGCGACTTGTTCCGCAAGCTGGGCGTGCAGGACATCGCCGGTTACAAAAAGGCGGGCGGCACCGAGCCGATGCCGCGCGCGCTGCTGATCATTGACGAGTTTCAGGAATATTTTGTTGAGGAAGACCGGGTGTCCCAAGGCGCAGCCGTATTGCTCGATCGCATTGTCCGGCAGGGCCGCGCCTTTGGCATCCACGTGCTGCTCGGTTCGCAAACGCTCGGTGGCGCCTACACGCTCGCCCGCGCCACCATCGGCCAGATGGTCATCCGCATCGCGCTCATGTGCAATGAAGCCGACGCCTACCTGATTATGGACCAGGACAACCCGGCGCCGCGCCTGCTCACGCGTCCCGGCGAAGGCATCTACAACGATGCCGCCGGTTCCATCGAAGGCAACAGTCCGTTCCAGACGGTCTGGCTGCCGGAAGAGGTGCGCGACCGTTTTCTCGCGAAAATCCGCGAACGCGCCGACCAGAAGGCAAACCAGTATCCGGGACCATTTGTGTTTGAGGGCAACGCGCCGGCGGACGTGAAGGAAAACATTCCGTTGCGCGCGCTGCTCCAGAAAAAATCCGTCAAAGCGCCAGCCCGGTCGCGCATCTGGCTGGGCGCACCGAACTCCATCAAAGGACCGACCGAAGTGGTTTTCCAATGGCAGAGCGGCAGCAACCTGTTGGTCGTCGGCCAAAGCGAGGAACCGGCGTTGACGATTTTGTCCGTCGCGCTCGTGTCGCTGGCCGCGCAGTATCCCAGGGGCGACGCCCGGTTCTTTCTGCTCGACAGTACACCACCCGGTTTCCCGCAACGCGAATTTCTGGAGCGTGCCATCCGCGTCGTCCCGCATGAAATTGTCCGGGTCACCCACGGCGAATTGCTGGAAGTGATGGGCCGTCTGGCAAACGACCTGAAAAATCGCGCGGAGGATGAGTCGTCCGCCAACACGCCCGAGACATTTTTCCTCATCCACGGCCTGCAGAATTTCAAGAAACTCCGGCAGGAGGACGAATTTGATTTTTCCAGCAGTGGCAGCGGGGGCGAAGTGCAACCGGCAGTCGTGCTTCAGAATTTAATCAGCGACGGGCCCGGCCGCGGGTTCCATGTAATTGCCACCTGCGACACCTACAACAATGTAAACCGGTTCCTGGGCCGGAAAACGATGAGTGAATTTGAAACGCGCGTGCTGTTCCAGATGAGCGCTGGTGATTCCGCCAGTTTGATTGACGCCCCAAACGCCAGCACGCTTGGGCTTCATCGCGCGCTCCTTTACAACGACCGGGAAGGCTCCATTGAAACCTTCCGTCCCTACGCGCTGCCCGGCAACGAATGGATTGAGGAAGTCGCGCAACAACTCAAGCGGCTGTTCGCGTAAGACTTGCCTTTAACACTTGGATCCTAATTGGAATTGTAGTGTCGGCGCTGTGCGCCGATTCATTCGAGCCACAGGCTCGACGCTACAGCAAATCAGAACACCACGAATCCCACGGTTTCAACCGTGGGCTGTTCTCTGACGTGCCTCCGGCGCTCCACCCCATCACAAATACAACGCGTTCTGTAAATCATGAACGAGGACGCTCATGAATGGATAGCGCCGGTCGGGGTCGCGCGCGATGCACTTCAAGACGACTTTTTCGAGCGCGGCGGGAAGCTCGGGATTGTATTCACGCGGCGGCGGCGGGCCTGAGAGATCGAGTTGGCGCGCCAGAATTTCGCCGGGCGTTTCGCCGGCAAAGGGTTTCTGGTTCGTCAGCAGTTCATAGGCCGCCACGCCATAGGCAAAAATGTCCGCGCGCGAGTCAATGGGCTTGCGTTGCAATTGTTCCGGCGCCATGTAGGCCGGCGTGCCGGGGTTCTTCGACATTTTCTTCGGCTTTTCGGGGATCGGCTGGGCGAGGTCAAAATCAATCAGCCGCACGCTGCCGTTGCGCGACACGAGGACGTTTTCCGGTTTGAAATCGAGGTGCATGAAACCGCTTTCGTGCACGTCGGCGAGGCCCAGGGCCATGTCAATGAGGATTTGCGCCACGTTCTCGGTCAGCACCAAGTCATGCCGCGCGAACAGCAGCTTCAAATTTTCCGCCTCCACGTAATCCATCAGCATGTAAAGCGTTCCGTCCATTTTCCCATGCTCGACGTAGCCGACGACGTATTCGCTTTGATTCAGGTGCGACAACACTTCGCAGCCGCGGAGAAAACGCCGGCGCGCCAGGAGGTTGAACCGCAAACCGCCGCGCAACCGCCGCAACGCAAAGGGCTTCCCGCGCCCGTCGGTGACCAGCCAGATTTCCGCCATGCCGCCATTGTTCAGAAGTTCCTGAAGGTAAAACCGCCCGAACTTTTTTTGCGTCGTTCCTTCGGAACCCGCCGTGCTTTGTGAACCATTCGACATTTCCGCCAATGGCATAACACATCCCCTCCGCAAATGCCAACAAAACCTGTTCCCTCCGGGATTTGAGACGTGGCATCTTGTAGTGGCCGGATGAATCGGTGCAATGCCGGACGCTACAGTCAAAATCAAGGTGCCAGGGAATTCGCGCTTGGCGCGAACCGCCGCCGCGTTTATCATCCGGTCATGCGGCCTCTTTGGGCGCTGGTCATCTACATTGTCGTGGTGTTTTTCGGCGGCGCTTTGCTCGCGCCCTGGCTTTACTGGCTCGCGCAGCATTTCGCCCACTCCATTCCCAAACTCGCCGGCGCCCCGTTTCATCGTTTTGTGGATCGTTCCTTTTTGATTCTCGCCCTGGCCGGCGTGTGGCCGTTGTTGCGCGCACTTGGCGCGAAATCGCTGCGCGAAACCGGTCTCGTTCCGCCTTACGGCCAGTCAAAAAAACTGTTCGGCGGTCTTTTACTCGGCTTCGTCTCGCTGGCGGTGGTCGCGGGAATTGTGCTCTTCTCGGGCGGGCGTTCGCTGACCGGAGGCGCCTCGGCTGGAAAATTCATCGAAACCGTCTTGGGCGCGGCGGGAACGGCGGCGGCGGTCGCCACGCTCGAGGAAATTCTGTTTCGGGGCGGCGTGTTCGGCGGGCTTCGCCGCATGTTTTACTGGCCGCTGGCGCTGGTGCTGAGCAGCCTGATTTACGCGCTCGTGCATTTTCTCCATCGCGCCGATTTCACGGGCGCGGTGGTCTGGTATTCCGGCTTGGAACTGCTGCCGCGTCTGTTGTCCGGTTTTGCGGATTTTCATGCGCTCGTTCCGGGCTTTTTCAACCTGACGCTGGCGGGTGTGCTGCTCGGCCTTGCGTATCAGCGCACCGGCAATCTTTACTTTTCCATTGGCCTGCACGCAGGCTGGATTTTCTGGCTCAAAATATTCGGCGCGTTCACCGTTGGCGTTCCCCAAGCCGCCATCTGGTTTTGGGGCACGGGCAAAATGATTGACGGCTGGCTGGCATTTATTGTGCTCGCGCTCACGCTCGCCGTTTCCAATCGCCTGCCGGTTCTGAACAAACGTCCGGCGTTTGCCATTTCATGATGACGACCGCCGCCACCTCGTTCCAAACCTGGTTCAATGTCGGCCTCGGCTTTTTATATCCTGAAATCTGCCAGCTTTGCGGCGAACAGCGCGCCACGGCCAAGGAAGGCTTCGTGTGTGGGCGTTGCTGGTCGCACGTGCGCTTCATCAAATCGCCCTTCTGCGAGCGGTGCGGCCTGCCGTTTGAAGGCGATTTGACGACACCGTTTGAATGCGCGAATTGCCGCGAAATGGAACTGCACTTCAGCGCGGCGCGGTCGGCGGTGGTCGCGCGCGGCGCGGTGCGGGAAATCATCCATCGCTACAAATACCAGCGCGCGCTGTGGTTCGAACCGTTTCTTGCCGGCCTGCTTTTGCGCGAAACCATGCCTGCGTTGTGCGGACAACATTGGGACTTGATCGTGCCCGTGCCGCTGCACCCGTTGAAGCAGCGCGAACGGGAATTCAACCAAGCCGAACGCCTGGCTGTTCACCTTGGCGCCGCTGCAAAAATCCGGGTGAACAAAAAGCTGCTCCGGCGTGTCGTATTCACCAGCACCCAGACGCGGTTGACGCGGCCCCAGCGCGCGGCGAACATGCGCGGCGCGTTTGCGATGCGCAACGGCGCGCGGCTGAACGGAGAGCGCGTGATTCTGGTGGATGATGTTTTCACGACGGGCGCGACCACGAGCGCGTGCGCGCAAGTGCTTCTGGCCGCCGGTGCGGATGATGTTTGCGTCTGGACAGTGGCGCGCGGAATTTAGTATGATTTGATTGTTAATGGCCACGACTACTTTTACCAAAAAGGCGCTTGGCGCTGAAACGGTCGAACCGGCGTTGACACCGCCGTCGGTCAACAAGGCGCCGCCGTTGCCCAAAAAGCTCAAACCGTCCGGCGCCAAATCCAAAAAACGCGACATCCCGGAGGGGCTTTGGACGAAATGTCCGAAGTGCAGCACGATGGTTTATGACAAGGAACTGGACGAAAACCTGAAGGTCTGCCCCAAGTGCAATCACCATTTCCCCATCAGTTCGCGCGAACGCATCCATTCGCTCGTCGAGACGTGCACCTTCGAGGAAATGGACGCGGACATGACGAGCGTGGACGTGCTCAACTTCAACGGGGTCGCCACCTACAAGGCGAAACTGGAGGAATACCAGAAATCCACGACGCTCAAGGACGCGGTCCTTACCGGCATTTGCAAAATCGGCGCGCACCGCGCGACGCTCGGCGTGATGGATTTTGATTTTCTCGGCGGCTCGATGGGTTCGGTTGTCGGTGAGAAACTCACGCGGCTCATCGAGCGCGCGACGGAAAAGGAACTGCCCGTCGTCATCATTTCCACGAGCGGCGGCGCACGGATGTATGAAGGCATGTTCAGCCTCATGCAAATGGCCAAAACCGCCGCCGCCCTCGCCTACCACGCACAACACCGCCTGCCCTATATCAGCGTGCTCACGCATCCGACGACGGCGGGCGTGATGGCGAGTTTCGCGAGCCTGGGCGATTTGATTCTGGCCGAGCCGGGCGCGATGATCGGGTTCGCCGGCCCGCGGGTCATCAAGGACACAACCCAGGCCGAATTGCCGCCCGGTTTTCAGACCGCCGAATTCCTCCTCGACCACGGACTCATTGACGCCATCGTCCCGCGCAAGGAATTGAAACCGCGGTTGATTGAATATCTCGATTATCTCACCGTCCGGCAAAAGGCGGCCGCCACTGCGCCGTAGAAATGAATCCGCCTTTGAATGGCAGGGCTTGAAGCGGGAACTACTGCTCCTTTTCCTTGGGATGATACGGGCCGTAAAGCAGCCCATGATCCTTGGTCATCAGCAATTGGATATTGGCCATGCGCGAGAGATCATGGGCCTGGTCGGTGGACGAATTGACGGCTTGGTCAACCGCAGCCACGACCAGATCAGCAATAATGTTTCCGCTGCTGGAACTTTGCTGGACGTTGGCGGTCCCTTCCCAGAGGGTTGTCCCCGTTTTCACATCCACGAGCTTTCCCTCGGCGGTAACAATCGTGGTGCTGGTGACTACTTGATATTTTGACCCGTATTGCTTGAGCGTGATATAGAAGACGGCATCCGCGCCGATGATGTCCCTGATTTTATCCAAGGGAATCTGGTGCATCTCGCCGGCGGTGGGCAGGCCGTTTTCCTTCATGAACTGGTCCACTACCACCACCGGATAAACGTAATAGCCCATCTCTGCGAGCGGTCTCGTCACGGTGGAAAGATAACCATAAGTGCCCCGGGTATCCGTGCTTTCGTTGAGTGGCGGCGGCACCAGAATGGACCGCGGCGGATGCGCGCGAAAATTGGTGTAATCATAGGGCTTGGTCACACAGCCCGTAAAAGCCATCGCGGTTGCCAGCAAACCCGGAATCAAAATGCGCGTTTTCATTTTTTTGACAGGTTGGCCAGCATCCGGTCCATGAACACCGTGGACTCCGGAAATTGTTTCTTCTCATTTTCAAATTCCTGCCGCGCCAGGTCCGCCTTGCCCAGTTGAAAATAAAGATAGCCGAGCTGCGCATGAAAACCCGGAGGCACCGGCTTGTTGGCGGAGATGGCCTTGTGCAGGTCTTCCTCCATGATCTGCACCTGCTTTTCCGGCGGGACCTTGTCCGGTTTCGCATACGTGGTATAGACCAGGTCTTCGTAGTGGCCCCAGTAATAAACGTCCGGCGACTGGCAGCCCGCGAACAGCATCGGAGCGGCCAGCGATGCCAGCAACAGTTTCAGTCGGGGGCGTTTCACTGTTTCTCAGGTTTCCATTTGCCCTGTTCCACGCCTTCCACCAGGCGGTTGACGGCTTCCCGGATGGCGAGATCCAGAACCTTGCCATTCAACGTCGAGTCGTAACCGGAAGCTCCGCCAAAGCCGAGCACTTCGCGGTCGCTCAATGCATATTCGCCGGCGCCTTGAGTCGAAAAGACTACCTCGGAAGTGAGTACATCCACCACGTTCAGGTTCACCTTGGAATAGGCCGCTTGCTTCTTGCCGCTGCCGAGGATGCCGAACAATTGCTCGTCGCCGACCTCCTTGCGCCCGAATTCCGCAACCTCACCGGTCAGCACATAATCCGCCCCCTTCAATTTCAACTGCTGGCCCTTGATGGCCGCTTCATTGGTTATCTCCGGCATGTTGTTCCGGTCCACCACGACAAAACGTCCGGTCTGTTGCAGGTGCGTGATGAGAATGGATTTGGCCTGTCCACCGAGCCGGTCCACACCGTCCGAGAACACGCCGCGCATGTACGGTGAGTGATTGTCAAACATGCCCACCATCAACGTGCTCTTGGGGCCGTTGTACGGTGTGCCCGCCGAAGCGACTGTCTCGGGCTTGATTGTTTGATGCGATTCCGTCGCGCAACCGGCCAGGCCGGCGCCAATGAGCATGGCCAGAGAGAAATGACCCAATGATTGGAATATTTTCATACGTTTGCCTTTTCCGTAATCGGTTACCGCGTTTAAGTCCTGAAATCCTGAGCGATTGATGTCCAACATACCCTTAACTCAAACTGAAAGTAAACTCCGAACTTTTTGTCAAGTAATGGCAAAGAAATGTGTCTTTGCGACGCAAGATTTTCACCGCCGGCCATCATACCACAGAGTGCAGGATTCGCGGCGTTGGAGGGCGCGACGGTTGAACGCAACACGGGCCAGCAACTTGAGATGGTCCCAAATTGTGTAAAGCCGCATCTTGCGCGCGGACGTCACCAGCGGGTGCCCATGCAATATCACGATTCCCCTGCCCGTCTCTCTCGCAAGTTTCTTCAGCCGTTTGCTCAAATCCAATTCCTCCGCCGCGAACAGTTCGTTGTTGAACCCGCCGAGTTTCCGGAACGCCGCCGCTTCGACGAAAATGAACGAACCAGCGAGCCAGCGGCCCATCCGGCTCGAACAGTTCCAGGACCAGGTGAAGAATTCGGCCAGCAAATGCTTTTCATCCATCCGGACGGTCGCGCCGCCCGCGAGACACCGGCCTGATTGGATTTGCTCCGCCACGTCCGCGAACAGTTCTGCGCTCGGTTGCGAATCCGCATCTACAAAAATCAGCCAGTCGCCGGTGGCCGCCGCCGCGCCGGAATTCCGGGCGCGGGCAATTTGGTTGATTGGCTCGAACACGACGGTTGCGCCCGCCGCGCGCGCGATTTCCGCCGTGCGATCGGTGGAATTGTTGTCGCAGACGATGAGTTCGCTCTCCCAACCGCGTTGGGTGAAGGCGGCCATCGCCGATTTCACCTGCGTCAGCGTCGCGCCGAGCAGACGTTCCTCGTTGAACGCGGGGATGATGACCGAAATTTTCACGCACGCAGTCTGGCTGAAATTTGAAACATTGGGAAAAGAAAAGGGAACCGAGAAAAAACCGGACCGGGTAGGGCCGAGCTGCTACTCAGCTGGATTTTGGACGCGCAGCAGCGCGTCCCTACCTATTGGGGATGGAGCGGCGCGCTCGGAGAGCGTGGGGATCGTCTCCCTCTCCTCCGCGAAGTGGAGGAGAGGGCCAGGGAGAGGCGGCGCGTAAATTTTTTACGAGCTCCTCTCTCCGGCTCTCTCCCCGCTCGAAGCTCGCGGAGAGAGAGGGACGGAACGTAATCCGCAGACGAAACCGTAAGCGGCGCTTTCGGAGAAAGCGCCCTACCGAAAATGGTAGGGCGCGCTCTCCGAGCGCGCC
>JBEKMU010000033.1:0-24637 GCA_049523555.1 Verrucomicrobiota bacterium | reverse complement strand
TCAAAAAACCGGCAAGTTATGGTCAAGATTTTGTCAACCGCCGCCGCGCAGTTTAAACGGGGGCGAATGGCTCAGGGGTGTGCTGATCTGGAAACCTATAAACGATTCGTGAAAGCGTCGCATTTAGACAGCTATATAACTACCCAACTTCTGCAACCCGTGCAGGATATAATTAACGCCTTCAAAGAAAAATAATGAAGGTTCATTTTGCCGTATTCCTCGCCATCACAAAAAACGGCAACGCTGACAATCCCGCCGCCAATCATGCCGAGATTCACCTGCTGCACAGGAATGCACAGATTGCCGGGAATTTGTAACCGGAACAATTCTTTTCGCAAAGGGGCGCCAAACCTTCAGGCATTGGCGCAAAGTTTTGTCATTCGTAACCGAAGGCTTTGGCGAACAATTCCAGTTTTTCCAAATAGGGTTCGAGGTATTTTTGGTAATTGCGCCAGCGTCCAACGGCGGTTTTGAAGACGGGTTTCTTCACTTCCGCGTAAGTCGGCGAACGCACGATTTTGGTCTGCGCGTGTTTGTCGAAACCCAAAACGCGGGCGTCCCACGGCACGCCTAGAAATTCCAGCGTCCGCCGGGCGACGGATTCCAAATCGTCCACCAAATCTTCGTAGCGCACTTCGAGCCAGGGACCCGGCATTTTGGGTTTGATGGACAGCCAGAAGCCCATCAGCGAGGCGTATTCGGTCACAGTGTCTTCCAGGGTCAGGTAAAACGCGCTAACGGGAGCCAGGGGCAGGGGTTGCATGAAACAACTCAGGCACACGTCGCGGGGGTCACGCAGCGCGACCAGAAATTTTGTTTCCGGAAAGATGCGGAGGGAAGCCGGAATGATGGCGGTTTTGGAGGGATTTTTGTCGAGCAGCAAGCAGTTGCCAATGGGCTGGTCGAGCAGAAGCTCGGTGCAGCGGAAGTAATTGGCGCGCGCTCGCACCAACTGACCGGGTGATACCGACTCCAAAACCTCCAGAAGGTTTTCCACCGATGAGTTACGCAAAAGGGGAGCAACCGATTCGTCATAGAAAGTGGTTTTCTCTTCCACGGAGATGATGTCCGGGTGCGAATCCAACACTTGCTCCAGCAAGGTCGTGCCGGAGCGGGGATGGCCGCAGAGCGTGCTCAACCGATACGGTGGCTTGAGGGTCTCGCCGGCTTCATGCCAGCGCCGCAAGGTTTCGGCAGTGAGGGTTTCCTGCGTCCTTTTAATGCGCGCTTGGGCGGCTTTTTGTTTGGCAATTTCCGGCGTGGCATCCGGCTGCAACAACGCCTTTGCTTCGAGAAACGCGGCCATGGCTTCGTCATAGCGCGCCTGGCTGTCGAGGACCTTGCCCAGTTCATACCACGCCTGCGAACGAGTCCAAATGTCCGGATCAGGTTTGGTGACGAATGAACGAAGCAGTTTTTCCGCCGCCTCCTTCTGACCGGTCAAACGATACAGCCGTGCGCGCACGAGCAGTGCCTGTATTTTGGTGCCGTTCAGATGCAGCGCCCGGTCCACGAGGTCGCCGGCGATGTCCAGATGGTTTTCCCATTCCTCCATTTGCGCCAGCCACACCAGCGCGTCCACCGAATTTGCGTCCCGCTTCAAGGCGCGCTCGAAATAGCGTTTGCCCATTTCATGCCGGTCAAATTCGGCGCAATGGATTCCGGCTCCGATGAAGGCCCCGGTTTGCTGGCCCGAAATGCGGATGGCTTTTTCAAAACATTGCTCCGCGGCGGCAAATTCATAACGGAAACCATGGTGATGTCCCAGCTCAAGCAGGATGCGATGCTCGTTGGGCGCGAACCGGCTGGCCTGCTCCAAAAGGTCAATGCTTTGCTGATAATCCCCGCGTTGCCAGGCTTCGTGGGCGGCTTGCAACATTTGCGGCAGGGAAACGTGGTTCGGACGAGGTGGCGGTGCGGGGTGTTTGTAAGGCGGGGTGATTAAATGGCAATGCGCGCCGAGCAACCGGCCAATTTCCTCCAAAGATTGCATTTCCTCCGGCGTGTATTCGTAGGGACGGGTGGTGCCGACGCCGATGGCGCCGACAATCGCCTCGCCGTTGCGCAAGGGCACACACAACATGCCGCCAATGCCGCTTTGCTGCGCGGCCGGTCGCGCCACGCCGCTGGTATCCGTTTGCAGATTGCACATCACCACCGGTTTGCCGTGCGCGACAGTCTGCCCGGCAACGCCTTTGCCCACCGGGATCATGCGCACCGCGTCCAGCAGCTTCGGTGGCAATCCAAGTTGGGCCGCGAGATGGAGCGATTGCTTCTTGCGGTCGAGCAAATGAATCGTGCCGGTCTCCGAATGAAAATCCACCAGCACCGTCCGCAACGCCTGTTCCAGGATGGCCTCGCGGTTCCCGCCGCTTTTCAGCAGCGTCGTGATTTGCTTTCTAAGGTGTTTCATCAGACAAAAAATCGGCGCCGTAAGTTAAGTCATTTGGCCGCCCGCTTTGCAAGCGCAGGTTTCAACCATCTTCACTTTTCTAGGAGCGGTCGGTCTCTCGCGAATCAACTTAGAATTGCAGAGTCGGGTTGTGGCGCGGTTGCATTTGCCAGGGACGCTCGGATTTGAGTCAGATCCGCCACTGTGCGCCGAAGGACCGTTTCGTTGGACTTTGTTTGCGCCAGCGTTTGTTCGAGCGCTGCCAGTTCTTCTAGCGCCTGTTGTTCGGCTTGCCGGGTCAGTTCGTGGATGCCCACCGCCACACGGTCGCGCCAGTCGGAAGCGAGGCGCGAAAGATTTTTTTCGGTTTCCCAATGCGACTTGCGCAGCAACGCGCGCTCAATCCAGCGGCGGAACAATGTCATCGGAATGGCGAAACTCACCAGACTGAACGCCGCGTCAACAAACCCCACGTCCACCGGCGGCGCGGAAGGTTCCGGCGCTTCCAAAATGAATTCGCGCGGAGTGAGCGACACGCCGAGCGCGGCCTTCACGTGTTCGGCCAGGCGGTCGTGAAAGGCGCGGAGCGTGCGCGTCAAATGCTGGCGGGCGCGGTGCAGCGGCTCGCGGAACATGGTTTGTTGTTCGCGCGACACGATGCTCAACTCGCGCTTGAGGAAAACGTCCAGCCACTCGCGCCACACTTTCAACAGCGCCGGCAACCGCAATTGCCAGCGCGGAAATTGTTCGCGCAGGTCGTCCGTGATTTTCGACTGCAGCGCCGCATGCGTCGGCTCAAGCCGGGCGAGCGACCAGTTGAGCGCGTTGGCCGACCATTGGTGGGAGAGCACGTTCAGCTCGGAACGCAACAAATCAAATTGGCGGCGCTCCTCGCCCAGTTTCTCGCGCAACGCCTGCCGCGCGGATTCGGCCTGCGTGGCGGCGGCCAGCGCCACACGCACATAGTCAAGTGTTTGGATGGTGAGCGACTCCAGTTTGTGCCGTAGAATCTGTCCAGCCGCTTCACTGCGGTTGCGGAGTAATGGAGTCAGCAATTGCTCGTTCAATTCGGTTTTGAATTTCGCCAGGGCCGGCTGAATGGAATAGAAAAAGACCGGCAACTCCGCGTTCCATTTCCGGCGGCATTGCTCCCGGACAAATGCCAGCACTTCGGCTCTTTGTGTCTCGTTGAGCAAATCCGCCTTCGTCAACAGCAGAACGGTTTTCGGCGTGTGGCGACGCAATTCGTCGAGCAGGGCCAAGTCGCGTTCGGAGAGTGGCGCGTCAGAACTCACGGCAACCAACGCCATGCCGACATTGGGCAGCCAGTTCAACGCCGCTTCGGTGTTGTGGACAAAGGCACTCCCCAGGCCTGGCGTGTCCACGAATTGCAACGGGGCGAACGGCTTCAGTGCCGGCAACTCGACTTCCACAGAGGCAACTTGTTTTTCATTGTCTGGGTTTTCGTTCTCGCCGACGTAAAGGCCGATTTCTTCGAGCGGTATGGTTTTTGTGCCGCCATTCAGAAATCGCACTTCAGCTTTCTCGTTCGGTCTGTAACGCAGCTGCGTGATGACGGCGGTGAGCGGCACGACGCCAATGGGCAGGACGCTTCGCCCGGTCAGGTGATTGAGGAACGAACTCTTGCCCGCCTTGAACCGGCCAAACACTGCCACGTCAATCTTGTCGCTGTCGCCAAGCTGCTTCCGGCAAGCTGCAATCTGCGGACGCAGGCTGGCGAGCTTCAATTCGTCGGCGAGTCGGGCGACGCGGTCGAGGATGTCGGTGGATTGAGACACGGTTCAGCTTGTGGCCAAAAGGGAAAGCAGGTTCGATGACTTGATCAGCTTTTCACAATCAGCACGCTGCAATGCGCGTGGTCGCTGATGCGGTCGGCGGTGTCGCCGAGCAAACGCCCCCAAAGTTCCGAATGGTCGCTGTGGCCGGTGACGATGAGGTCGTGGCCGCCTTCATCGGCAAATCGCAAAATGGTTTTGGCCGGATGACCACGGCGGGTTTCGCACCGGATGGCTACGCCGTGTTGTGCGGCGACTTCTTGGACCTCCTTCTGGCGGTCCTTGAAGTATTCATTCGCCGCCTCGGCCTCCTCCTCGTATTCACCCGGCAGATCGGAATGGCGCGGCAGCGGTTCACGCACCCACAGCACGGTGATTTCGGCTTTGGATTCGCGCGCGATCACGGCAGCCCGTTGCAACGCCGCTCTGCCGCCCTTGGAACCGTCATAACCGACAAGGATTTTTCTGAACATAACGCCTCACTTTTCCGTTGGCGCCGTTGGGCGCGATTATTTGTTATTGATTCGTTCGCTGTAAGTTTTGCCCCACCCCACCATGGTTTCAATCGTGGGTTGAAAAAATTTTTGCGCAATGAGCGTCGGCACGAACGCGCTCAAAATCACGACTGTTACGAGCACAGTGTATTGCGCCTGGTCAATGATTTTGTTTTGCAGGCCAAACAGCGCGGAGATCGTGCCGAACGTCAGGCCGGTCGCCATCAGCAGCGTCGTGTAATTCGCCTCACGGTTGCGCATGTAAAAAACTTTTGTGAACGGCCAGACGCCGATGAATTTCGTCGCCATTTTTATCAACAGCAAAATCGCAATGAGTCCCAACGACGCCCACAGCGCCGGCAGCGAAACAAAAAGCCCGGCCTTGATGAAATAGAACGGCGTGAAAATCGTAAACGCAACGCTCCGCATCCGGTGCACGAGCGTTTTGTCGCGCAGAAAAACGCCCGCGATGACGAGGCCGACGAGATACGCCGGCAGGACGGCTTCACTTTTGGCGGTGGAAGCCAGCCCGCCGAGGAAAAAAAGGACGAGGAAAATGAATTTCACCTCCGGCTCACTTACGCGCGTCGCACCGAGTTTCGTGATGATGAGCCGCGTCCAACCCGGCATGAACCAAAGCACGGCCGCCGTGACGACCACGAAAACCGCCAGCCAGACGTTGAAATCGGCAAAAAGTGTTCCCAGCGCCAGGACCGTTCCCAAATCCGTGATGAAGCACGCGGCGAGAATCGTTTTACCCATCGGCGTTTCGCCGAAGCCACCTTCAATCATCACGGCATAAACGACGGCGACGGAAGTGGTCGAGAGCGCGATGCCGGCAATTTGCGCCTGATGCAGCGGCCAGCCCAAAACGAATTGCGCGAACGCCCACACGGCCAGAAACGGCAGCAAGAAAGACAAAATGCCAATGGACATGCTCGCCCGAAGATTGGCGCGCAGGGAAACCGGATCAATTTCCGCGCCTGCCAGAAACGTCAGCACGCCGCTGCCGAGCATTGCCAGAAAGTTTGTCCAATCCGTTGTTAGCAAGATGTGCTGGCCGCCGGCGAATTGAACATTGCCCACGGTGACGCCGACTAAGATTTCTATGAGGGCGACGGAAATGCCGACACGAATGGAAATCAAACTGGCAGCAAACGCCAGTCCCATCCAGATGGCTGCCACAAACCAAATGTTCTCGTGCATAAAACTCCTGCGAATGTTTGTTCACTCGTAGGAGTCATCAGCTCTGAAATGGTCAGGCAGTTTCCCTACCTCGGGATGGCAAACTCCATTGCCGGAGAAATGATATTGCGTCCGTTACGATTTGGCAATCGCAAACCCGTTGCTTATGCCGGCAAAGATGATGTGCCGGCCATCGGCGGCACTGGTGGCGGCGGGAATACAAACTTCCGGGAGACTGCGACTTCAATGAACTACAGGAACGCACGCACGCGAATTTTCACTCGCCCGGATTTACGGGAGAAACGCGGGAAAGTTCTTGGAGTTCCACGAACGTTTTTTTAACGGCGCCGGGCCATTGCCCTGCCGCCCAACAAAAGACCTCCCACCATCAGGAGGCCGAGAGTGCCCGGTTCAGGAACCGGAATCACGCTCTCCGTCAAGCTGTATTCCGTCGCCCCAGAGAAGTGGACCTGATAAGAAAAATCCAACTCGCTGTTGGGGTCGGGGGCAATCGCAACAGGCGTCCCAGCCAAATAATCAATCGTTCCGGTATATATGCCGGCGACCGGTAATCCAGGTTGGGTGATGTTGGCCGTCCAACTCGGGGGAGCGGTCGCGGCTGCGGATAGAATCGAGAAGCTCGTGTTCATGGACACGTTCACGATGTATTCTGTCCAAACAAATGTAGAATCGTTGTCAATGGTATTGGCGATTGTAAGGGTCGGATCTTCCGCGTCGGACGTGGTAATCGTTCCTCCCATCTCCCCCGGCCCTGTTTGATATCCATCTATAGCAATGTTGCCAGTACTGTCCCATATAGGAGCATAGCAATAAATTCCCCCGCTATAGCCCCAGTCTGGCACACCGGTCACACTTGCATTACCAAGCGACCAGCCCAAGAGGCTCGCCGCGACAACGAGAGAAAAACTTTTCATCTTCATAGGTTTTCCAAAAAACTAAATGTTTGAAATCGGCACAAACTTGAGATGAACCAAAACCGATTTTGTTCCCCAAACTTTCTTGCCGATTCCTTCAGGCTGATGTCATCTCAACAAAAGCCTTCACCCAACAAAAATCTGGTGGTTTTATCTCATGTATCAGGCTGGTTGTCAAGCCTTTTTATCGGGTTTTTGCGCGCAAAGAACGCATCAGGATTGTCACCGCTTTTTTGTTGAAATCTGTGAGAAAACGCTGTGTTTTTAATGGTTTTCGTGTTTTCCCAAGTGGGCAGTACCCCATGAAAACAGGGGGAAATTTATCCCCGGTTTTCGAGGAACATTAAAATGTGACGACGCGGTTTTTTCAAAACCGGGGAACGTCCTGACAACGCATTCCTTGACTCGGTGGAAGTTGCTTTTACCATGCCCCTTCAATTTTTATGACGAACATACAAAACATTCAGGCGCGTGAAATCCTCGATTCACGCGGTAATCCAACGGTGGAAGTGGACGTGACGCTGTGCGGTGGCGCATTTGGACGCGCGGCAGTGCCCAGCGGCGCCAGCACCGGCGAACATGAAGCCATCGAACTCCGCGACGGCGACAAGAAACGTTTTCTCGGCAAGGGCGTGCAGAAGGCCGTCAAAAACGTCACTCATGTCATCGCGCCGAGGCTCATCGGTCTCGATGCGCTCGACCAACTGACGGTGGACGGCACGATGCTTAAGGCCGATGGCACCGAGACCAAGTCCAAGCTTGGTGCAAACGCCATCCTCGCGGTTTCGCTCGCGAATGCCAAAGCCGCCGCCGCCGCGCTGGGCCAGCCGTTGTTCCGTTATCTCGGCGGGCCGAACGCGAAGGTGTTGCCGGTGCCGATGGCCAACGTCATCAACGGCGGCGCGCATTCTGATGCCCCGATTGATTTCCAAGAATTCATGATCATGCCGCTCGGTTTGCCGACGTTCAGCGAAGGGCTGCGCGCCATCACCGAGACGTTCCACGCGCTCAAGGCCGTGCTGAAAAAGAAGGGTCTGACCACGACTGTCGGTGACGAAGGCGGGTTCGCGCCGAAGCTCGGCAGCGTGGAAGCGGCGCTGGAAACCATCATTCAGGCCGTCAAGGATGCCGGCTACAAACCGGGCAAGGATATTTATCTTACGCTCGACCCGGCCGCTTCCGAGTTTTATGACGGCAACGCGAAATACACCTTCAAAAAGAGCACCGGCAAAACCGTGACCGGCGACGAGCTGGTCGCTTTTTACGCCAAGCTTGTGGCGAAATATCCCATCGTGAGCATCGAAGACGGCTGCGCCGAAAGCGATTGGGCGACGTGGAAGAAGCTCACCGACAAAATCGGCGACAAGGTTCAGCTCGTCGGCGACGATATTTTTGTGACCAACCCGAAATTCCTGCGCAAAGGCATTGAAGCCGGCACGGCCAATTCGATTCTCGTCAAGGTGAACCAAATCGGTTCGCTCACCGAAACTTTGGATTGCGTCGAGCTGGCCAAAACCAACGCTTACACTGCTGTCATCAGTCATCGTTCCGGCGAAACCGAGGACGCGACCATTGCCGACATTGCCGTGGCGACGAACTGCGGTCAGATCAAGACCGGCTCGTTGAGCCGCAGCGACCGTCTGGCGAAATACAATCAGCTCCTGCGCATCGAACAGATGCTCGGCAAGAATGCCATCTATGCCGGGACGAGCGCGCTGCCGAAAGGGCGGTAGTCGAACCCGCATGTCCACCTCAACTGAGAGAACGCCCTCCCCATGACGGACTTTCACCAAGGGAAGAGCAGGGCGTTTCAGGCAACTCCGCGGCTTCTTCAATGAGCAAGCCGCGGAGACAGTTTTTTTTGTGGGTCGTTGCCTTGGCTGTCGTTTTGTTTATACTCCTGCACGAATCGCTCATTGGCGGAAAGGGATTGGTCCCGGCCGACGGTGTTTTGGTTTATCCTCCTTGGAACCAGGAGACAGCGTCATCCAACTACTTGCTGATTGACCAATACTGCACGTTCATTCCCCAGCATGAGTTTGTGCATCAGCAGATGCTGCGGGGACATTTTCCTCTGTGGAATCCTTATCTTGACTGCGGCATACCCAATCTGGACTCAATTCAGGGCGCGCTGTTGTTTCCGATCAACCTGCTGCTACTGCCGCTGGATCCGTTTTATGCAGGAGGGCTGGCGGCGTTTTTGAAACTGTTTCTCGCGGGCTGGTTCACCATGCTTTACCTCCGGCTGCTGGGGGCATCGCACGCCGCGGCCTTTCTTTCCGGACTGGTTTTCAGCCTGAGCGGGTTCATGATCGTCTGGCTGGGACACCCGCATGTGAACTGTGCGATGTGGTTGCCGTTGCTGCTCTACTTTGTGGAGAAATCTTTCCGGTCCGGGATCGGCCGGCACACGAGTCTGTTGGCGGGACCGGTCTTGCGTGCGTGGCTTGGTTTAGTGGTCGCCTTCGGTTTCATGCTTCTGGGAGGCCATCCGCCCACGGCGATCCAAATTACCATTGTGGTTTTGTTCTATTTCTTTTTCCGTTTGCTGGCACATCGCCGGGACCAACCGTTCCAGCGCGTTGGGTTGCTGGCCGGTTCGCTGGTGACTGGTTTCCTCTTGGCCGCTCCACAATTGCTTCCTTATTTCGAATATTACCGCCAAAGTTCCAGCGGCCTCTCTTCCGCCGCTCTTCAGCGCTGGGCTGAGCGGCTGACGCCGAACACGCTGATCTATTTTCTGTTTCCCCACCTTTCCGGCAGTCCGGTGGAAGGGTTCGAGGACATGCCAAAATTATTGGGATTGGGGGCGTTGCCCAATTTTAACGAACGGACGGGCTATTTTGGGGTTTTGCCCCTTCTATTCGCGCTTTTCGCCGTGGTCGGCCGGCGGTGTAAATTCACCATCTTCCATTTGTGTGTGGTGTTTGGTTCGCTGCTGGTCATTTACGGCGTTCCGCCGCTGCCCGCGCTCTTGCGGCTCCTGCCGGGGCTTTGCGACATCAATCAGACGCGCCTGCTCCTGTTCGTTGCCTTCAGCATGGCAGTCTTGGCCGGCCTCGGCTGGGACACATTCAGCCGGATGAAAGAACGCCGCAGGGCACGTTGGATCGTGCTGGGATTCTGGGCCGCCGTCGGCGTGGCGCTGCTGTGGCTCTGGCGCATCATCGGATCCGGATTCCGTGAACTGGATCCGTCTCATCGGGCCTTTCTCATGGGCCAGTTTTTCATCCTTGCCGGAAGCTTGGTGGCATCCGGCGTGATGGTCCTGTGGCGCGCGCGCTGGAGGCGGTGGGGGTTAATAACCGTTTGTCTGGGTTGGACCGCCGCGGATCTGCTCTGGTTCGGCATGGGATATAATCCCTCGATTCCGCACGATCGTTACTATCCCGGCACGCCGGCGATTGAATGGTTGAAAAAGGACGCTTCCTCTTTCAGGATCATAGGTGGGGGCGCCGTCCTCATTCCCAACACGGCAGCGGTTTACGGGTTGAGCGATGCGCGCGGGTGCGATTTTATGAGTGTACGGCGTTATGAGGAACTCATCACGGGGAACGCAGGCAATTTTTGGTTCTACATCTATCCAACCGCCGCCTCCACATCGGAGTCTTTTCAGCTTCTGAATGTAAAATACGTATTGTTGCCCAAACCGCTGGCAATAAATCCCGATGGATACGATCTGGTTTATTCCAACGAAATTGCCATCTACCGCTACGAAGCGTGCGAAGAACGGGCGCTCGCGGTTTTCAACTACCAAGTTGGTGATAATCCCGCCTCCATCCTGGCCAAAGTCCGTTCAACAGCATTTGATCCGAAGCGGGTTTTGTTGCTGGAAGAAGAACCGAAAATCGTGGCTGGCAAAGAAACCATAATTTCAGTGATGGAAACGAATGTTTCTGTGCGCATCACAACTTATGAGCCGGATGAAGTCAGGGTTGAGGCGTCGCTGCCTCAGCCGGGCTTCCTGCTTTTGCTCGACACTTATTTTCCTGGTTGGACTGCCAGTGTGAATGGCCAGCCGACAAGGATATACCGTGCGGATTACAACTTCAGGGCGGTCTCGCTGCCGGCGGGAAAATCAACGATACGCTTCTCTTACCAGCCGAAAAGCCTGTGCATCGGATTGGCGCTCTCGGCAACGAGTTTGTTAACACTTGGCGGCGTATGGTTCTGGTCACGGAAATGGCCGCCCGTTGGGCGGAAATAAGCCGGTGACTGCACAGGGACGAGGGGAATAGCACGATTTGAAGACCGGCTCGTTGAGCCGCCCGGAGTGACTGGAGAAATCAGCGGAAGTCAGCGGCGGCCTCCCGACAGCCGCTGCGAGCAAAGAATTCAAAACCGGAAGCCAGCTGCCTGATTTCCGGTTTTTAGTTTCCTCCCGACCCGCGCGCAACGTTGCGCGAATCGTTTTTGGTCAAGGTTTTTGTTCAGGCGGCTCGAAGCGGTAACCGATTTGCCGGATGGTGTGAATGAAAATGGGCCGGGCGGGATCCGGCTCGATCTTGTTCCGTAGCGTGGTGACAAACCGGTCTATGCTGCGGCTGGTCACCACACAATCATAACCCCAGACGGCATTGAGAATTTCATCGCGGGTCAACGCCCGGCCCGGTTTTTTAACTAAGTATTCGAGGAGATTGAATTCCTTGGGCGACAGCTCAATTTCCTTGTTCTTGCGGGTCAGCCGTCTGGCTGAGATATCGAGCCGAAAGCTGCCAAATTCGTAGGCGTCCTGCACTTCTTTTTTTGCGCGGCGCAGAAACGCGGCGGCCCGGGCGAGCAGTTCTTTTATACTGAAAGGTTTGGTGACGTAGTCGTCGGCGCCGAGGTTGAGGCCAAGCACGATGTCCGATTCCTCGCCTTTGGCGGTCAACATGATGATCGGCATGGCGAGTTTCTCTTCGCGAATCAGCCGGCAGATCTCATAGCCATTGATTTTGGGCAGCATGATGTCGAGGATGATCAAGTCGGGTTTGGAGTTCAGCGCGGCCTTCAACCCTTTCTCACCATCGGCGGCGGTGAGCACCTTGTAACCCTTGAACTCGAAGTTGTCTCTCAACCCGATCAACATCGTCGGATCGTCTTCAATGATGAGTACTGTTTCCATGAGTTCAAATCCTCTCAATCGCCATTTCTCCGGCCGACGGGCAACCGGACGGTAAAGGTGCTCCCCTGGCCCGGTTTGCTTTCGACGGTGATTTTTCCCTTATGAGCATCAACGATGAATTTGACAATGCTCAAGCCCAGTCCGCAACCCTCGGCTTTTCGCGCCAGAGAACTATCCACCTGGTAGAAGCGGTCAAAAATCCTGCGAATATGCCTTCGGGCCAGGCCAATGCCATTGTCGGAAACCGCAAAGCAGACAAACCCATCGTCAGGAAAGATTCGAAGCGATACCCGCTTATCATCGGTGGTGTATTTGCAGGCGTTGTCGAGAAGATTGACGAGGACGGTGACAATGGCGTCGTGATCCGCCTGTATTTCCGGCAGGTCATCCGCGATTTCAACGGCCAGATGACAGTTGTGCGCGGCGAATTTTGTTTTGACCGACTCAATGGCATCGCTGGCGATCACGGCGGGTTTGGCGTCAACCATGGTGAACGCCACTTTGTTCCGTTCCATCCGCGAGAAGGTCAGGAAATTTTCAATCATCCGGCTGAGGCGCTCATTTTCCTTCACCGTCAAACGCAGGTATTCATTGGCCTGCGCTTCGTCCCGGACGTTGCCTTCGAGCAGGGTGTCAACCAGGACGCGCATCGAGGACAGCGGCGTTTTGAGTTCGTGCGAAACGGTGGCGATGAAATCGTTCTTCATTTCGTTCAGCCGGATTTGCCGGCGGACCGCGCGGGTCGCGAACCCGCCCGCGATCAGAATCAGCAGTATTACCAGAAAACCGGTCCACGCGTAAACCGCGATTTGCCGGTCGGCTGCTTTCTGGAAGACATCGCCTCCCTGGAAATACAATTCGGCCTTCCAACCGGGAAAACCTTCGGGCAGGGCCGCGACGGAAAAGGGGATGCCCTGCGGTTGGGGCGTGCCCGCCACAAAATCACCGGAGGCATTCAGTATCCGATAAGTTGACTCGGAACCGCTGAATGCGTCGTGGTAACCGGAGAGAACCGAGGCCATGCCCGCATCGGACAGCAGCACGAGCAACGTTGACGATTGAAGCCGGTGACGAAGGCCATAGACCGGCTTCTGACCGAGGTCGGTTTGAAAGCAACCGTCGAAAACACCGGCGTATGGCCGGAGCGTTTCAGCGGCAGAAATGGAAAGTTCTTCGGCGGTGGTGAGCTTTTCGAGATGTTCCTTTGCTTTGGCGTCATCAAAGCGAAATGGCCCCTGCAGCGCTTCGAGGACTTTTTGCGCGATGAAAAGGTTTTGGTTAGCCGGGAGCATGGCGCGGTCCCCGGCGGGGTTGTAAAGATCGCGAATCAGCGCGGCGACGGTTTGACTGAAAATCTTGGAGTTCAGCGGCGATGGACCGGATTGTTTGAGCAGGGACAGCAGCAGCAGCCGGGCGTTCTCAATGGTGAGGTGCAAGGCCGGGTCCGTGTTTTCCGCTGATGGCGCAAACGCGGCCTTCTGGCATTGCTCGATCGCTTCGTTGTATCGGCCGAGTCTGGACAAACAACGGCTTTTACCCGTTATCGCCGTGATGGCGACGTGCGGGTCGCGATCGGCTGTGAACCGGTCGTAAATTTGTGCCGCTTCGGAGTACTGTTTTTTGGCAAATTCCTCGTGCCACGCTTCGGCCAGAGGATTGACTGGCGATGCGTCGCCGCCCATGAAATCAGCCGTCCGCGGATAAACCACCGACCCCTCCGCGTCCCACAGCACCAGGCCCTGGGAATTGCTTTCCAGAACGAGGTGCCGGAAAAACGAATAAGGGTTCGCCGTCGGATTTATCTTGTCGAGGCTGGCGAGCCGGGCGGCGAACATGGATTCGGTTTTGGCCGAGGCTTCAGTGAGTTTGTCCTGGTACAGCGCGGTTAGTTTCTGCCGGACGACCAACCGTTCGTTGGCGATCACCCGGCTCATGAACCAGAGCAAGCTCACCGTGGGCAGCACCACCGCCACCGCCAGCAACGCCAGCCACTGCAACTGACTTCGTCTGGTGGTGAAAGCAGCCATGACGTTTCAATCTTTGCCTCTCTATTGGCCGGCGGCAAGCGCCTTAATCTCACTCTCGGGAAGCGCATAGTTATAGACTCGGACATCGTCAACCAGGCCGTCAAAGCATCGGCCCTTTTTCTCTGCGTTTTCGCCAATGAGAACATCGAAGTTGTTTTTGGCGATACCACCCGCCCAAGGCTTGGTGGCGTCGAGCTTGCCGTCAACGTAGAGTTTCATGACGTTGCCGTTGTAAACGCCGACGACGTGATGCCATTCGCCGTCGCTGACGGCCGTGGAGCCATTCAAGGAAATCGCGTCCAGGTTGTTGCGGTTATAGTCGTTGACCGACATGTGGAATTTCCTTTCCTGATGCGCGGTGGACAATCTCCAGGAACTGTCGCCCTTGGTGATGATGGCCGTCCATTCAACCGGAACGGAACGAAAGTCCACCCAGCAGGCGACGGAAACTTCATTGGCCATGTTGAACGCGGACTTGTCGGCAATCCGAACGTAACTGTCATGGCCGTCCAACTCGATGGCTCCGCCAATTTTGCCGCGGCTCCACTTGGCATTGCCAACCAACGTGCCGGTGTGGTTGCCACCGCTGCTGTCAGCGGCGGTGTTGCCGCTGGTTTCGTCGAACTTCCACCAACCGATCAACCCGGCCAGCTCGGCATTGCCAAAGGCCTGCGGGCTGTTCCAGGCTTGATCGTGTTGATCGTGCCAGGCAATCTTGGCGTCGCGTCTTCCATTTCCTTGGTTGTCATTGGCCTGGACGTCCAGGCCGATCTTTGCACCGACGGAAGGCTTGGCGCCAAGGGTTGACCACGGGAACTCGATCTCCACGCGATAGCCCTTGTCTGTCGTCACCAAAGCGTACCGAACGCCGTTGGTGCGATTGTGCTTGAGTTCCTTCATCTCCGGAACGGTCTTGTCCCAGATGAAGACGTATTGATAGTCGGATTCGCCGAAGGAGGCAGACTTGCTGTCCGTCGCATCGAGATAGATTTCGATGCCGTCGCTTTCGTGCAATTTCAAAGCCGGGTCGTGCTGGAGGATACCATCGGTCACATCAACCAGCAGGTAGAGATTATTCTCGTCCCACAAGGCCCGGTAATCCGCGGCGAAATTGTTGGAAGAAGGCGATTTCTGCATGACATTGGCAAGCTTGTATGAACGGGCGGTGTTCCAAATGTCATCCGTGTTGCCATCAATGACCGGCGCCTTGGTCGCCGGCATGATGATGGCGGGGGTTTCCAGTCGCAGATTCCTGGCCGTGGCTT
Source organism: Verrucomicrobiota bacterium (assembly GCA_049523555.1). GTDB lineage: Bacteria > Verrucomicrobiota > Verrucomicrobiia > Limisphaerales > UBA11358 > UBA11358. Next base: position 9,436 of record JBEKMU010000033.1, on the reverse strand, counting down.
CAGCACGAGCTTCATTGGCAATGCGCGTGATTTGCGTGACCGGACCAAGGACTTGATTGAGGGGTGGTATCCCGGTTATGCCCGCACTGACGGCGAAATCGTTTAGCTGCTCATCCGTGCGTAGTTCGATAGTCGTGGCGTCCGCAGCGCGAGCGAGTTGGTCAAGGCTGGCGTTCAATTGCCCGGCCTGTGCCTCGCTGAGTGTTCCGATCTTCATCTGCGGACCCAGCAGGCGAGTCACGCCACCGGCATTTATCAGAATCAGCTTGCTTGCGGTCGGGGCGAGTTCATTTACGGCGTTATTCAAAGGTCCTGAAGCGCAGACGGACTTTTGGCCTTTGATGGCGGCAACCGAAGCGTTGATGATATCATGGTTCAGCGACAGGAGAGTCGTCCCGTTGACTTGTTCCACATAACAATAAATATCCCGTTGGCCGCCCTTGCCGATTTTATACCGGCCGGCGGTGACGTTCTGCTGGCCGGCGGACATTGCCCCCAACAAGGTTGCCAGAACCTGCCGCGTCTGTTCGGGATTGCGGCTGGTAATGGCCAGCCCCAAGTGGTTCGGGATAAACACATTCGTTGTTGAACTTATGGAATTACCCCCGGCGGGCATGGCAAAAATGGTGACCTGCTCAACGTTGGCGAAGATTTCCCGCCCCACGTCGAGGCCGGTGACATTTTGAATCTGGGTCCGGACCTTGTCGGCTTGAGCGGGGTCCGTCTGGGTCAGGGAGAAACTGGCCAAAGCAACGGCCTCCGCTGGCACAGCCGCCAGCGCAGCCGTGTTGATATTGGGTGTTCGAATCAGATTGTACGCGAGGCAGCGATGTCCGTCTTTGAGCGCAATGTCGGCGTTCCAACCAAGGCCGTTGGTCTCCACCGATTCAATCAGGGTCAACTCGTCAATGTTGTCAAAATCAGCGATCGCATTGGCTGACAGAATTCCGGAAGGAATTTGCCCGGCCGGAAACATTTGCAGCAGCCGCGCATATGCTCCATCCGCGTTGACCCAAACCGTCAGGGCATTTTTTTGCCTTTGTGCTTTGCCCAGTTTCGCGAACGACTTGTTGCTGGAAGCGAGCGTTGGCTCGGAAATCAATCCTTTGTACTGCTTCACGCACCATTGAAGCTGGCTTGCCGGGCGGGCGGCGATGATGATCTTGTCGTCGTAGGCCACGGCTGCGGAATTTTGAAGGTTCACTGTTTGCATGCCTTCAATCGGCTCGCCCGGCGTTCCCGCCACGCCCAAGGCGGCCAGAATCAGACCGCGCAACGCGTCACTCTTGCCGGGATACAGAACGGATACCGTCGGCGGATTATTTTGGGCAATGCCGGTGACCCCGATGGCCGCGCTGCGGATTTTTTTGAATTCAGCCATCATGCTCGGATTCAGGAGGGCAGCAACAATGTCCCCGGGCGATTTTTGATTGGAGTTGGTTGCCTGCCGGCCCGCCACGGCGGCGAGCGGGTTTTCGAACGGCGTGCCTTTGAGCATGGTCAGGATGGTTTCAACCTGCCTGCCGGGGCTGCCAAACTCCACATACGCGAGTGTGCCGGCCGGCATCAGCGTGGCAGGATCAAAATCGGTTAATTCATCCAGAATCGGCCTGGCCTTTTCCACGATCTCGGTCTGACCCGGGTAATCCGCCACCAGTTTTTCCAGGGCCGCCCGGGCAGACGCTTCGTCTTTGAGTTTCAGGTAACACATGCTCTCCCGATACAGGGCTTGGGCTACGTGGTTGGGCGGCGCGGAACTGTTTTTGATGACCTGATCGTAGGTCTTGATTGCCGAATCAAGGTTGCCTTCGACCTCTTCGGCGTAGAGACCTTGTTGCAGCAATTCGCTGGTTGAAGCCCCGGAGGCTGTGGTGCACGTGGTTGCCATTGCTGCGAGCAGCAGGCCCAGTATGATGGTTCTGAATGTTTTCATAGATTGTGGTAAATATGATTTTGGATATGGTGGTTATCAGACGTCGCGGGATTGGCGGGGAAAACATTTCCACGGCTGCAGATACGGCCTGCCTCCCAGGCGGACAACTCTTCCGTGCGCAACCAACGCAGGAGCGCGCGGTTGGCGGTCGTCACAGGCACCCGCAATGACGGCGCGGGGCTGGTGTTGAAACGCAAAATTCTCGAAACGGCTGCTTCGGTAATTTCAATTTCGGCATTCATAAATTGATTTCTTTCGGAAAACAAGTTGGCAAATGCTCTATTCATCGTCGTTCACAGTAATAAATCATTGTTACCGTTTTGCTACCGCCTCGTCCTTTTATAAACAAATTTTTTTGCCTGCCATGGACGGATATTGTTCCGGTACCCGCAAGAATCGCTTGAGGAGTGTGATGGCCGGTGCAACGAACTGCCGCCAGCCACGGTTTTTCGTATTGAGCCATTGACCGGCAATGACGCGGATTATGTAGGAAAGAGCGCGCTGTCGAAGGGGAATAATTTCTCATCTGAAAATTCAACCGGAAGTTGGGAAAACTGGCTTCCGGTTTTTGGTTTAACGCGGCGAAGCCCTGCGACGCCCAAACTCAAATAAATCGCGACTGGCGGGCCTTGACCCCTGCCGGCTTCAATATCCCTGTCTCGCCAGCCAATAGACAACGAACATAATTGCGAAACAAATAAATGACATCAGCAACACGCTCATTGGGAAACAAGCTGCGATGGTCATTGCCAGTCCACCGAGAAATGGAATCAACGACTTTTGCCGCCAGCCGTAAATGCAATAGCCGCCGCCGATGGAACCCCAAATCATCGAGGCCCACAAAAAATTTTGGTTCAACAAATTCACCGCTGGTCAATATGCCGCAACCTTATGCAATTGGCCAGCAATTGGTTGGGAGAAGCGTTGTGCCGCGGCAGCCACGGTCAGGCGGCACACTGGCCTTGACAGATTTTCTGCCAACGAAGCGGTTGTCTTGGGCACGCGATGTGCTAACTTTCTTCCGTGGGCCGTTTCTTTCAGCCTAATATCAGTCATCGCGGCCGCATGGCGCGCGGCGTCATCGGTGCGCTGTGCCTCATCGCGGGCATCATCGTTGCCGGCGATTATCTATGGTGGCTGGGGCTGGTTTTCGTGGCGGCAGGTTTGTTCGCCATTTTTGAGGCGATTCGCGGCTGGTGCCTCGTGCGCGCCTGCGGCATCAAAACCAAAGTCTGACCGCGCAAAATTCATTCTCCGCGCGCTGATTTTTCGGTGGGAATTTTTCTCGACACAAACTTTTCCCCGGCGCAAAGTCGGAATCATGCAATGCGTCCCGGAAAAGCTGCCTCTGCGTATCGCATTCTTCGTGCCTGCGCTCGTAACGGTTGGGATTTTGAGTGGCTGCGCAACCTACATTCCTCCCAGCGGACGGGCTGATTTTTCGGATTTTACCAGTTCCTCAATGCAGGAAAGTTTTGCGGCCAAACCCGCCGCCATTTTTCCCGTGAGTGTCGCAGTTGTCCGCGTTCAAGCGCCGCTTTACCACAATTATTACACCGATCGCGAAGGCGGCGTTTACGGCCAGGGACGTTATTCGGTGGTTACGGTCAAGGAAGTCGAAGACGATGCCGATTTTCAACGCATCGCGCACCTGCCGGAAGTTGGCGGCCTGACCGGCATCAGCACATTGTTGCTGCCGAAAAACCTGACATCAGACCGGGATTTGCGGGAGGCGGCCGCGCGCCTTAAAGCCGACATGTTGTTACTTTACACGTTCGACACTTCATTCCATGAAAATGAAAAATCGGTCGCACTGGCGGCAATTTCCCGTGGCCTCTCACCCACACACAAAGTGTCGGTTCATGTCACGGCGTCGGCGATCCTCATGGATACGCGCACGGGCTTCATTTATGCGGCCATTGAAGCGAATGAAAAACGACAGCTGACGACGAACGTTTGGGAATCCCGCGAAAGCGCCGACCGGGCAAGACAGGATGCGGAAAAAGCGGCCTTCAAATCGTTGGTCGCTGAATTCGAAAAAAACTGGCCGCGGATTGTCGAGCGCGCGAAGCAGGGCGCCTAGCCGGTCCGCCCGCTGATTCTCGGTTCTAAAATTCATTTTCATCGCGCCAACTTTCCCTATCCTTTGCGCGCATGAATTTGCTGCCATTCGGAAGATTGCCCGCGTACCAGCCGCGAAAATTTGTCCCGCAAAACATTGATCTCGGCGACTGGCCGCAAATCGCGCCGTTGTTCGACCAACTGGAAGCGCGCGCGGCCAATTGCGATACCGCTGCCGAACTCGAACGCTGGCTGCTCGATTGGAGTGAACTCACCGCCGCGCTCGACGAGGAATCGTCCCGCCGTTACATCGCAATGACGTGCCACACGGACAATCCGGACGTGGAAAAGGCGTATCTGCACTTCGTTGAAAACGTCGAGCCGCAGGTCAAGCCGCGCCAGTTCGCGCTCGAAAAAATTTACGTCGCGCATCCTCAACGCAAAAAATTGCCGCAACCGCGCTTTCAGGTTTTTGACCGCGACGCGAATAACCATGTCGAGTTGTTCCGTCCCGAAAGCGTTCCGCTGGAGACCGAAGAGGCCAAACTTTCCCAGCGATACCAGAAATTGAGCGGCTCGCTAACCGTCAAGTTCCGCGGCAAGGAAAAAACGCTGGTGCAAATGGGGCGTTACCTTGAGGAACCGGATCGCCCGTTGCGGCGGGAAGCATGGGAACTGGTCGCCCGGCGCCGTTTGCAGGAGGCCGAAAAGTTCGACGGCATTTTCGACCAGATGCTGAAGCTCCGCGGGCAAATCGCGCAGAATGCCGGATTTGAAAATTACCGCGATTATGCCTTTCGCCGGCTGGCCCGTTTTGACTACACACCGGAGGATTGCGCGCGGTTTCATGATGCAGTGGAAAAGCAATTCATGCCGGTCGTGCGCGAATTGCAGGCTGAACGGCGAAAGCAACTGAAACTCGAAAAACTGCGTCCGTGGGACCTGGCGGTTGACCCGTTGAATCGTCCGCCGTTGAAGCCGTTTGCCGAGGTCGCGCAGATGGTTTCGCGCACACAGGAAATTTTCAACCGGCTTGACCGCGAACTCGCGGGCGGCTTCCAACGGATGCAAGACTTGCGATTGCTTGACCTCGAAAACCACAAGGGCAAGGCGCCGGGCGGTTATCAGTCCACCCTCAACGAGGCGCGCCTGCCGTTCATCTTCATGAACGCCGTCGGTTTGCAGCGCGACGTGGAAACGATTTTGCATGAGGCCGGCCATGCCTTCCACGCACTGGCGTCACGCGACGAGGATTTGTATGCCTACCGCAGCGCGCCGATTGAATTTTGCGAGGTCGCTTCGATGAGCATGGAATTGCTCGGCAATGAATTCATCGAGGAATTTTATTCCGCCGCAGATGCCAGCCGCGCCCGCCGTGTGCATCTCGAGGGCATTGTGGGAATTTTTCCATGGATTGCGACGGTGGACGCTTTCCAGCATTGGATTTACACGCACCCGAATCACACGCGAGCCGAACGCGCCGCCGCGTGGCTGGAATTGATGAACCGTTTCGGCGGTGACGTGGATTGGAGCGAATACGAGACCGCGCGTGCCAATCTGTGGCACCGGCAGCTTCACATTTTCCTGCATCCGTTTTATTACATCGAATACGGCATCGCGCAACTTGGTGCGTTGCAAGTCTGGGCGAATTCAAAGCGCGACAAGGCGAAGGCATTGAACGATTACAAAAATTCACTCGCGCTCGGCGGTTCGCGTCCGTTGCCGGAATTGTTTCAGGCGGCGGGCTGTAAATTTGAATTCGACGGCGCGACGATGAAGCCGCTGATTGAACTGGCACGAATGGAACTGGCGAAGTTGCCGCAATAAGTTTCTGTAGCCGCAAACTTTAGTTTGCGCTCTCGCGCGGCCTGAAGGTCGCGGCTACACTTCGATGCTGTACGCCTTGATTTTATTGTAGAGCGTCTGGCGGCCGATGCCAAGGCGCTTGGCGGCTTCGCGTTTGTTGCCGCCGGTTTCCTTGAGCATCTGGACGATGGTATTGCGCTCGACGGATTCGATCACAGTGAAGGAGGTGTCGTGTTCTCCCGGCGGGGGCTTGCTTGCGGTAATGTCGAGGTCGTCCGCATCCACCATGTCACGTTCGCAGAAAAGCACAGCGCGCTGGACCACCCGTTCCAGCTCGTTCATGTTGCCTGGCCAGTTGAAGCCGGCAAGCACATGGACGGCGGTCGGGGTGTAGCCCTTGACTGCGCGGTTGTCCCGCGCGGCGAAGCGCTTCAAGAATAATTCGGCCAGCGGCCTGATATCGTCGGGACGCTCGCGCAACGGTGGGATGTGTAGCGGAAATGCGCTGATTCGGTAGTAGAGGGCCTCGAGCAGCATCCCCTTTTCCAAGGCTTCCTGCGGTTTGCGGTTTGTTACGGCGATCAAACGGGCGCCAAGTTTGCCGCGAGTGTCCGCTATGGCGGGATTGCCCTCATATCTGTCCAACAAGCGTAGCAGCATGCCTTGTGTCTGTGTCGGCATTTCACAAATATCGCGCAGGAGCAGCGTCCCTTCTTGAGTATCGTTGTAAGCATCTTCCAATTCTTTCGGCTCCAACGAGGAGCAATAACTGATTTTTGATATTCGAGGACGCCCGCTTCGGGTGTGGATTAGATCGGCAATCAATTCCTTTCCAGTCCCGCTTTCACCTGTCAGTAGCACTGCAACATCTCTGGGCGCAATCCTCTCAACGTCGCGGATCACTTTCTGCATCGCCCCGCTACGGAATATTAACGAGTAATCAAGCGGATCAATGGTCACACTTCGATGCCGTACGCCTTGATTTTGTTGTAGAGCGTCTGCCGTCCGATGCCGAGGCGCTTGGCAGTTTCCAGCTTGTTGCCGCCGGTTTCCTTGAGCATCTGAATGATGGTGTTGCGTTCGACACCTTCGAGCAGGGTGAAACTGGTGTCGGCTCCTTCGCTGGATTCGACATTGGCACTGGCGATGGAAAGATCGGCGGCACCCACGGTGTCGCCTTCGCACAAGAGCACAGCGCGTTGAACTTCATTTTGCAGTTGCCGGACGTTGCCCGGCCAATCGAACGCGGTGAGACGGTCGAAGGCTGCGGGGGTGAACCCGCGGATGACGCGGTTGGCCTGTGCGGCAAAGCGTTTGAGGAAAGCGTTGGCCAGTGGCGGGATGTCATCGCGCCGGTCGCGCAACGGCGGCAAATTAACGGAAACAGTGCTGATGCGGTAGAAAAGGTCTTCGCGCAGTTTGCCGTCCCTGATGGCCTCTTCCGGCTTGCGGTTGGTGGAGGCGAGCAAACGGCAATCGGTTTTGTAACTCGTTTTGCCGCCCACCGGCCGGACTTCCTGGTCTTGCAACACGCGCAGCAATTTGCTCTGCGTGTCCACGGGCATCTCGGAAATTTCGTCCAGCATCAACGTGCCGCCTTCGGCCTGGCGGAACAAACCTTCGCGATCCGAATGCGCGCCGGTGAAAGCGCCTTTGACCGAACCGAACAATTCGCTTTCAATCAATTCGCGCGGCAGCGCGGCGCAATTGATTTTGATGATTTTGTTTTTGCTGCGCGGGCTGAGCGCGTGAATCAGGTCCGCAATGACTTCCTTCCCCGTGCCGCTTTCGCCGGTGATGAGCACGGTCACGTCGCTGGGCGCGAGGCGCTCGACAGTGCGCACGACCTCCTGCATGGCCGCGCTGCGGAAAATCGGCGAGGCGGTGCCGCTCATGGTTTCCAACGCCCGCCGCAGGCTGCTGTTTTCCTCGCTTTGCTGTTTGCGTTCGATGGCGCACTTGACGTCTGCCAGCAGCTTTTCGTTTTCGAAAGGCTTGGAGAGGAAATTGTAGGCGCCACGTTTGCCGGCCTCGGCAGCCATCTCCATCGTTCCCTTGCCCGTGAGCATGATGACCTCGGTGTCGGGCCAGCGTTTTTTAATCTGGGGCAGCAGTTCGAGCCCGTTGTTGTCCGGCCCGCTGCCCAACATCACGTCAAGCACGATCACGTCCGGCTGGCTTTGGGTGAATGCCTTTTTTAAAGCCGTGCCGCTGTCGGCTTCGGCGACCACATAGTCTTCCTCCAGAATCTGGGACAGCAGACGACGGGTATCGGCCTCGTCATCAACGATGAGAACTATTCCATTCATAATTCGCGTTATTTGGGTTGTGCACAAACCTGGATGAACCGCTCAAAAATGGCGCGGTGTTTCCCGTATCGCCCCGTCAACCGCTCGGGATGGAATTGCACGCTCAACAAAAACGGCACCACCCGCGCTGCTTCCGAATTCAATTCCATCGCTTCCACAATTCCATCACGGCTTCGCGCCACAGCCACCAGCGGTTCCGCCGGCCGGAGCACCGCCTGGTGATGCGAGCTGTTCACGCCCAAAGTTCGCGTGCCTGTAATCTTGGCCAGCAATGAGCCGGCTGTCAACGCCACTTCATGCACCAAATCACCCGCCTTGTCCAGACGTTGGTGATTAATTGCGCCAGGCATCTGGCGGCGGATGTCCGCAACCAAAGCGCCGCCGAACGCCACATTCAACAACTGATGCCCGCGGCAAATCGCCAGCAGCGGCTTGCGCTGGCGGAAGGTTTCATGGATCAATTGCAACTCGCGCAAATCACGTCCGCCACCGTCCGGCGTCATGCCCACGGTTTTGTACACGGCGCGCGGCAGACGGCCGGTGTATAGATCAGGATTGATATCATCGCCGCCGGTGAGCAACACCCCGTCCGCGCGGCGCACGGCTTCGGCGAGCAGGGCTTGATCGGTGGTTGCCGGTGCCGTGACCGGAATGCCGCCGGATTGAAGGATGGCGAAATCGTATTTGACCGAGAGGCTGATGGACAAATCGTGAAACTCAACCCCACGCTTTTCAATGCTGGGCGAAACGAGAATCAAAGGCGGCCTGGCCATTTCCTGAATAATAAACAGCCCCGGATGCATTGTCATGGCAAAATCAATGGAAACCGCTGTATTTTGGCACCAAAAAAAGAGCAAAAAACTCTTGCATGGTTTTGGTTCGTTGGTAGATTATTCATTCACACGCTTCCATGTGAGCGGAAGCGGAACTGGCTGAAAAAGCCTGTTGACAAACGGCGCGAACCTGATAAATTTCGCGCCCTCAAAACTCGAATCTGAATGCCGAGTTGAAGAAGAAGAATTCGGCGAGCAGGTTCTTTGTCATTTGCATGGGCAAAGGCAGTGGATGTTTTGATTGAATTTACGGGTGTATGGACACCCGCTGCTCATTGAAAATTGAATTGTGCGATAAGTGAGAGCCCCTTCAAGGACAACCGGTTAGTGGTTGTCTTTGGAGAGTTTTAAAAATTGTAATTCGTCCGATTAATCATCGGACAGGAATTAAACTAACGTTTTTAACGGAGAGTTTGATTCTGGCTCAGAACGAACGCTGGCGGCGTGGATAAGACATGCAAGTCGAGCGCTGATTACGGGGTAGCAATATTCCG
>JBEKMU010000032.1:0-24681 GCA_049523555.1 Verrucomicrobiota bacterium | reverse complement strand
GATTTCACAGATTTGGAAGAAGGGGATCTGGTCGTTCATCTGCAACATGGCATCGGCCGTTTTCTCGGTTTGAAAAATTTGCCCACGACCGCAGGGCCTTCCAACTCCGAACTCCGAACTCCGAACTCCGAAATTGAATGCCTGGTCATCGAATACGCACCCGCCAATCCCGGTAATGAGCCGCCGAAACTCTATGTCCCCGTCACCGAGTCGCATCTCGTCAGTAAATACGTCGGTGCCGGCAAGGCGCATCCGCCTTTGAACACGCTCGGCGGCACGCGCTGGCGCAAGGCAAAGGAACAAGCCGAACGCGCGGTGCGCGATGTTGCCGCGGAGTTGCTGCAAATCCAAGCCGTCCGCGAATCGCAGCCCGGCCACGCTTTCGCGCCAGACGCGCCGTGGCAACGCGAATTTGAAAGCGCATTCATCTACGAGGAAACGCCGGACCAAATCCGCTCCATCACCGAAACCAAAGCCGACATGGAACGCGCCAAGCCGATGGACCGGCTGATTTGCGGCGATGCCGGCTTCGGCAAGACCGAAGTTGCCATTCGCGCCGCGTTCAAGGCCGTGATGGGTGGCAAACAGGTTGCCGTGCTCGTGCCCACGACCGTGTTGGCACAACAGCATTTCAACACGTTCCGTGAACGCATGGCCGATTATCCAGTCCGCATTGAACTGCTCTCGCGTTTCCGTTCGCGCCGCCAGCAACAACGTGTCGTGAAAGACTTGGCCAATGGCTCGGTGGACATCGTTATCGGCACGCACCGGTTGATTCAGAATGACATCGCATTCAAGGAGCTTGGGCTGGTGGTGATTGACGAGGAACAGCGGTTCGGCGTGTTGCACAAGGAAAAGTTCAAGCGGCTGCGGACGCTGGTGGACGTGCTCACGCTCAGCGCCACGCCGATTCCCCGCACGCTTTACCTCGCGCTCACCGGCGCACGCGACATGAGCACCATCCAGACGCCGCCGCACGACCGCCTGCCGGTTGAAACCATCGTCATCCAATTCGACGAGCGCGTCATCCGCGACGCCATCCAGCGCGAACTGAATCGCAGCGGGCAGGTTTTCTTCCTGCACAACCGCGTGATGACGATTCAGACGATGGCCGACCGGCTGAAACGGCTTTTGCCGCACGCGCGCATCGTTGTCGGCCACGGCCAGATGGACGACGACGAACTGGAAGAGGTCATGGCGAAATTCGTCAACGGCGAGGCGGACGTTTTGCTTTCCACGACCATCATCGAGAGCGGCCTCGATATTCCCAATGCGAACACCATCATCATTGACCGCGCCGACCGCTTCGGCCTCAGCGACCTTTACCAGTTGCGCGGGCGCGTCGGACGCTACAAGCATCAGGCCTACGCCTACCTGCTGTTGCCGCGCCACGTGAGCCTGCTCACCGACGTGCGCAAACGCATCAGCGCCATCCGGCAATACTCCACGCTCGGCAGCGGCTTCAAAATCGCCATGCGCGACCTCGAAATCCGCGGTGCAGGCAACCTGCTCGGCGCGGAACAAAGCGGCCACATCACCGCCGTCGGCTTCGAGCTATACTGCCAGTTGCTCAAGCAAAGCGTCAGCGCGCTGAAGGGCGAAAAAGTGAAACCGCGCGTCGAAGTGAGCGTAAAACTGGATTTTCTGAACGAGTCAGCAGTCAGTAGTCAGTCGTCAGTAGCTGCTGACTACGGACCACTGACTACTGACTTACCCCATAACTACGTTACTGAATCGCAGCACCGCATTGAAATCTACCGCAAGCTCGCGCAAGCCAATGAAAAATCCGCGCTGGAAAATTTGCAGAAGGAATTACGCGACCGCTTCGGACCGTTGCCGCCAGCAGTGGAATTGCTCTTGTTCGTGGCCGAACTCAAAATTCTCGCCAGCGAAAAAGCTGTGACCGCCATTGAAGTGAAGGACGACAAACTGATGCTCACGCGCCACGGCGATTTCCTCACGCTCGGCGGGAAATTCCCACGTCTCACGAAAAAGGAAGCCAAGGCGCGATTGAAGGAAATCAAGCGGCTGCTGCTGGCGATTTAGATTGCCGAAAAAATTCGCCGCCGTTTCAATTCGCTGAAAAAACTCGCGGACGAGCCGTCCGCGCTCCTATTTTCTCCACGTGCATCTGGCCCATCTGCGACTTCGCGACTTCCGCAATTACGCCCGGCTGGACGCGGATTTCGCACCCGGCTTCCACCTGCTGCTCGGCGACAACGCGCAGGGCAAGACGAACATCCTCGAAGCGATCTATCTCATGGCCACGCTGCGCTCGTTCCGCGGCGTCGGCGGCGCGCAGATGATCCGGCATGGGCAACGCGGCTATTTCGTCGGCGGCAACGTCGTTACCCAGGGCGTGCGCGAAATCAAAATGTTCTGGTCAGCCAGCGAGCGCAAACTGGCGTTGGACGGCCAGCCGGTGAAAAAACTCACGGATTACCTCGGCGTGCTGCGTGCGGTGGTGTTTTGCACGGAAGATTTGCATCTAGTCAAAGGCACGGCGCGGGCGCGGCGGCGGTTTCTCGATCTGCTGCTCGCGCAGACGCAGCCCGGCTATCTGCCGTTGCTCCAGCGTTACCTGCGCGCCGTCCGCGCCCGCAACGCATTGCTCAAGCAACGTGTCGTGGATGAAGCCGCGCTCGACAGCTTTTCGCGGGAACTGGTGAAGCTCGGCGATGAAATCATCCGCGCCCGGCGCGAACTCGCGCCGAAATTTTCACCGCTGGCGCGGCTGGCATACCGGCGTATCTCGAACGACGCCGAGGAATTGCGCATTGAATATCAGCCGAGCGTGAAAAAAGATTTCGCCGTGGAACTGGCGCAATCGCGTCCGCGGGAACGGACGTATCGTTCCACGCTCGTCGGGCCGCACCGTGATGATTTGCAGTTGTTGCTCAACGAAAAATCCGCCGCGCAGTTCGGCAGCGAAGGCCAGAAACGCACGCTGGCCATGGCGCTGAAAATGGCGCAGGCGGAATTTCTCGCGGGCATCCACGGTTCGCCGCCGGTGCTGCTGATTGACGACGTGATGGGCGAGCTGGACGTGAAGCGGCGCAGCGGTTTCCTGCCGTTGCTGGAGCACGCGCGCAAGAGCAGCAGCCAGGTTTTCATGACCGCCACCGAGGAAAACTGGCCGAGCGAACTCGGCAAAGATTTGCAGCGATGGGAAGTGAAAGCCGGAACGCTGAAGTCTCGCAAATAGTGGTTTGCCGCTTTGACTTCAAAATTCCGGCTGGCCATCCAGATTTTCTGTTGCCAGTCGCGGTCGGCGGGCTATTTTAAAACTGTTCACCTGAAGCAATTCCGTCAAATGGCAGCCAGGATTGCTTTTATGAAAAGACCATCACGGCAAAACCCGTCGCGTTCAACCGCTTTTACGTTGATCGAGCTTTTGGTGGTCATCGCCATCATCGCGATTTTGGCGGCGCTGCTTTTGCCGGTGCTGTCCAAGGCCAAGCTCAAAGCGTATGCCATACAATGCGCCTCCAATCTGAAGCAAACCGGCGCGGCGATTTTAATATTTGCAAGCGAAAATAATGATGTCCTGCCCGGACCTTGTGAATATGGACAAAGATGCTACTACTATAATACCACGGCCACCCCTGGCAGGTTCAACACCGAGCTCGCCTACCACCTGGCAAGTGACTTGGGCGCAAAAGACCCCAAACAAATGTCGGACACCGAAAGTAATTACGTTCAGGTCTTGTTTTGCCCGGGTTACGGCAAGTTTTCGAGAGAATCTCCCGATGTGGCCATGACGCGTGTTACTTACGTGGTCGCATTTCCCTACAGCAACGGCGTGGTGAACCTCACGGTTAATCCATTTGGCTATCCAGGTGACGGCAGCGCTCAATTGTTTGGCGTGAGTCCTGTCAAGTTAAGTGCCATCGGCGGATATGGCCCGGTTTCGGATGTTTTTGCAGTTTCCGACATTGATGTAGAACTCTACAACGGCTACTGGCCTTTGGAAGCAGAAGCTCCGAATCACGGGGCGACCCGGAACGCCGTGTACTTCGACGGGCACGTAAAATCATACAAAGGCACAAATTTCCTGGAGTCGTTTTAAGACATGACAAAGGGTTGGAAAAGGGGCTGAACCCTGCCGCAGGAATAACATCGAACACTGAACGTCGAACATCCAATTAATTCCGGAAGCGCGCCGCGTTCGAAGTTCGGAGTTCGATGTTGGATGTTCGATGTTTTCCCATTAAACTTTCCCCATGCGAATTTTGTCAGGCATTCAGCCCAGCGGCGCGCTGCACCTCGGAAATTATTTCGGGATGATGCGGCCCGCCATCGAGCTGCAGGAAAAGGGCGAGGCGTTTTATTTCATTGCGAATTACCATTCGATGACCTCGCTGACCGACGCGGCGGAGCGCCGCAAAAACACGCTCGATGTCGCGCTGGATTTTCTCGCGTGCGGCCTCAACCCGGAGAAAACCGTTTTCTTCCGGCAATCCGACGTGCCGGAAGTGACCGAATTGACCTGGCTGCTTTCGACGGTCACGCCGATGGGTATGCTCGAACGGGCTACGAGCTATAAAGACAAAATTGCCAGAGGCATCGCGCCCCTGCACGGCCTGTTTGCCTATCCGGTGTTGATGGCGGCGGACATTTTGATTTACGACTCGAACATCGTGCCGGTGGGGCGCGACCAGAAGCAGCACCTCGAAATGACGCGCGACATCGCCATCAAGTTCAACGAGCAATACGGCCGGACGTTCGTGATTCCCGAACCGCAAATCCGCGAGGAGGTCGCCGTCGTCCCCGGGACGGACGGCCAGAAGATGAGCAAGAGCTACGGCAACACGATTGAAATCTTCGGCGACGAAAAGGCCATCCGCAAAAAAATCATGGGCATCGTCATGGACAGCCGCACGCCGCAGGAACCCAAGCCTGACGCCGACAAGAATCTCGCCATTCAATTGCTCAAACTCGTGGCGCCGGCGGGCGTAGCCAAGGATTTTGAAAAACGTCTGCGCGTCGGCGGCCTCGGCTACGGTGATTTGAAGAAGGCGTTGTTCGAGCACTATTGGAATTATTTCGCTGAGGCGCGGAAGCAGCGCGCGGAGTTGACCGCAAATTTGGATCACGTGAACAAAGTCCTCGCCGACGGCGCGCACAAGGCGCGAGCCAAGGCGCATGAGGTTTTGAAACGTGCACGCAAGGCCAGCGGGCTGGAATGAGCCTCGCGCAAAGGCGCAAAGGCGCAAAGAAAATTAGAGATTGCGTTTCGGAACAAGGCGCGTTTCAGTGTCGGTCTATGACTGAAAATGAAATCTCCAAACAAATTGTTGATGCAGCGTTCAAAATTCACACTCGACTCGGCCCCGGCTTGCTCGAATCAGTTTACGAGGCGGTACTGGCTTACGAGTTAGGCAGGCGCGGATTGCGCGCGGTTCGGCAAAAACCGATTCCAGTCATCTACGAGGAAATTCACCTGGAAGAAGGTTTCAGAGCTGACCTTGTGGTTGAAGAGAAGGTCATCATCGAACTGAAGTCGGTCGAAACCATCGCCAAAGTTCACAAAAAACAACTCCTCACCTATTTGCGGTTGTCCGACAAAAAACTTGGATTGCTGATCAACTTCGGTGAAGACCTGATTAAGAACGGCATCACACGGATTGTGAACGGTCTTTGATGGACTTTGCGCCTTTGCGCCTTTGCGCGAGGTTTACATTATCTTCAGCTTCGGCAGGTCCTGCGAATCCACCAGGCCGACCGGCTCGCGCTTCGCGTTCACCACGATCAAATCGTCAATGTTCCGTTCGTTGAAGATTTTCAACGCCTCGGCAGCCAGCGCGTTTTCACAAATGCAAATCGGATTACGCGTCATCACTTTCTTCAACGGCCGGGTCAGCAGATGTTCGTCCGTGGCCATGCGACGGCGGAAATCGCCGTCGGTGAACACGCCGACAAGTTTGCCGCGCGCGTTGACGACGCCCAGGCTGCCGGACCGGGCATGCGTCATCACCAGCAACGCCTCCTTCACCGGCAGGTTTTCGCCCGCCACCGCGTTGCGTTCGCCAGTGCGCATGATTTCGCCCACGCGCAGCAGCATCGCGCGGCCAATCGCGCCGCTCGGATGATATTTCGCATAATCCTTCTGCTTGAAACCGCGCGCCTGCAACACCGCCATTGCCAGTGCGTCGCCCATCACGAGCATCGCCGTGGTGCTGGAGGTCGGCGCCAGATTGAACGGACAGGCTTCCTTCGGCACGCGAACGTTCAGCGCCACGTCACTGTGCCGGGCCAGCGACGATTTCAAGTTCCCGGTCAGCGAAATCATTTTGACGGAAAATCGTTTCAACGCGGGAAGCAGGTTCAACAATTCCTCCGACTCCCCGGAATAGCTCAACGCCAGAACCACGTCACCGTCGTTGACGATGCCGAGGTCGCCGTGCAGAGCGTCCACGCTGTTGAGCACGATGCTGGTCGAGCCGGTGCTGGTGAGCGTGGCGGCGATTTTCTGTCCGACGTTGCCCGATTTGCCGATGCCGACCACGACGACTTTGCCTCGCTGGCTCAACGCTTCGACCATCATTGCCACCGCGCTGTCAAACGCCGAGTTGAGCTGGGCGCGCACGGCCTTGAGCGCGGCAAGTTCGATGTCGAACACTTTGCGGGCATGGTCAAGATGGCTCACGTGCCGAGGATGCGCGGAAGGCGCGCTCATATCAATTCACTTTTACGGCTCGCGGGGACGCCCGCCCTCCCCGATGAAACCGGTTTTATTTCGTCTGCGCAAAGAGCATGAGCACGCGCGGGCCACGAGTCGTCATCAATTGATATTGTGCTTCCTGCGAGTTGCTCGGGATGGCCAGGCCATCGCAGTGTTCGTCGCGAACCGGCTTGCCGTCCACGAGCAGCATGTAGCGATGCGTGCGGTTGCACGGAACGTCGTGCAGCGTCACCTGCCAGGTGCGCCGCGCATCGTCACGGACCAGCGGCACCTTCTGCCATTTGGTGAACGTGCCCACAACTTCAACGGTGGCCGGTTCCTGCTTCTGGCCGGCGGGCAAACGCCAGCGGAAAATCTTGGTGAAAGTCTGCGGCCGTTCCGCCTTTGGCAGCCGAACGACCAGTTTGGATGGGATGCCTGGAAAGGTTCGTCCAGGTCCCTGCGGCGGTTTGCGGTCAGGAGGATTGCCGGAATCTTGAACCATGTTTCTTGTCTTTCGTGAAGGAGTTGAACGGGTTTCCCACCCGGTTCCCCTTGCGGCGCGCAGGTGTTAAAACGTCACAATATGTTGAGGAGTGAAACTATTCCATGTTGGGATACGAGCCGAGGACCTTGACAAAATTGCAGTGCCTGCCCAAAAGCTGGATCGCTCTGGCGACTTTCCGGTCCTGCGCGTGACCTTCACAATCAATGAAGAAGAAATATTCCCACGCCTTCCGTTTGCTCGGACGGGATTCAATCTTCGTCATGTTGATTTGGTAACGGCGGAACGCGGCGATGGCCTCGTGCAATGCCCCGGCCTTGTCGGCGACGCTGAGCATCAGGCTCGTGCGGTCGTCGCCGGTCGGCGGACTGCACTGGCGGCCCAGCACGAGGAACCGCGTGGCGTTGTCGGCGTTGTCCTGGATGTCCTGTTCCAAAATTTGCAGGCCGTATTTTTCGGCGGCGAGCACGCCGGCGATGGCGGCGGTGGATTTTTCCTTTGCCGCCAGTTCTGCTGAACGCGCGTTCGATGAAGTCTCGACGATTTCCACGCCCGGCAGATGAATTTGAATCCAGCCGCGGCATTGCGCCAGCGACTGCGGATGCACGTAAAGCTTTTTGATTTGCTTGCGCGTCCCGCCCCGCGGGATCAAAAGACATTGCTGCACGGGCAGGACGATTTGCGAAACGACCTTCAAATCGCTGTCCATGAACATGTCGAGCGTGTGCGTGACGACGCCCTCGGTGGAATTTTCCACGGGCACAACGCCGTAATCCGCGCCCCGCTTGCTGACCTCGGTGAAAACGTCCCCGATGGTCTTTTGCGGCGAGTATTTCAAGCTCGAACCGAACCGCTGGATGGCCGCCTGATGTGTGAAGGTCGCCTCCGGCCCGAAATAGGCGATGGTCATCGTCTTTTCGAGCGCCAGTGCACTGGACATGATTTCGCGATAAACCGCGCGGAGTTGTTCGTTGGTGATCGGCCCCTGGTTCAGCCCGCAGACGCGGTCGAACACGGCGTGTTCGCGGTGCGGCGCGTAAACTTCCTCGCCGGCCTTGAGTTTCATGTCGCCAATGGCCAGCACGTGGCGCGTGCGCTCGTTGAGCAGCCGGACAATCTGCGCGTCCAGCTTGTCAATCGCCTTGCGATGTTCGGAAATGTTCACGCGAAGGAAGAATGCGGCATTCCGAAGGAAGAATCAAATCGCTTTCATGCGGCAGGATTGGGCGATTGACCAACCGGCGGGGCCGCAGCGGTTTCTGCCTTCTTCATTTTTCCCTCTTCATTCAGATGAAGTTGCTCCGGCGGATTGGTGGCCAGGCCGGGTTCGGCCGTGACGGGTGCGGGCGGTTTTTCGATGGTGATGCGGCGGAGTTCATCTGCGGCGGGCAAATCTCCCAAACCGCGCAGGCCGAAATATTCGAGGAACAACGGTGTGGTGCCGTAAGTCGGCGGACGGCCCACCACCTCGGCACGACCGGCAGTCTCGACCAGACCGCGCTCCATCAGCGTTTGCATAACGCCGTCCACGTTCACGCCGCGAATCTGCTCGACCTCAGCGCGGGTGATGGGCTGGCGATAGGCGATGATGGCCAGCGTTTCGAGCGCGGGCTGCGACAGGCGCGGCGGACGGATTTTTTGTCCGACCAGTGCCTTGAGCCACGGCGAAAATTCCGGTTGCGTGATGAATTGCCACGCGCCTGCGACGCACGCGAGGCGATAACTGCGCGCGGCGGTTTCGTGTTCGCGCGCCAGTTGTTCCAAGGCGGTGGTCAATTCGCTCTCCTTGATTTTGGTAAGCGATTTGGCGGTGGCGTCGGCGTCTTCCGCTTCGGCCGCAGCGGCCAGCACGTCACGAAGCTCTTTTACGCTCAACGGTTTTTGCGCGGAGAACAGGAGTGATTCCAGAATGAATTTCAGTTCCATGTTTAAACGGCGGACGAGATAAAATTTAATTCACCCGGTTATGCGACCCCGGCACGACGGACAAATTTGCCCTTGTCCCGGTTTTGCGGACTGTCAGCGGGCGCATGGGGCATAGTTTTAGTTGAGTTGAGTGTCAAAGTCCACAGGAGACTTGTGGCCGGGTAGTGGGCTAATTTGAATTTCTGATTCACAATTTGAATGGTAGGGCCGCGCTGCCGCGCGGCCTCGGACGACCAGCAGGTCGTCCCTACCAACTAAGAAGCCCACTGCTTCCTACGAAGGCGATGCATTTGCGGTTTTCAACCCCGGATAGATCGTTTGATACGCCGCAAACCGTTGGCGATACTTTTCGTGATTTTGCACGTCCGGTTTGATCTTTTTTTCGGCTCCGGCCATTTCCTGTGCGGCCTGCTTGAATGTCGGGTACCAGCCTGCGCCTACGGCGGCGGCGATGGCCGCGCCCAAACCGGATGCCTCGGTGTGTTCGGGAAGGCAAATGATTTTCCCGGTCACGTCGGCCATAATGTGGCACCACAAATCGCTGTCGGCCCCGCCGCCAACTGCGACAAATTCACGCACCCGGGCGCCGATGGTTTTTTCGACGGCGTTGATGGCAAATAATTGCTCAAAGGCGATGCCTTCCCAAATGGACCGGTACATGTGACCGCGATTGTGGGAGGATGACAGGCCGACAAATGCCCCCCGGGCGTTGATATCCCAATACGGGTTCATGGCGCCGCATAAATACGGCAGGTGCAACAACCCGTCGCTTCCGGCGGGAATCTGTCGTGCATCTTGTTCCAGTTGTTTATAGATGCCGGGTTGTTTCACCGGCTCGATGTTCAGGATATTTTTTAAAAACCAGTCAATCGCGAACGTGCCGGCCCGGAGACTGCATTCGTAATAATACCCGCTTTCAGAAACGGCGCCCATCGTGCGAAACGCCTCGCTGGTCCGGTAGCGCGTCCCGTAAACACCCGCCACCACCGCCGTGCCCAGGTTGAGATAGGCACGCTCGGATGTGAGCGCATTTGCCCCCAAGCCGGCCGCCTGTCCATCACCACCGCCGGCCACAATCAATGTCCCCATGCTCAGGCCGGTCAACTCCGATGCCTCTTTGGTGACCCGGCCGATAACCGTGCCGGGACAATATGCCGCAGGCAGTTGCGCTTCGGTTAATTCCAGGGCGCTTAGGATCACCGGCGACCATTTCTTGTTTTCTAAGTCGAATAGTCCGAGGGGGTCTGCACTTGCCCAGCTTGTCTTGAATGAGCTTGTCAGTTTCCAAACCAGCCAGGTGTGCACGTCGCAAACCATGCGGATTTTCCTGAACAAATCCGGTTCGTGCTTTTTCATCCATGCCAGGCGATAGACCACGGGCGCATAGTCGATCGGTTTGCCGGTGATGCGGTGTATTTCCCGTAGTCCGATTTTTTGTGCGAATGATTCCACTACGTCCTTGCACCGTTCATCCAACCAGACGATGGCCGGTCGGAGGCAGTTCCCATCGCTGCCCAGCGGGACAAACGTTTCTCTTTGATTGGAGACGGCGAGGGCCACGATTCGTTCGGGATCAATTTGGCGGGTGATTTTTTGCAAAGCTCTCTGCGCGGAAACCCACCAGTCGCCCGGGTCCTGTTCGTAGTAATTCGGCTGCGGAGAGGAAAGCGGAATTGGTTCACTGGCATGCGCCACGACGTTTCCCTTTTTGTCAAAGGCAATCGCCTTGGTGCCCGTGGTGCTGGAATCCAGGCCGATGACTAGACTTTCCATCTTTTCTTCAGGGTGCGATTTTAGTTTTCCGGCAGTGCCCTGATAATCCATTGATATCATGGCTTTCATCACTCCGTCACGATAATCGGCCACGAGGTCGAAGGCTTGCCGGGTTTCTGCCAATGATAAATGATGGGTCACCATCGCGTCCATGTTGATTTTGCGGCACTCCAGCAAATCAATCGCCTTTTGCGTGCAGTGGGCTTGCCGGCGGATGTTGATGATGGTGATTTCCTTCCGCCGCAATTCATGGATGGGAAAGGAGATTTCGTCTATTTCAGGAATGCCCACAATCGCGAGCGTCCCGCCCGGTTTCAATAATTTTATGGCGTCGTCGAACGCGTCCTTGTCCCCGCTGCATTCGTAAACAACGTCCATCAGCAACGGCTCTGCTTGTGATATTTCTTTGACCACGTCTGTGCGCTCCGGATTGCCACACCATTTGGGATGCAATTTTTGCGAAAAGGCCAGCCGCTCCGGGATTTTGTCCGTGACAAAAACATCGCCGACATTTTTCGTGCGCAAGACGTGGAAAACGGACATGCCAATGGGGCCGGCACCGAGAATGGCAACACTGGCTTTGACGGGGAGCCGGGATCTTTCGACCGCATAAACGGCAATGGCCAGCGGTTCGGACAAGGTCGCCTGCTCAAACGTCGTGCTGTCGTTTATCGGGAAACAACAAATTTCGGGAAGCACGATGTACTCGCACAGGGCGCCTTCCAGTTGTTTCGGGCAGCCCAGGAAGAGAAGCTTGCGACAGGTGTTTTCCCGTCCGGCCCGGCATTGATCGCAGTGCCCGCAATACACCGCCGGGTCAATGGCAATCCGTTGACCAGGTATTACGCGGGTCACTTTTTTTCCGACCTGCTCGACGATGCCGGCCGCCTCATGCCCGACGATGAAGGGAAATTCAATAATCTGGGAGCCGATTCTGCCGGTGGTGTAATAGTGAATGTCCGAACCGCAGACACCCACGGTTTTTATCCGGATGAGCACATCGGTGGCTTTGACGATTTTGGGTTCCGGCACCTGTCCGATTTTGAATTGTCTGATTCCGGTGAGTAATGCTGCTTTCATGTGTCAGGCCGCGTCAATGTAACACCAGCTCCATCCGTAAATCGAGCAATAACGAATCAACTCGTCGCGGGGCCACTCTCCGGTGCAGCGCTTGGCTCGGTGTTCGTGCCGCCGGGATGCCGCACAAAACCGCGGCCTTCACAGTCGGACCATTTCTCAAGGACTACACGTTTGCACTTGCGACATACGCGAAGCTGCGTGGTGCTCAGAACCCAACCGTCTTCATCCTTTTCCTTAACGAGTGCTCCCGCATCGTCGTATCGCCACGAGCCAATCTTTCCACAATACGGGCAACGTAGAAACGCGCCGTTCAGCCAGGCCGCGTTATGCTGCCAAGCCGGCCAGCATGCTCGCGCCAAACAAAATGGCGGCGACCTTGGTCATGCCCCACGTTTGACCTAATGCCCCGGAGTCGGGGTATGCCGCGAGTGCGGTGTCAACGGCGAAGGCGGAACGGAACTTGGAATTAACACCGGCTGCAGTAATGGATCAGCCAAGATGTAAGCAATGGTTTCACCTGTGGAATTGAACAGGGTAAAATCCTGTTTACCCTTGATGGTCCTGTCTTTTACCAACCGTTGGATTGCCTGGAGTGTGTCTTCTCGCGTTTCCTGAATATGAACCGCGATCTCGCTCGCATGGCCGGGCGCTTTCATATCACGAAGACAATTAATGATTTTCGCTTTAATATGTTCACTTGGCGCTGTTTTCATTGGTCACCTCATATTTGTTGCACGTCGTTTCAGTTTAACAAAGGTGCATCCCGCTAACCGGTGCCCAACGACCAGCTATGGCCACTGGTGCCGGCTTATGCCTGCCATGTTGACTCTTAAATTTCGTAACTCAACCCAAAACTTATTTATCGCGCCAAAGAGCCAACGACGGCGGACTCGTCGCGCCGGCTTGTCTCGGCTCTCGAATTTCAGGAAGCCACGAAAAGGCGCAAAGGGCGCAAAAATCTTCTACAGAAGAAAACGAAGAAAACAAAGTCTGAAACTTTCCCCCTTTGTTCACTTTGTTGGCTTCTGTTCAAGTTTCTGAATCCCTATTTCTCGCTCTTTAAGCAGCAGTGAGATTGTTCAGCGCTTGCCCCGAAGGTAGTTTTGCACTTCGTCGTGATCGCCTGCGAAATCAAAGGTCAGCACGCCCTTGCGCGCCTCAAAAATGAGCCGCCACGCCAGACCGGTGCGGCATTCGTATAGATGTTTGCCCAGCTTCCTGATCGCCAGCCTGGTGTGCGCGTGCGGCTGGCCAAAACCGTCCAACAGCGATTTCAAGGTGGCGGAAACCTCCGCCTCCCGCCCGGCTGCCCGCACAATCTTTTTGAACCGCCTGGACAGTTCAACGGAAATCATCTTTGCTCCCGGTAAAGCGTGTCAACGCACCGCGCTTCCGCGCAGCTTTGAGTTCCGCGCCAATCCGTTTTTCCGCCGCGGCCATTTCTTCGGGCGTCAAACCGTATTCCTGAAGCGCGTAATCCGTGGAAACCACTTCCACTGGACGCAACGCCACAATCCTGCCCTCAAACACAAAGCCAACGTCTTCTCCTTGCGCCGCTTTTTTGAGCCAGTAGCCGAGCCGGCCGCGTCCCTCGGTAATTGTAAGAGTCTTCATACGCTCATTATAGCGCACACCGGCAGATTGGCAAGGACGCTTTTACGCCAATCCAGTGTCACCTTCACTTTCGCCCGCGTCTGATTTTCAGTTTGTGCCTCTTATACAGTGGTGTACCATTGGAAATCTGCGACGTACGATGGACGAAAAACACATGACCGGCAGCGAGGTGACCGCAGACAGCCAGGTGTCTTCTGCCCAATGGAGGGGCGAGGAGAAGTTCCACTTGGCCTTTCATACGATCACTTGGGGGCGCCGAATTGATGACCTCGACCGGGTTCTCGAGGTGATTGCCGCTTGTGGTTACGAAGGCGTGGAATTCGCTCAAAGCCCGGATGAGATCCATGTGCGCGATGAGCAGGCGGACGGAGGGCGCCGTCCGGTTCGCGGCGTTCAGGAACTTCTGGCGATGCTGCAGCGCCACGGCTTGCAGTTGGCAGGATTAGCTGGAGGCACTTTGCCTACACGAGTGAAGTTTTGTGGAGATTACCGGCCACCCTATCTGCACATCGAAGACTTGAATTGGCCTGCTTTCAGTGCTTTGCGGCTCGAGAAGCCGTTTGTCTTGGCTCTGCATCCTCACTGGTTCATGAGAGTGAAGACTACCAGACAGGCTGAACAGCGACTACAGCGTTATCGGAAGTGGGTGCAGCGCAGATGTGAGCGAACTCGTGGAGGAAAGAAACCCGGTGACCTTCGCCTTCTTCCTGATACGGCCCATCTGACGATTGCGGAGGAGGACTGCTCGAAGGTGCTCGAAGACTTCCAGTCATCACTGGCGGCGGTCCATCTTAAGGACTGGACCCCTGCATACGGGCGGTATTCGCACCGCTACACCCATGGATTTGTGCCCCTCGGCAAAGGGGTAGTTGCGCTGGAAAAGGTTCTACAAACACTGGTCAAGATCGCCTTCGAGGGTTGGGTGGTCGTTGAACTGGACTGCGCTGAAAAGGGACCCCTGGATAGCGCGCTGGCGTGCTCCGAATGGCTTTCGCACAAAACCCGTTTGCGGGTGGACTATGCAAAAATTGAGTCCTTGCGGAAGCGTGAGGTCCAGGCACAAAAAGCTTTCACACACCCGGATTCAAGGACAATCTTCGGGGTAAATTTTCTCTCAGAACTTCTTCCTGAGACAGTCCGAGAACCGGCATTGTTTTACCAAAAGGCGGTAGATGTGCTTTACTCCTGGGGTGGGTTGGATGCAGTGGCGCTATACAGCTATTATCCGCGGAATGAAGAACTCTATCTCCTTGCAGTAGCGGGCGGGCCGCCGTCGTTGAAGACTGTGTGCTCGGTTCCCAGGAGTCTCTCCGCTCAAGTTGCGCGCGACAAGCAGTGGCAGGAATTCGATCTGAACCGCATCGGGAAGCTTGATAGATTCGAAGAGGCGGGGATGTTGCAAGCTGCAAAAGGCGGCTACATGATTACGGTGCCCGTCTTCAACTCAGCAAACACACAACTCCTGCGCTATCTCCTGAATCTGTTTCCTTCCGACAAGCAGCACTACGACATCTGGAAGCAACGCAAGGAAGAATTCAGTCGGCTGGGCATGCAACTAAGCCAACTTGCCGACATGTTGGTGAACGAAAACTGCTCCGCCGCAGCCACGCGAACCAGCCTCGCCTGTGCAGGTCTGACGAGTCGCGCTGAGTTTCTTCCTCGTCTCCGGGATCTCGTGCACAATGTCTTTGATTGCGATGCGGTTTCCATTTTTCTCGTTGACGAAACGGGGCGGCGCCTCGAAGTGGATGAACAACTCGGAACCACCGGCATTGAATGGGACCCGGAGTTCCCCCCACAAGAACGGTTTTACCGAAAAGGAGAGGGCATCACGGGCGCGGTTTGGGAAAGCCGCGAGCTTCGTTTGGTTGCCGACACAACTCGAGTTCGGAAGGGGCGGACGAAATGGCGATCTCGGGAACTGAGAAAGCCGGATGAAAACGCAAGAGACGAGTGCATGTTTGCCTCAATGGTGCGGATTGGAGGGCCTGTGCTGGGAGTAATTCGCCTGCGGAACAAAAAGCCGCTGCCTAATTCCCGTGCGGGCACG
This sequence comes from Verrucomicrobiota bacterium, assembly GCA_049523555.1. Lineage (GTDB taxonomy): Bacteria > Verrucomicrobiota > Verrucomicrobiia > Limisphaerales > UBA11358 > UBA11358. Next base: position 9,069 of record JBEKMU010000032.1, on the reverse strand, counting down.
ATGTTTACCGACGAGGATGCGGCCGTCCTTGACGCGATCGTGCAGGCGGCCCTGCCCCACTTGGAGCTACTGACGCTTCAGGAACGCCAGAAAGAAGCGGTCCTCCGCATGACACATGAGTTTCGAGGGCCGCTAGTGGCCATTCGTGGCGCAGTGGATCATCTGCAGCATTCCTTGAAGGTAAGAAAAATCAGCGCCGCATCTGAATTTGGGAAGGATTATCCGAAGGACATCCTGGATTGGACGCAACTCATGGGACGCCTCACAACCAACGCCAGGCTGTTTGCTTCTCAGCCCGGCCAGATTAAGATACAGGCTTCCAAGACTCTGCTGTTGCGGGATGTCGTGGCTCCCGCCGTGAATCAGGTGGGGCTGCTGCTGCAAGAAAAGCGTTTTCCGCGTGTGGACATTGCCTACGGCGATTTTTCGGAGATCCCTTACTTGTGGATCGACCGAAATCAGTTTCAGCAGGTCTTTTTCAATCTGCTTTCCAACTCGATTAAGTACGCAGAAGGCAAAGTCTTGCGAGTCCGAATCGAAGGAGGTCTGCATGGAAATCTCTATATTATTTGGTTCTCGGATTGGGGAATTGGCGTCCCGAGCGGATTGGAGGAAAGCATCTTCCGACCAGGGTTTCGCTCCACAGAAGCGAAGGAACGGGACGTGGCTGGCCAAGGCATAGGTTTGTATGTGGTCCAGAATATTGTGCAGGCACACGGAGGTGAAGTCGTTTTGCGGAAGCGTTACAAACCAACCCAATTCGAGATACAATTGCCGTCAAGTTTGAGGTTGCAGCCTCCTCCTCGCAAATCGTAAGCTAGCCCGGTTATGGCGAGAATTGTCCTGATAGACGACGAGCATGGACCCGTTGACTATTATGTTCAGGCTTTGGTCGATAGCGGTCACGAAGTCGCTCACTTGGACACAGTGGACAAGGTGTTCGAGTATCTCCAAAACCCCAAGCCGGCTGATCTCTTTGTCGTGGACATCATGATGCCGACATTGGGTCGGCCGGAACTCAAGGACGCTGCCGAGGGCTTGGCAACAGGGATAGTTTTCTGGCATCAGATTCGTGAGCGTTTCCCGGGCGTACCAATCATCATCCTCACCTCCGTAGCAAATCCAGAGATCCTGGAAGGTCTTCCTTTCGACAATAAGACCCAAATCGAAAGCAAGATCGACACGTTGCCATTTGAGTTGGCGGAAGTGGCAAACAAACTGCTGAAAAGCTAGGCAGCGATCAGAAAAGACCAGACTATGCCGACTCTGGAAGAAATCGAAATCAAGGTAAACGAAGCAAGACAAAGGTTTGAAGCGAACCGTGACGATCATGAAGCTTGGACCACCTATTCAGGATGGTATTCACGAGTTCAGGGAAGAAGGTATCGTGTCGCCAAGTTAGTCGGGCGTGCGTCTCGGCAAATTCCTGGTCAGGAAACGTCTCTCCGCGACCCACGACCGCCAAAACCTGGGCTTGCGCCCTCGACGATTCTCGCCCAGGCAACCCTGGAACATTTCTGGCCCGACGGATCTTGTGCCGTGAGTGTATATCACAAACAAACCGGCTGGGTCGAGTTTGACCTGTTGCGCAAGACAATCCCAGCGGGCGCTCAGTTGGAGTCTCGCTTTGACATATCGCTGGTAATTGACCCCAACGGAAACGTCACGTCGCATCGGATACCACCTGGATGTGGAGTTCTGCCTCCGCCAACCAACGAACTGGAGGAGGGCTTGCCGAAGCCGCCGAAAGACTGGAGCGACACAGCAGAGGTGGCCCGGTATCGGCGTGAGATGGAGGAATGGGACCGGAACTCCGGTTTGGGGCGGCGAAAGCCGAAAGCTGAATGAGTTTGGAAGTTCACGTCTACGGTTCCGGTTTCGGCGAAACGATTTTTCTGCGTTGGCCGAGAGCCGAGGGTGGCTGGCGCGGCGCTTTGGTGGATGCGCACAGCCCGCAGGAAGGCCGCTGGCTTGTGGATAAGCTGCGAGTACTCCAACTTGCAGAGTTGGAGTTTGTCGTCGCCACCCATCCGCATCTTGATCACATCTTTAATCTTGCGGCTGGTTTGCACTTGGCGGGTGTTCGCATCGGACGGGGGCTGTATTGGCCGGGATTAACGCCGGGTTATTGGATGCAATTCTTTGGCAAACTGGCCGCCCAACGTGGTGGAGACCTTCCGCAGACAGCATCGATGATTCGACAATTGTTCAACTTCCTAAGCATGCGGACTAAACAGCATGACATGCCCGCCCACGACATCGGAGGCTCGGAAGAAATGGAGGCTGTTCTTGAATCGGACGTGAACGGAGAACATTTGCGGTTCAGGCCCATTGGCCCGTGGCTTCCCGAAATGAACAAGTTGGTGCAGAATGTCAGCGGCAGCATCGCAAGTGATGGCCGTATTGATTATGAGCACCGTGACGCCAACTCTGTGTCCATCGCTTTGTTGATTGAATACGGAAACGCACAAGTTGTTCTTGGAAGCGATATGGAGATCGGGAACTGGGATTGTCTGAGGGCGGCGAAGAACCACCCGTTTTTCCGGCCAAGCGTCGTGAAAGTCAGTCACCACGGTTCATCAAATGGACGCACTAATACCATGTGGCCAGCCAATAAGGGATTCTTCGATGGAATGGGGGCCAAGCCAATAGCCATCGTGACGCCTTGGCGCCAAGGGGGCAGGAGTTTGCCTGATGAATCTGTTTTGAAGGAAATCAGGCGTGCCGGGTTCACAGTTTATGTAACCGGACATGGAGCTACTCCAAGGTATCGTGATCCCGATTCTCACGTGAGTATCCGGGTGACGCCTGATGGAGCCATGGAAGTTTTCGAACAGTCGAAGGTGCGTATCCTTGAAGCTGTGACAACCTCGGTACGATGATTGAAGTGCCACGCGGCGCGCTGACCGACGACGAAATCGCGCAGACCGCCATCTCACGCCTGCGGGATCAACTTCGGCACCAACGATTAACACACTGGCGGAAGCTGAAGGTTTGGGGGCGGCCATAGACCGCTAAATCGTTTCATCGCCGCATTTTTCGCGGCAGTTTTCGTCCGGGGCGGCGACGATTCGGCGGACTTGGGCCGCTTCTTGTTTTTCATCTTCACGGCGTAAGAATCTGGCGAGGTAGGCGGCGTGAAATTAGAATTCGTCGAAGGGGCCGAGGCCTTCGACGCGGTAGAGTTTTTCGGCGTCCCAGTTCACGGCGTTTTCGAGGACGGCGAGGCAGTCGCTGGGTGTCTCCAGCAAAATTTGCTGGGCCGACGGATGGAGATAAGGTGGAGCGCCGTTGATAAGCTCCGTGGCGATGACGCGGGTGCGGGCCACGAGTGAATTCGGCGGCGGTTGATTGGAAAATTCAGCACGCTTGGCTTCGATGCAAAGTTTCGCCAACTCCTGCAAGTGCGTGTGCTGCGGGCGCGTGGGAATTACCACGGGCATCATGCGCATGTCGTTTATCTCGATGTCCTGATTGTGTTTGATGAACTTCTTGAGAAAAAAACTGAACACGTCCGAATTTGCAATCGCGACGAATGCTTGCGCAGACAGTGATGAAATGATTGGTGTCAAATCTTCGTCGCAACGGTTGGCGCATTGCATGGCGAACCTTAAATTTTCATTGAGAACTTTTTCTGCAACCACTTCAACACAACTTCCTGGTCGTCAATTGTGGCTCGGCGGACTTGGGACAGAAGCCAAACTTGGTCTGGTTTTGGCAGCGCGGTATTTTGCAAACCTTCGTTGCAGTTTGTGCAAACCGCCCGGAGGTTGTTTGGAGAATCGTTCCCACCTTTGGATTTATCTTTTATGTGACCCATCGTAAGGCGGACGCTCCTATTTGGATGAAATGGATCAGGGTCTCCGGCCGCAAGTCCACACATCTGGCAAGTGTATCCGTTTCGTTCGAGCACATAGGCCCTCGTCTCTTTTGAAATTCCGCGATGAAAAGCTGGACGGCGTTTGTCTGTTTCCAGCAAGTATTGCCCTGGCTTCAGATCGGCCCGGTCTTTGTGCGAGAGAATTTGATAACCTTCCTCATCGCGAAGCTCCCTCACACGGCGCGCCCATTCGGCTTTCCAGCCGGAAGCTCCTTGAAGTTCTTTGCTTTCAATGACGCGACCGATGTTTGCCAGTAGAAATTCGAGAATCAGTTGCTTCGAGCCTTTTTGCAGTGCCATAATTTTTTCTTGGTTTGTGTTCTTCGAGCAATCTCATTTCCACGACCCGTTCCGCACCATTCAACGGAGTCCGCTGGCGATTGAGGGCACGGCGTATCGCCAAGCCGACTGCACGTGCTACGAGCGGAGGAAATGCGTTGCCAACTTGGCGGTAAGCTATTGTTTTTTTTCCTGTAAACTCCCACTCGTCAGGAAAACTTTGAATCCGTGCAACCATGCGAACAGTCAAACGTGGCAGCCCATTTTCAGGAAAAGTTTCGTCAGGAGCCTCGTTGGCAATACCCATTCCATCCACGCCAAGTTCACGCCACTGCCGTTTTGCACGGGTTGGCCCAAGGTCTGGCCCGCCATGTTTTTTTGATCCACCCACAATCGTTGGAGCGATAGCCATTGCGCCTCGCGCCCAAGTTTCTGCACCAGCCCAGCCATTCCCACCCATCAAATCCACCAAGGTTTCTCCTATCAAACGAAATGACCCGCTAGGTTCAGGCCATTCAAAAAATTCTGCGTCGCGCGGCTGTAAAGCAACGAGGATAAAACGCGGACGCAACTGCGGGACGCCATAATCAGCAGCTTGAAGGACTTTCCACTCTGGCTGGTATCCGAACTTGGAGAGCCTGGTCAAAAGACCGCGCCGGTAATCTTCAAACTTGGCTGAAGCCAAGCCGGGAACATTTTCGAGCAAAACTGCACGCGGCCGGATTTTGTCAATAATTGCCAGCGCAGCCGGAAACATATCTCGCTCATCGTCACTTCCAAGTTGCTTGCCTGCGATGCTGAATGGCGGACACGGTACGCCACCGGCCAGCAAATCTATATTTGAATAATCTTCACAGCGAAAATTACGGATGTCTTGCTGGACAACATTCCAATGGGGACGGTTTTTTCGGAGCGTTGTGCAAAAGTGTGGCTCGTATTCCACTGCGGCAGCGTGATGAAATCCGGCCATTTCCAAGCCGAGAGCTTGGCCGCCACCGCCTGCACATAGTTCAATTGCTGTCAGACTCATCTTTTGCTCAATTCAACCACTCTTTGCCGCTTCTGCAAGCTAGACTTGATCTGCTTTGCTGCATTTGCTGTTTGGGCCAGTTCGTGTTCCCACAGTCTTAAAACATTCCAGCCGCTATTCCGTAAAATGCGATTCACTTTCTTGTCTCTACTTTTGTTGCGCTGCAACTTGGCCAGCCAGTAATTTTGATTGCTGCCTGGCTCGCGCCCGTGCTTGGGGCAACCGTGCCAAAAACAACCATCCACAAACACGGCGAGGCGCTGTTTTAGAAAAACGAAATCGGGTTTGCCCGGTAACGGCTGGTGCCGGCGCCAGCCTTTGATTCCGCGCGCACGAAGAATGGATGCCAATTTCAATTCCGTGTCTTTGTTGCCTTTCGATCGAATGGCAGCCATGACTTGCGAACGTTTCCTTTTTGAAAAGACATCGGCCATCGCTTCTGGAGCGCATTCTACGTGGACCATCTTCTTTTTGAAAGTTCGACAATTGAGATTTGCGCGTTTCGCCGATGAGATTGGGATTTTTATTTTTGAAGGTGCGGGCGAGTTCGTCGCGGAGTTCGTCCAAGGCCGCGTTCAGACACGACTTGCGGCAATCGGCTGTGAGTAATCTTGCAGCGTGTGTCCTCGCCCGCTCGCGAACGAAATGCGCGCCTAGCAAGCCTTCATAGATGTCACCCAATTGGCGGACTTCGAGTGTGCTGTAGTCAATGGCTTCGTCGGTACTGAGTTGGCCTTGGCGCGGGCCGGGGCGTGTGGGCGGTTGCGCGAAAATCAACTGCCGGAGAACGTTGGCGAGGGATGCGTCGCCGATGCGCCAGGATTCGAGCTTCGGATGGAGATCGGGGTTGAACAACCCGCCGTTGTAGCGGGTGACGCCGAGAGATTCGTTCTGGCGCTGGTGGGTGCCGTTGATGAGATTGAACAACCTGAGCAACTCGTCATTGAGGCCGGTGAACGCGTCGTCGGTGTAGAGAGTTCGGTTGCGCAATCGCTCCACCAGGCGAGCGAGCGAAAATTCGTTGAGGTAACGGCGGTTGGCACCCGGGCCGTGCGATTTGACCGGCAGCAAACCACGGCTCTCGGCGTAGAGGACGAAAAGCAGGCGATAGAGGAACGTGAGCGCGTTGCTGTAAACTTCGGGGAAGTCGGGTTCTGTCAAGTGATTGTCTTCGAAATCGGCAAATCCAGTGCCGACATCTTCAAGCACGCTGAAAATGAGCTTGCGAAGATTGCTTTCGAGATCGCCTTGGAGCCGCAACGACTGCTCGCGGACTTCGTCCAGGAAGCAGGAGCCGTCCTCGCTGCGCTCGAAAGCTGAGGCGCGGAACAGTGTGAAGAACGTTCGGAACTCCGCCAGCGAACAGAACTGGTCATTGCGCACCAGATGGAATGCGAAGTAAGCGCCGACGGCGGAGCGATCAGTGTAAAGCCGCCATTCGGAACCATTGGTGAGTATGACCCAATTGAAGAAGCGTTTTCCCGCGGTGTCTTTGGCATGGTTAAGGTAGTCCTGAACTTGTTGGCTGGGGAACCAGCCGGGCGTTTCGTTGGCGGAAAGCTGGTCGAGTGGATGGCCGTATTTCTTGGCTTCAAGCGCGGTGGCGCTGAGACGGAAAAGGGTGTTCGCATCCGCTTCAGACGCGGCGGTGAAATCGCCGTCAGAAGTGAAAAGGCAGTAGTCGGGGCGCTTGCGAGTGGCGAGATTCGGCATTGACTGCTGCGGGATGCGCCGCCAGCCGAGCCGGTCAAGGACTGGTTCAAGGAAAGTCGAGCAGTTGAAAGCTTCGTTCTGGCGGGCAAGCGCGGTGAGATGGCGCCGCCAGATTTCGCCTATCTCGCGGAACGCAACGGCGCAATCCTGCTCGCGTGCAAATTCCTGGGCGAGGTTGAGATGGCGCGAGAGGTAGGCGAGGGAAAAGACGCCTCTGGTTTCGAGAGCGCCTTCAAACCCTTCGCCCCGCAGGCCGAGCCCAAGCTGGTCGGGGTTGGCTGCCAGTCTTCGCTGTCTTGGCATCGTTGTGTGAAAGAATAATAAAGGTGACTGGCCAGGGCGAAGATAAAATCAAACAGGCACAACCCCGAAGGCTGAAGGCCATTCACATTTGCGATTGCCGATTTACGCTTTGGGCGTGATCAGGTTTTGGGCTTGGGGCGGTAGTCGCGTGGGTCCAGGCAGGCGTCATAAGTGGCACGATCAATTTTGATCCAGTCCGTGCCATTGATACCGCGACGGTTTGCACTGGCTGGACTGGATGGAAAGGCGCAAGCGATCCTGATCCATCGGATTTGTTGCTTGGCGATGGGGCGGATTTCATCCGCGACTTCTGAAAGGTCTTGATCCTGGCTGAAGATGAGTGCCACGTCGTAGGCTTTCTGGTAGGCCAGACTGACGATGTCCAGGGCGAGACGGACATCCACGCCTTTCTCCTGTCCGACCAAGAAGGTATGAGTCTGTCCGTCGGGGAGCCGAACAGTCTGGTTACGATAGCGAAGCGCGCGGGAGAATACATGAACGCCCTGTCTTCCCATTTGCGCGAGCTTGGCTGTCCAGAAATGGTTCCAGACCGGGTCGTCCGCCGCGTCCGGGAGGCCGGTGTAAAAGCGAACTTGGGCCAGACTCCAATTTTGCTTCTGGCAAATCGCTGTCGCAAGTGCGGAAACATCGTAGTTTGGATAGGTGTGACCAAAAGCGTTTCGGGCGGCGTAAAACAGATTTTGGCCGTCAATAAAGGCAACAGTTCTTTTGATGGGTGGTTCGGCAAACATAGGTCAGAAAAGAATAACCCCGCCCGAGGCCGTTGCCGGCGTGTCGAACGGGGAGTAGATAAAATCGGTTATTGTCTCGCTGCAATGAATCATAGCAGGTTGCTTGCCTATGTCAATGGTCAAAACCCCTTCAAAACCAGTCATTTGCCACCTCCATAGGCCGGTGCACACTCTTTTATCCGCTCCAGCGCCTGATAAAGATCGGCGATGAGGTCTTCGGGGTCTTCCAAGCCCAGCGCCAGGCGGACGAGGTTGTCCACCATGCCGAGGGATTCGCGGTATTCCGCCGGGTAGTCGAAGAATGACATCGTCGCCATCTGCGTCACCAGGCTTTCGGAACCGCCGAGGCTGGGCGTAATCAGGAACAACTCAAGCGCGTCAATGAACTTGCGCGTCGCCTTGTCGTCGCCTTTCACCAGAAATGTGATAACGCTGCCGAAGCCACGCATCTGTTGTTTGGCAATGGCGTAATCAGGATGCGATTTGAGTCCGGGATACCAGACCTTTTCGACCTTCGGATGTTTTTCCAAAGCTTGCGCCACCTGCAGGCCGGCGCGGTTGTGATGTTCCATCCGCAACGGGAACGTCTTCAAACCGCGTTCGAGCAGAAAGCAGCTCAACGGGCCGGCAATCGAACCGATCATGCGTTGGAGCTTGTTGAGGTCTTCGAGCAGCTTGTGAGCGCCGAGGGTCACGCCCGCGAGCAGGTCGTTGTGGCCGCCGAGGTATTTCGTGGCGGAATGAATGACGAGGTCCACGCCCAGTTCCAGCGGACGGATGTTATAAGGCGTGGCCAATGTGGCATCAATCATCGTCAACACGCGGTGACGCCGGGCGACTTTGACGACGGCCGGGATGTCGAGCACGCGCAGGTAGGGATTGGTGGGCGATTCGGTGAAGATGATGTTGGTGTTGGGCCGGATGGCTTTTTCGATGGCCTCAGCCGTGGGTTGCACGAGCGTGTTCGGGATTCCGAATTTGCCGAGGAAGTTGGTCGCGAAATCGCGCGTCTGCCGGTAGCAATCGCTGGTGAAAATGATGTGGCCGTCCCGTTTCATGTAGGCCATGAGCGTCAGGATGACCGCGCTCATGCCCGTTGAAAACAGGATGGC
>JBEKMU010000031.1:0-24827 GCA_049523555.1 Verrucomicrobiota bacterium | reverse complement strand
CGGCAGTTCGTTTGACGCCTTGATCATTTCATCCAGCAACTTTTGGAATTCGGCCAGGCCGGTGGAGGGAATGATGATGGCGTTCCGACGCCCTCCGGCATCTTCAGAGATGCGGAGAAACCGGCCGCGCGGGTTTTCCTTGAGCATGAAGGCAATCGTCTTGCGCTCAATTTGCACCTGTCCGGATTTGAGGGTGTCCTCCTGAACCGGCGGACGGGGTTGCATTTGCGGCAGGCCTTTGAAAGGCGATGGTCGTTCGTTTGAAATCATACCGGCTTTGCCATTTGTTATTAAATCGGTGAATACGCCCCTTTCAAAACCATGTCGAGAATTTTTGATGAAAAGGCGGCATCGGCAATGTCCATGCGTGGTCTGTTAACCAGCCTTCTGTTCCCGGGCAAAGCATGCGGCGCTCTGCCGAGACGCCGCTACGCCGGAAAGGTTTTAAAGAAGCTCATTGGCTTGAGCCTTCCGTGGCCAGACCGACCTTGGTGATGTCGAGTTGGCGGAGGACATCCAGCACGTAGATCATGTTCTGATAATCCACCTCGTCGGCGCCCTTGACCACCACGCTCAAGTCGGGATTGGCAGATTGCAATTGTTGCAGTTTGTCCTTGAGCGCCGGGATGGTGACGGATTCGTCGTTCAAAAAGGTTTGTCCCTTCGCGTCCACCACAATCTTGTTGATTTTGGGTTTGGGCTGGTTGGTCTTGGGCGGCGGTTTGCCCGACGGCAGTGTCATTTCCAGATTGTTCATCATCTGCGGCGTCGTGATGATGAAAATGACCAGCAGCACAAACACCAGGTCCAGCAGCGGCGTGATGTTCAATTCGCTGAGCGAACTGTGATGGCTGTGCGAGGTCTTTTTCACAAAATCACTGGAGGATGGGTTCGGTTTCCTCCTGCACATCGAAGCGCACCACGATGTGCGGCGGGAAATTCGTGGGTGGCGGACGGTCCATGCGCGTCACCGTAGCCAGGGCCCGCCGCACCGAGTCATCCCAAAGCTGGTTCCCGGACTCCTTCTCCCAGACCGGATGGCTGAGTTGTCCGGCGCGGTCAACAGAGAGCTTCACCTCGGCGACATAATCATCGTCTTTCAGGTTGTCGGGGCGGTTCCATTTTGCGCGCAAGGCGTATTCGACCTCGCCTTTGTAAAGCTGCACGGGATCGGAACTGGTTTCCACCGCCTTGCCGCCCTCGAAGGCAAAGGACGGCAGTTCAGCGGCCGGCGGCGCGACGGTCGGGGGAGCGGCAACCGAGGGTGGCGCTTCTTTTGGCGGCTCGGCCTTGGGAGTGGCAACGATTTTGGGTTGCTCAATCTTGGGCGGTTCGACCTTCGGTTTTTCCGGTTCCTTGGGTTTCTCCGGCGGCTTTTCCTTGATCATCTCCACCGAAATTTTCTGGATTTGTTTGCCCAGCAACCCCTGGCGCGCGGCGAAATAGAGCGCCACCAGCACAATGAGCGCGTGGCAGATGAACGAGATGAGCAGGTTCACCTTCGACGAGTTGCGCCTTTTGCGCGGCTTGGTTTGCGGCAGCATGTTATTTCTGGTTGGCGGTTTCAGTGGCCAGATCCACCTTGGGCACGTTCGCCTGCTGGCACACATCGAGCACGGCGCGGATCTGCCGGTATTTGGTCTGGCTGTCGCCGCGAATGATGATGTTCAGGTCCGGGTCATCCGTGCGCAGGCCGATGAGCGTTTGCAGCATGTTGGAAACATCGCCGACTTTCGCCTTGTTCAAATACATCGTGCCGTCGGCCTGGACGGTAATGTAATTGGCCTTGCGGGGAGGGTCTTTCAGATGCTTGACCGCCGTGGGCAGTTTCAAATCCAGATCGTTGACCGGTGGGATGGTTGTGATGATGAAGATGACCAGCAGCACGAACGCCAGGTCCAGCAACGGCGTGATGTTCAACTGCGTCAGCGACTCATGCGCGGACTTGGAACACTTCTTCATGATTCAACGAGCACAGGCATTTCATTGTTCTTCAACGCGCCGACGATGCGCCCGGCCAGCACTTCATTGGCGTCCCGGATTTCCTCGGCGAGCGGACGATGATCCACATAGACATGTTCAATCTGGTTGGCATAACGGCTGGCAAACCCGTCGAGTTCCTGGGTGAGGTGGCGGATGGTGGTGACCATGAAATTGTAGGCGAACATGGCCGGGATGGCCACTAGCAGGCCGGTGACCGTGGCGACCAGCGCGGCGGCCACACCGGGCGCCATGGCCGTGAGCGTGGCGGCGCGGCTTTCGGCGATGCCCGCGAAGGTGGACATGACGCCCCAGACCGTCCCCAGCAACCCGATGAACGGTCCACCCGCCACCGCTGTGGACAGCACAATCATGCCTTTCTCCAACGCCATCGCCTCCCCGCTGGCGGCCTCTTCGAGAATCACTTTTACCGCCTCAAACGACGCCATGCTGATTTTGACCGTGGTGGATTTGGCGAGATAATCGGTGTTGGTATGCTCCACACCCCCCACCGGGTTCAGCCGTCTGACGGATTCAACCTGTACCGGATTGTTTTTCAATTGATATGCCAGTTCATCCGCACCACGGATGTAGAGCTGGTAGGCGGGCGCGCCGTCGTATTCTTCGCCTTTGCGCTGGATGTCCAGCGGATCGCGGGTGGAGTTGTAGGCGGCGAAGAACTTTTTGGTCGCCTTCCGCGCGATCGACAACTGACGGAACTTGGTGATGATGATCGTCCAACTGAACAGCGACAGGACCAGCAGCGCGATGACGGTGATCTTGCCTTCGATGGTGGCGTTTTGGATGGCGTACACCGCGGCGTTGGCGGCAAACAGGGGATGAACAAACATGGTGGTTATAATGGTTGAGTTGAGGTTTGTTTTCGGGATGAAGTTGGTGACGAACTCTTGGCCGGCAAAATCACGGTGACGCGGCCGACCTTTTGCGCAAGGGCAACCTCTTTTTTCTTTTTCTTGTCGTCGTCATCGCTTTGATCGGACGAAGCAAGGACCTTGTTGGCATCGTCGCTGGACATGGCCTGCGCAGTGGCATTGGCGGCGGTGCCCTGGCCCAAACCGCTCTGGCCGCTGGTCGTGCCGGTGACGTTGGCTGAAATCAGCGAGGCGTCAATGCTGCTGCCGCTGGCGCTGACACCGCCAACACCGATGATGGTGCCGGAAACCGTGCCACCGGCAGAATTAACGCTGACGTTGCCCTGCCCAAGCGCCGAGACGTTGATGTTCTGCTGTGCGTTGATGTTAATGTCGTTGCGGGCGAAAATGAGACCGATGATATTGCCGCTGGCGTCCAGTTTCGCATTGCTGGTGATGATACCGGAGTTGCTGGCGTTGATATTTTTCCCGGAGGAAACCAGACCCAAGAAATTGTAGTTTGCGAGGCCGGTCCCGTCTCCGAGCAAGGCGGTCTCAAAACCTGCCTTATCGGCGGTGACATTAATGTGAATAACCTGACTGTCATTGGACGGGAGACCCAGCAGGGCAAGGAGTGTTGGCCAGACCGTTGCGGAAACCTGGAGTTGATCACCGTTAATCACGACCGTGCGGGCTGGATCGCTTGCCCCGGGTGCGGACTCTGAAAGCTCCTGGACTGTCGGTTCCCCAGTGGCGGCAGCAGGCGCGGCATGGTCGCTCGAATCGCGCAACTCATATCCTGCCAGAATCAAGGTGGTGGCATCCGGGTAATTCAGATGGTTCAATGCAATTTGCAAAATGCCGGCCGCGTTGGCGGTAACGTCGCCGTTGGGGGCTTCAACCAGAATGTTGCCGAGGGTTGCTGTTGGCGCGGGATAAGAGGCGTTGCGGGCACGAAACGTCAACGCCGCAATGCCGCTGAACGGGAGTTGGGGGCCGTTGTAATACACGGCGTGTGTAATCGGATTCTCATAGAAAGCATTAAGCGTCACGGGCAAGGAAGCGCCCGTACCGGCATTGACGCTGCCATTGAGCGATTCAACCGTCACGTTGCCACCGTCATAGGTAACGATGCGCGAGCCGTTGACGTTGACATCTCCATTGGCGATGACGGAAACATCACCTCCACTGGTTGAGTAAATGCCACGGACGCTGGCAGAGGAGACGGCAAGAACCGACGAACCGGCATTGACATCCCCCCCGGCATTGATGGAAACATTGCCCCCGTTCAGGGTGGCGATGGAACTGGAATACATATCCAGATCACCAAAGGGCTCGCCCGCGGCAGTTGTCCCGCCGAAGTGGTTTCCAGTGGTGGTAACGTTGATGTCGGCCCCATGGTCGAACACACCTCCGTTGCCAAACAAACTGGCGAGCGGATAACTGGAGCCAACCGTGTAAAGTCCCACTCCCTCCGACAGGATCCCGGCAGAGGTGCCAAGATCTATGCTCCGGGCGGAAATGTCGAATTTTCCACCGCCGCCGATAATGAAACCGCTGGTGCTGGCGTTGTTGGGAATCGCGCCAAGCTGGTTGTATTGAGCCAACAACGCGTAAGCCACTGTGCCCTGGACGGTCGGGTCGCCCAGGACGGAAACGGTCTCGGTATCCGGTTCGGTATCATATGGCGGGTCTTTCCATTGGGGAACGCCATTGACGTATTTCTGGACAGTCAAATTATTCAGCAGACTCAGGACTTTGGCCAGAGTTGTTGTTCCGGTAATTCCAAGGAGGGTCTTTCCCGTGAGGTCCTGATAGGTCAATGTTTGGGTTGCCGGATTGTAATAAAAACTCGAGGCCAGTAGCGACGAGTTATTCACGGCCCAGGAAAGGTAAAACAAGTTGGCGGCTTCCGCGGCGGTGACCCCCGCAAGGTCGGTGAAACTGCTTCGGTCGTAAACGTCGCCCGTCACATGGATGCTGGTCACATCGTTCGCGGCCAGATTCATTCCTTGAAACCCGCAGTTGACCATATTGCCGCCCACGTTGATTTGCGCCGACTCGGGGACGATGAGATTGACAAGATCCATGTCGCCGGAAATATTCAGGACAATCGGGGTGGGGCTGTTGAGATGAATCGGCGTGGCGGCATGAACTGGCGTGGTACCGTCGCCGAAGTCGCCGCTGGATTTGTATTGGTTTTTGCCGCTGTCCGAAACGATCAACTTGAAAGCTTGGGGAGCTCCGGAAGAAGGCAGGCTGCCGACGAGCGAACCGCCGTCCGTGGTGTTGATGGTGAGGCTTCCCTGCGGTGAAGGGAATAAGATCAATTGGTTGAACGGAGCGGTGCTGCTGCCGGTCAATTGCACTCCACTCGCCCCCGCAGTGATATTCAAGATGGACGGGTAGATGAAGGGGATGGCAAGACCAGCGGCGCGCGGCAGCGTCGAGGGAGAGGCACCCAACTGCACCAGGTTTCCCGCATCCAAATTGACATAGTCGCCGGGCGCGTAATCAAAGTAATGTTTGTAGGCAGTTCCAGCGCTGGTGTCAAAAACGCCATTGGGATTGCGGACTTCCTGCAAATAAAGGTTTTGCGCGGCGGTAACATTCCAACCACCGCTGATCAAACTTAAGGCCAGGGCAAATTTATTGGCATCCGTCCCGGCGCTGCCGGTGGTGCCCAGCACATAATTCCCGGATGAATCTGTTTTGGGATTGCCGTTGGCATCCATTTGGACCCCGGCAAAAATGCTGCCGACGCCATTGGCTGCGAGATAATGACCGGTCACATTGCCACCTGCCACAATGGTCACATTCCCCGCCTGATTGCCATAAGCACCGGAACCCGCCGTGGAAAAATCGGTATGGCCGGAGGCTACAGAAGTTAAAGAATTACCGTCATATACATAACCAATTTTGCCGTTAACATTGACGGGCAATACACTGGTCACATTACCACCGGCAATGAGGGTCACATCGCCGCCCGCAGCGGTGCTGATGCCGCCCAAACCATCGCTCAAATTATAAGCCTGGCTGAGGGAGGTTGCGGTTCCATAGGTGTCAAAATAGTAACCTTGCGCGTCGGACCCGGTGTCAATGTTTCCCGCCAGGGCATGGGCACTGATGCTGCCACCCCCGGTAGTGATCACGTACCCGGAGCCGACCAGAATGTTCTGCCCGGCCTCTAGATTTATATTGCCGGCCGCGGTTTGTATTGAACCGGTGCCACCGTTCAGAAGGATACTGCCTTGGCCGTAACTAATCGCGTTGTTGACATATCCGGCCACAAGGGTCACCGACCAGTTGTTGCCGTCAGAAATTGAAGAACCATCCTGCAAAGCGATGTTATTGCCTGCTTCCAGGGTCAATTGTCCACTGGTCTGACCGCTGCTCGTGCTCAAGTTCCAAGCCGTATTCGCATTGAGCGTGATGTTGCCCGAGGCCTGTAACAGGATTTGGGAAAAACCGGAGAACGCCGTGTTGACGTTGATTGCGCCATTCGCGCTCGACGTGCCCAGCACAATGTCCACCGGGTCGAGCAACAATTCTCCGCCAAGCCAGCCGGATTGTGCGCCGGCTTCCATGCTCGAATTCAGCGACAAAATGTTCGGCGCGCTGATTTCAACATTGCCGCCGTTGCCGCCTTGAGAACCGCCGCTCACGTCAATCTGACTGCCGGCGTTATCGCTGAAATTATTGCCTGACTGCAACGTCACGCTGCCGCCGGAACTGCCAACAGAGAAATCATCACCGTGCGCGCTGATTTGGGAATTCGCGCCGAGGTTAAGCTGGTCGGAGGCGACGAGTTCGATAACGCCATTTTGATTTTGCACGGAATTGGCCTGAATGAATCCGTTCTGGTTCACAACCTTCGCATTCATCGCAATCGTTCCGCCATCGGCAACAATGGTGCCGTAGTTGTTGACGGAGCCCTTGGGCAGTGTGACCTCCATACTCATACCACGACCATCCGGGCGTTCGCTCAACAACACCGTCTGGCCCGAAGCGAGGCCGACGCTGCCGCCGGGCGCTTCGATGTCGCCGTGGTTTTCCACGTTGTCGGCAATGAGAAAAGCGGAACCGCCATTGCCGACTTGGATTTGCCCGTAATTCACGATGCTGGCCAGCGGCGGCGGGCCGTTGAACTCCCAACTGCCGCCACTGTTCTGTGGCGGGATGCAATTCGCGGTGGAAACGATGAGACCGCCGGTTTTGATGAACGAATTCGGCCCGAAATAAAAACCGGACGCGTTCATCAGCACCACTATGCCATTGGCTTGCAGGCTGCCGTAAATTTGTGATGGGTTTTGGTCGGTGATACGGTTGACCGCGACTGAGTAAGCGGACGGTTGGTTGAAAATGGTGGTCTCACCGGCGGCGATGTTGAAGCGTTGCCAGTTCAAAAACGCGATTTGCGATGTGGTGACGGTGAGTTGTGAACCATTGACGGCGGCACTGGCGGAACCGCTTTGCACAGTCATGCCGGTGGGATTGGCCAGCGCCTGCCAGCCCAAGCCGAACCACCAGACGCCGGCAATCACGCGCCAAAGCAAAAAGTCGAAATGTCGAGTTTTCATAAATGGCCGTCCTGTGACTCCTTCAAATTTTAGGCCACTCGCGGAGGGCGGCACGTTACAAATCGGTGACAATTGAAAATTCATTTCCTTTTAAAATTGAGCGCCGACGCCGAAATAGACATGAATGTCGCCGACAGGTGTCGTCGTTGTCGCCAGCAGTGGGCAGGCAACCGTCAATCGTGCGTCGAGGTGGCTGCCAATGTTGGCTGTGAGGTTCCAGCCCACGCCCCAAAATCGGGCGCAGTCACTGGCGGGAGGGGCGGGTTTATCAAAGAGATAAGCTTCGCCATAGTCCATGAACACCGAACTGCGCAGCCAGCATGGCTCTTCATGGCCCTCGTTGCCGACCATGCCGATGTTGATCAACGGCGTTTGTGGTTCGATGGAAATGTGCCAGCCGGTGTCGCCGTAAAATTCGCCGTCGGTGTAACCACGCACGCTCGCCGATCCGCCCATCGCATATTGTTCGTTGCTAAACAGCGCCCCATTCGCCCATTGGCCATCGGCATGCAGCTTCACCGACCAGTCCTGGTAAATGTTCTGCACCCGGTCAGCACCGACTTGCAAGGTCACATAGTGCGCGTGCGTGTTGGTGGTGGCGTAGGAGGCCCTGGCAAAATCCTTGTCCTCCGAAAAGAATGGCAACACGTTGAAGTTCGCCTGCGCGTTAAAAAAGGTTGTCCCCAAACTGTCCGGCATTGAGCCGTTCAGCCCGATATTAAAAGGGAAATAGTCCAGGGAGACATAGCTGGTGGGCAGCATTTGGGGGGCGGGGAAATCATCTATTTGCAAATTTCCCTGCTGGTCAAAAGTTTGAAGCTCAAACAGGCTTTCGTTCGTGTTATAACTGGTTTGCCGATAACGCTTGAAGTCGGCGCCCAAAGAGAGGGTCGCGGCAATTTTTCCCATTTGCGGCAGCGGGACGGACAGTTTCAAACCGAGGTCTTCGTTCAAAGTGATGTTTTGTCCGGCGCTGTTGGTCGTCAACGAAGACGGATGATAAACCACTCCATGAAAATTGGTCGTGGTAACGAACACAAAGCCCTTCGGCCCGCGTTGCACACCGGTGTCGGAAACCGAGCGGCTGGCGTAGAAAGTCAGTTCCGGCCGGCCGGTCGCCGGCGGGAGATTGAACTGATGGGTCACTTCGTTATAACCGAAGCGGCCCGGATTGGCGTCAATTTGCTCCTGTACCGATGCCGCATGGCCCAGCGGTATCCGATAATAGCCGCTGTAATTGGCGATGAGCGGATCGTCGAACGGGCTGAACCAGTGAGCATGGTCGCCCTCGATGTCGTTGAAGGAAAAACTGTATTGCAACCCAACCTGATGTTCGAGTCCCCAAAGATTGTCGTATTGTGCATTGAAGTTGGCGCGCATGTCGGGTGTGTTGGGCGTATGTGTGTTATTTACCTCCAGCCGCGCGTGCAAAGGGAGGCGATCCTTGACCTTGAGCGTGAGCTCGCTGGTGCCCGGTTCCGGGCCGGGGCCGATGACCGGATAAATCTGCCGGTCACGGCTGGCGTTGGCGAGGTCAAGCTCGCGCTGGAAGACGTGCGAGTTGAGCAGCATGTTCGTGTGCAGGCTCGGCAGAGCGCGCATCACGTTTTCGTCGCTGAAGTAGCGATTACCAGTGATGTTGATGCTGGCCAGCCGGCCTTCGGTCACCTGCACCTTGACCGTTGAGTTGGTGAGTTTTTGTTGGGGCAGGCCGACGGACACGGTCACGTAGCCGCGCTCGCGATAGGCCATTTGCAGGTCTGTCAATGCTGCGCGAATCCCGTCAAAGGTGACGTTCGTCCCAAACGCATCGGAAACATTTGTGAAAATTTCGCCGATGTTCGCCGGCGGCAGGATGGAGTTTCCCATGACCAGATATTTTTCCACGTCGAACCTGGGGCCGGCGTTTGTGGAAACCGTCCGCGGATGGGCCGCCTGTCTTTCCTGCACATCCAGTTCGGCCATTTTCTGGAACAAGGCGGCGCGTGCTTTGGCCATCGCCGCAGAATCGCCGGCCGATGAATTGGTTTGCGCGAGGACAGGCAGGGAGAAAACCAGGCCGAGCATTGCAAGCCAGACACCAGCCCGCGCCGTTGAACGAGAGAGCTGGTTTCGCGATTGGGCGGGAGGTTTTTTTTGGAGATTTTGCTGGCGCCATTCGCTGGGCGTCAGGCCAAAACGTTTTTTGAACATGGCGTTGAACAGGCCGAGATGGCGGTAACCGCTGTCGTAGGCGACATTGATGATTTTGGCGTTGGAATCCGCGAGCAATTGCCGGGCGCGCTGGAGACGCAGTTCAATCTGCCGCGCCCGGAAGGGCACACCGAATTCTTCACGGAAAAGGCGGCTGAAATGGCGTTCGCTGCAATGAAGCTGCCGGGACAGGTCGCTTAACGAACACTCGGAAAGTTCGGCCTCGGTCATCTGGCCGACCAATTCCCGGAAATGATCCCGGAGTTTGTTGCCGCCGATGGAAACGGGAACCAGCGACGTGAGCCAGCCGGCGACGGCGCTGGCCCAAAGTTGAAGCAACCCGCAACGCATGGGCAACCGGTTGTTGGGCGGCTGTTCGGCCAGGCGCGTGAATTTTTGTCCGATCGGTTCATTGGCGGTGAAAAAGGAGACGGGCGACGAAGAATTCTTGGGGGCGACTTCCAGCAGATGCCATTCCGTCACGGTGAGCAGGCCGTTGAGGAATTGCGGCTGGACGATAAAAAACTGCAATTTCAGCGGACCAAGCTGGCTGGCACGAACGACGCCGTTGGCGTTGCGCAGGACAATCAAGCCGTCCCCCGCAGTCAATTGCCGGGTTTCAGCGCCATGTTGCCACCAGTAGCCTGTGCCTTCGGCCACGCGCGCCACCAGCCATCCGTGATTGCGTGGAATCCATTCGGCAGAAGGCGGCAAAGTCAGCTCTTGCAAAATAAGATGTCGCTCAACCGTCATTGAGTCAAAGGTTGACGGCGGATTGTGACAATCACATGACGGAACTGGGACAATTTTGTGACAACCCAAAATTTGGGCCGCTGAATGTGCGCGAATTCGAGACCTGTTTTGCCTTTGAAAGGGGGTGGCATCCGTCATCTGAAAACATCAATTCATCATGAATGGATCGCCCCGGAAAAACCTCCGTGATCACCACAAATAAAACCTGGAATTGGCGGAGGGTGCCAAAAAAGATTGACCGGTGCGGATGAACCCACACCGGTCATTTGTGTCAGCGCCTTGATCTTACAATCCAAGGCGTAAGCTCAGAACGGGGCAATCGTGCCGCCGACATTTGCGCGGTTGGATAACATGTCAGAAAGACGAATGGCCGTGGCACCACCGGTCGTACCGATACCACTGGTTTTGCTCAATTCGATTTCGTTTTCGATGCTGCCAGTGATGGGTGAGCCGCCGTTGATTAAAGTTTGCCCATTAAACACACCCAGGAAGCTGCCAGGTAAAACCTGGGAACCCAGTTGGGTTTCGGTTATGTCCTGATCACCGGCGGGATCCAGGCTGGGATTAACGATATGAACCAGCACTTCATTGCCCCAGCACGGATAATAGCCCGAGGTGATGGGCGAGAAATCGTTGGTGGCAGTCGTGCCGTGAATGCCGACGCCGGCCGCCGTCGGCCACAGACCGTCGAACGATATGACCTGCGACCAGTTGGTGGTGCTGACGATGGTCCTGGCGTCGGCAATGGACAGAAAGGCAATAGCCAGGTTGTTGGAATTGTTGTTGCCGAGCTCAGTTTTGATATCACCACCACCGATATAACCGAAGCCCCAATTCAAGTTGGCACTATTGTAGCCGGGGCCTTCCGTGCCGACAACCTGAATGTTGGTCGAAGCGCTGGTCGAGCCTGCATTGGCCTGCACCAGCGGAATGGTGTTTGAAGGGTTGTAAAAGAAGTTGTTGGTAGCGTCCCAGATATAAACCCCGGCCGTATCATTGAATTGATAATACTCCTGAGCTGTTTCGTTGCGGCGGGTGCCGGAATCTTTGGTGCGTTCAATGATATAGACAAACTTGTTGGTGTCCGCCAATTGATAAGTCCAAGCCGAGAGCGGAAGCCGGCCGGCCGGAATGGCGGCTTCGAATTGTTCCCAAGTGAGGTTGCTGATGTTGTTCATGGCACTATTGGTGGACGTTGACTTCACGATGACGAACGGCTGAATACACACGTTCTCTTCAGCGTAGTTACCCGAGGCCGCATAGGGAGTGACAACACCAGACGCGTCAGAAAAGCCGATCGTGGGGCTGTTCGTCACATAGGTATCAGCATTCGCCCCGGCGGCGCCGTGAGGGGCAGCCCAGTCAAGCAGTTGGCTATTTTCAACCGACTGGATGCCCTGAATCGAGCCGGTGAAGTTGCCATGCACGACCAGCGTGTTGCCTTGGATGTTCGTAAGCGTGCTGACGGGGGTGCCGGTCATGACCCAAGAGGCAAAGCTGGAACCAAAACCTGAATTGGCGCCACCATGCGCAGCGTCGGCATAGTAGATGACGGGAGCAGGGTTATAGAGTTTGGTGCAGGCAGTATAGACGTTGGCACGGAACGCCGTGGCGCCGGTGATATACACGTCAACAGTTGACGCCATGAGCGACGAGGCACTGGCGAGGCCGAGCGCCAAGGTGAGGAGCAGTATTTTTTTCATATTAATGGTTTGTGTTTTTGGTTGATATTGTTTGGTAAAATATATTGCTGGTTTTGGTAGGTTGGTTATTGGGCGGTGATTATGTAAAATCTATTGGTATCGGTAGTCGTGTCCGTAGCGATGTGAACCGAAGTATCACCATTGACCAGGGTGGAAACGGCCGGCCAGGTTGAGATCGGAGCTGCCACATTGTTGGTTCCAAGCAGGGTGTAAGTGCCATAGGTGCCGGTGGTGTAGCCGATGGTCGTGGTGTTGCCCACGCGGCTGATGGAATTGATGACTGGAACAGCGGTGGGATAAGCTACATAGGTCATCGTGCCATTGGTTGAAAACTCGAAATAGCCCAGGAATTTTCCCAACCCATAACCGCTCGTTGGCATCAACTGATAGAAATCCGAACGAACCACCTTTCCGGACGTGGTGAAACTGGCCGGTGTGGTGTTTTCCGGATTACCCTGAAAAGTCCCATTGAAATAACCACCATATGAACCCAAAAGAGCATCGCGGTAACTTTGTCCGTTTTTATAATCGGAGTTGCCCGCACTGATATCCGCCTCAAGCACAGCGGTTGCCGTGTTGAGAGTGCTAAGCGCACCGGATGGAATATAAGCGGCTTCATCAGCCGCACCGGGTGGAATCGTTGCCATACGCCCGGCGGGATAGAATTGAGAGCCGGAACTCTTGTCCTGCCACGGGGAGGTCTGGACATTCAAGGAAGTCCGGGCTTTGGTCACAAACAACGTCCAATTTGGGCTTACCGAGGTATCAAACCAAGTGAAGGCCGACCAACTGACGGCGTTGGTGCTGACATAGGCGAGCTGGGCGCCGGTGTATTGATTGATGGATATTCTCTGATTGTGGGTCGCATTGGTGAATGTAGAAATCGGTCCCGCGTCAACCACAAGATCGTTCGCCCCGCCGTTGCGGAAACATACCAATACGTCTCCGACCGCATAACTATTGAAATTGCCGGCCATGAGTTCACTGGCAGCAAAACCTACGAGCAAAGCAATCAGTCCTGTCTTTTTGTTTAGCATATGATTAAAAGTTAAATTGTTTTTTTTATTTTCGACCGTTCAGATATTCGACCGTTACAACATTCAAATCTTAGCGATACTTCAGCCCGCCAACCTCCAGAAACCAGCCAGCCGCACTCAGTTTCGTGACAGTGGTTTTACCATCTTGAAGGTCCAAGCGGCCACGTCACAAAAGGCTTTTGGGTGCAATGTTTCAGGCGGGTGACAACTCAATCGGGTGCGTAACCGAAATGTGACAGGACAATTTTCGCGGCACAGCGGGAATCAAGCGTGTGGCGCCTCGACCCGAAATTCTTCTTGCGCGCCGCCGCCTTTCATGCAATAGTCATTTCGTCATTTGACGAAATAACATATTATGCGCGAGTTCATGTCCATTACCAGGGCGCTGGCCGATCCGAACCGGGTGCGGATTTTGCTGGCGTTGCGCCGCCGGGAATTGTGCGTGTGCCAGATCACCGAACTGTTCGGCCTCGCACCGTCCACCGTCTCCAAGCACCTTTCCATCCTTCACCACGCCGGTTTGATTCAATCGCGCAAGTCGGAGCGCTGGGTCTATTACCGCTTGCCCGGCAAAGCCGCGCCGGTGGCCGTGCGCGAAGCACTCGATTGGGTGAAAAAATCCCTCTGTAATTCCGAGCAGGCCGTCGCCGACGTGAAGAAATTGAACCGGGTGCTGAAAACCGACTTGGCCGAAATTTGCCGCCGCCAATGCCGCTGATGAATTTACCAAATAAAATTTTATGAAAACGACCACCACCGACACTCAACAAACTGTTCACGAAATGGTGCGCAAGGGTTACGCCGCCATCGCGACCCGCGAA
This sequence comes from Verrucomicrobiota bacterium, assembly GCA_049523555.1. Taxonomy (GTDB): domain Bacteria; phylum Verrucomicrobiota; class Verrucomicrobiia; order Limisphaerales; family UBA11358; genus UBA11358. The sequence goes on along the minus strand of JBEKMU010000031.1, from coordinate 10,888 downwards.
ACTTCCAGCCAGTCGCGTTCGTGCGGTTGTGGCGGCGCAAAAATCACACCGCAGGACCTGGTGAAAAAAATCGGTTACTCCGCCGAGGAACTGGCTGCCCTGCCCGACGGCGCGAACATGGGGCTTTCCTGCGGCAATCCTGCCGCGCTTGCGGTGCTCCAGCCGGGCGAAGTTGTGCTCGACCTCGGCAGCGGCGGCGGTTTCGACGTCTTCATCGCCGGACGCAAGGTTGGTGCCACCGGGCGCGCCATCGGCGTGGACATGACACCGGAGATGCTGGCCAAGGCCCGGCGCAACACCGCGAGTTACCACCAGCAAACCGGTCTGGACAACGCTGAATTTCGACTCGGTGAAATCGAGCATCTGCCCGTCGCCGACAACAGCGTGGACGTAGTCATCTCAAACTGCGTCATCAATCTTTCGCCGGACAAACCGCAGGTGTGGCGCGAGATTGTCCGCGCGCTCAAGCCGGGCGGACGTGTCGCTGTTTCCGACTTGGCGTTACTGCGTCCTTTGCCGCCGGCCGTGCGCGAGATGGTTGAGGCGATGATTGGTTGCGTGGCGGGCGCGGTGCTGGTGAAAGAAACGGAACGCATGGCGCGCGAAGCGGGATTGACGGACATTGTGCTCACGAAGAAATCCGATTTTCTCAAGGCCAAGGCGGACTGGAACGATCCGCTTTACCGGAAAATTGTCGAGCATCTGCCACCCGGCACGGACGCCGCTGATTTCGTTACCAGTCTGGAAATCAAGGCGCGCAAGCCACAGGCGTGACGAGTGACGGGTGACGAGTGACAAGACCTGGCCGACCAACGATTTTTTACATGGCTGAAACAGCAGGCACATCCGTAAAGCGGCTGGCGTTCTTTGAGCGTTATCTGACCGTCTGGGTTTTTCTTTGCATGGTCGCCGGCGTTGCGCTCGGCAAACTCGCGCCTGCTTTCACCGCCCGGTTGAGCCAGCTTCAATTCGGCCAGGGCTCGCAGGTGAACGTGCCCATCGCCGTCCTCATCTGGCTGATGATTTATCCGATGATGCTCAAGGTGGACTTCACCGCGCTGGGCGGCATCGCGCGCAAACCGAAAGGCCTGGCGGTGACGCTGTTTGTCAACTGGCTGGTCAAACCGTTCAGCATGGCGCTGTTGGCGTGGCTGTTCATGCAACACCTCTTCGCCCCGTGGATTGAACCGGAGACGGCAAAAAACTACACGGCTGGCCTCATCATCCTTGCCGCCGCGCCCTGCACCGCGATGGTCTTCGTCTGGAGCTATCTCACCGACGGCGACCCGGTCTATACGCTGGTGCAGGTAGCGGTGAACGACCTCATCATGCTGTTTGCCTTCGCGCCCATCGTGATGTTTTTGTGCGGTGTGGCCAATGTGGTCGTGCCGTCCAAGGTGCTTATCACGTCGGTCGTGGTGTTTATCGTGATTCCGCTCGCGGCGGGCTGGCTTACACGTACCGCGCTGTTCAAATCGCACGGCAAGGATTGGTTCGAGCAAAAGTTTCTGCCGAAATTCCATCCCGTGACCATCTTTGCGCTGTTGCTGACGCTGGTGCTCATCTTCGCGTTCCAGGCGGAGAACCTTACCACACGCTGGCTGGCGGTGCTCTTGATTGCCGTGCCGATTGTCATCCAGGTCTATTTCAATTCATCGCTCGCCTACCTGCTGATGCGCCGGTTCAAGGTGCCGCACAATGTCGCCTCGCCTGGCGCACTCATCGGCGCGAGCAATTTCTTTGAACTCGCTGTGGCGGTGGCCATCACGTTGTTTGGCCCCGGCTCCGGCGCGGCGCTGGCCACGGTCGTCGGCGTGCTCGTCGAAGTACCGGTGATGCTGTCCGTCTGCCACGTCTGCAACCGCTCGCGCGGCTGGTATCAAACAACGCTTACCGAAGTTCAAACCACGAATTGACACGAATGAACACGGATTCCAAACCGACCGTTCTCATTCTCTGCACCGGCAACTCCTGCCGCAGCCATATCGCCGAAGGTTTTCTGCGGGCGGCAGCGGGCGAACTCGTGAATGTCCAAAGCGCCGGCTCGAAACCCACCGGGTACGTGCATCCGCTCGCCATCAAGGTCATGGCCGAGGTGGGTATTGACATTTCCGGTCATCGCTCGAAACACCTTAAGGAATTTCTGGAACAGCCGGTTCACACCGTCATCACCGTCTGCGGCAACGTGGACCAAGGTTGCCCGATTTTCCCCGGTCAGGTGAACCGCCATCACTGGCCGTTCTTGGACCCAGCCAAGGCGACCGGCAGTGAAGAGGAAATCCTGGCGTGCTTCCGCCAGGTCCGGGACGAAATGCGTCGCGTGTTTGAAGCCTACGCAGCGGGACTGCGGGATGCGGTGAAACGATAAGGCCGACCTGCCGGTCGGCCGATGGACGCGCAGCAGCGTGTCCCTACCCTTCAAATTTCTCGCCTGTTTTCAGCGCATGTCCAGCCAGAAATTCCGTCGCGCTCATGGGGCGGCCGCCTTCGCGTTGTAATTCGAGAATCCGCAGGGCGTTTTGACCGCAAACAACAACAATTCCGTTTTTGTCCGCCGATAAAATTTCTCCAGGCGAACCGGCTTTTTCAACCACTTCGGCTTTCCAAACTTTCAGTAACTGCGGTTTTGGCTCTGCCTTCAAAAATGTGAATGCACCCGGCCACGGCGTGAAAGCGCGGAGCCGGTTCCAAATTTCAAGCGCGGGCCGGTTCCAGTCAATGCGTCCGTCTTCCTTTTTGATTTTGGGCGCGTGGCTGACACCTTCGGCGGGCTGCGGCACCGACTGGATTTTTCCGGCGACGTAACCGGGGATGGTTTCCACCAGCAATTCCGCGCCGAGTTGCGCCAGCCGGTCGTGGAGCGTGGCGGAATCGTCCGCCGCCTGGATCGCCGTCCGCCGTTGCGCAACGATGTCACCGGTGTCCAAACCCGCGTCCATTTTCATGATGGTGACGCCGGTCTCGGCGTCGCCATTGGCAATCGCCCATTGAATCGGCGCGGCGCCGCGGTATTTCGGCAGCAGCGAAGTGTGGACGTTCAGGCAGCCGTGGCGCGGCAAATCCAAAATTGCCGGCGGCAAAATCTGTCCGTAAGCGACAACGACGATGAAGTCGGGCTGCAAGGCGCGGAGTTCGGCGATGAATTTCTCGTCGCGGGCGTGCAGCGGTTGGAGCACGGGCAAACCCAGTCGCAGCGCGAGCGTTTTGACCGGTGACGATTGCAGTTTGAGGTCGCGGCCCTTGGGCCGGTCGGGTTGCGTGACCACGGCAGCGACTTGGAAACTTTGCGAATGCGCCAATTTTTCCAGACTGGCGCAGGACAACTCTGCCGTGCCCATAAAGATGATCTTCATTTCAATTTACGATTTACGATCTGCGATTTGCGATTTGCGCGCAAGTTTGGGGCGCGCTCGTCAATCGAAAATCGCAAATCAAAAATTCAACGGATTGTAACCACGATGCGGAGAATGTCCAAAAACACCTTGGCTGGCGTTTCATCGGCATTGATGCGATGAACGACTTTTTTGCCGTAAAATCTGAGTACGGGCTTGGTTTCCTGCTCGTAAATTTTCAGGCGGTCGCGGATGACATCAAGGTTCGCGTCATCCAGCCGGTTTTCCTTGATGGCGCGGCGTTGCAGGCGCGTCACGAGATTTTTCTGGTTGGCGCAAGTCAGATAAAAAACGGCGACCACGGCGAGCGCGTCGCTCAACATCTCCGCTTGTGCCACGTTGCGCGGAATGCCGTCGAGCACGAGCGTATCCTCGGCGGGATGAAACCGCCCGGTCTTCGTGCTGGCGTCGATGAACCGCCGCCACAGCTCGACCGTCGGCGCGTCGGGCACCAGCCGGCCGCGGCTGGAGTAGGCGATGAAGGTTTTGCCGAGCGGGCTGTCCGGACGCAGGCTGCGGAATACGTCGCCGCAATCGCAGTGAAAAAAATTGGGAATAGTGCCGAGGATTTTTCCCTGCGTGCCTTTGCCCGAACCAGGCGCGCCCAGCATGAGAATCGTCCGGTATTTCATAAGGGGCAGGTGACAGGTGACCAGTGGCGCGGTGTTCTCGGGTCACGTATCCTTGTGTTTGAGTTGAATCTCCTGGATTTCCCCGAACGGCACCATCACCTCCTGCCGGGCTGCGCCATGCGCGACCTCAAAATGCATGTCGTTGGCCGCAATGCGCGTAATGCGATTGACCTCATACTGCCCGCGCGGCGTTTTCACGAGCAACACCATGTCCTTGTCGTCCTCGCGCCGGATGGAGCTGAAGAAAGCGGCGAACTTCGTCTCGAAAAACCGGCGGTTGAACATGAACTGTCCGCGCTGGAAAATTTGCAGTGCGGGCTTCTCGGTGTCCGTCGCCTTCTGCCACGACGCGGCGGCAATGCGTATTCCGCCCGGCGGCTGCACCAGCGTCGGCATCGGCGCGCCGCCCGGCACTGCCATGGTTTCGGGCACTGCTTCGGATTCCCCAACCGGCTCCGTGCCAGGCCCAAACCGCGTGGGCATGGACAGAAAAATAATCGGCCCCAAAATCGGCAGCACCGCTGCCACGCCCATCACCACGCCAATGGGGCGCGCGCGAAAGACGGCGATTTCCATCGCCGCATAAAGATTTGCCCCGTAGATCAGAAACATCACAACCAATCCCACCGACGACGAAAACAGCGCGGCGAACAACGGAGCTTTCGGCGGCTGCTCCAGCCGCGACACCTCCTGAATGGTGATTGCCTCTTTTGCGGGCCGTTCCGACGCCGGGATGATGATGAACGGTTTGACGTACGGTCTGATTTTCGGATTTTGCGCCAGTTGCTTGAGCGCACCCTGCGAAAACATCGTCCATGTCACGTTGGTATAAGCGTCCTCCGGCGTGCGGATCAGGACGCCGTTGTCGTCATATTTGACGACGTCACCGGCCACCGACGTGCCGTCGGTCAGTTGAAACGTGTCCGCCCCTACGGCCAGCAGCAGCCCGCCCAGCCAGAATCCAAAAACGGTCGCCAGGATCTTGCGCACGAGACTTTTCTAGCAAATGCTCGCGCGCTGCGAAAGCAAATTCAACGCGCCGAAGTATCACAAAGGCGGGTGTGGCGAGCGTCCTCGCGAGCCGAACTCAAAACCGCGGCACAGGCATCCTGCCTGCCTCCATTTTCCAATCCTCCCTCGCTTGCCGCGCCGGACGCTGGGACCGCTCAATCTCGCCGATCTGAGCGTGCGCGGTTTTGGAGATTGGAGGTTTTTTGGTTTTGCCTGTGGCATTCTCACTGCTGTTCGCTTCGGTGGATTGCTTGGAGATATACTGCGGTTTTCCATTGCTGTTTTTCCAGCAGAAGTGGATTTGGATTACACATTGGCGGCGAGGCGTGCTTTGCACGTTTGCGGTTTTGCTGCTGTTGTGCGTTGTGATTTTCGAAGTCCCAGCTATTTTCACTCGGAGCGCAAAATGACGCCTAACCAGATCGGTCAAGCGAATCCTGAAAGATGGGTCATGGGATACCAGATTGTGAAAGTGGGAAAAGGTAGTCTGTAAATGGATTTTGAACTAAGACTAGGGTTTTCCCAGTGGCGGCAAGGAACACCCTAGTTGCGGTCGCACCAAATGGGACGTAATGGTACAAGCGATGCACAAAATGTTGAATTTGTGCGTCAGGTTTGCTCCAGAGCGACTGCTGCTGGGGTGAACTGGGGGGTGCGTCGTATGCCCACTAGCGCGGCGCGCCCTCTAACAGATTGTGAAGCTGTTCAATCGCAGATTCACAAGATTGACTTTGGGATACAGCAAGAAGCTGGAAAACCTGCGTCATTCGGTTGCCCTGTTCGTGTGCTATTGGAATTGGTGCTGGCAGCATACTACGACCAAGCAGACGCCAGCGCAGGCCAGCAAATTGACAGACCACGTTTGGACGGTTCAGGAATTGATTGATACCGTTTCCAAGCCTGAGCCTTGCACAATCTAATGTCCCATTGCCGAAAGATGGCATGGGACTTGCGCTTTCGCGTGCTACGGCGCGACAAGTCAGTTTTCGATTGGTTTGGTTGCCGGTTTATGATTGGTTGTTGTCGTGAGCTTGGGACGCAGAGCGGTCGTGGTTTAACCCAGGTTTGACAGGCGTCTTCTTATGCACCGTAATTTTCGATTATGTATTATACGGCCATTGAACGATTTGACCCCAACAACGGCGAGCGGTGGGTTGGTTATACCCGGTGGTTGGGGCGCACCGACCTGAAACGAGTTGTCACGCTTGACAGCCTGCTTTGTCCGCCGGTCGTCCATGTCGAGTCCGGCGATGATTGGGAGTTCGTCGCGAAAGAGGACTTTATGCTCGATTTTTTCACCGACCTCGACTTTGTCCTGCGGCGCGTAGCGGGTCATCGTCCTTCGGTGGTAGTGGCAGTCACCCGCGAACCTTCGGCGGACGATGTCAGCGGCTTCTCAGACCCCAATTTCGAATTTGCGGGTTTTGATGTCGTGGACACGCAGTTTCTCGCGAGCGCGCTTCTCAGCAGCAGCCGTTTTCCGGGAGTGTGCGATGTCTCGGAGCTTTCCGACGAGTCGGGGTTGATTCTATCGCGGGAACGGGCCTTTGAGATTCGCGACGCGTTGCGCCAGCGTCATCCGAACCAGGAGAAAGCCAAATGTTTTGTTTGGGCCATTTGGCGTTATACCGGAAAAGTCTGACACAGCGACCGGCCCCGGTACGGGGCCGGGGTGCGGGCCATCCCGAAAAATTCCGACGGATCGCGAGCAGGCAGCGTGGGATTTGTCAGCCAGCCGTTGACGTTTTCGTTTGGTTTGGTGGCAGATTTGTGTTTTGTTGTGATTGTAAGTTCAGCCGCGTCCCGATGCATGGGAATATGCCGCCGTGGCGGGATCAAGTCCGGCAGGCAGCACGACATGTTTGGAAACATATGGCCTCGGATTCCACAGTGTTGATTCACGGCAGCGAGTAGAAGCTCGCTGACATTGAAGAGATGACAGCCAACTGTCGCAAACGCGAGTGGCGGTGCCAGCCGTGGGTTCGCCGCGATGCGCTGGTTCAGCGCGCCGGGACGACGTTGCTTTACATTGGCCAGGAATACGACCCTGCTTATTTTGAGTTGGTCCGCGGCGGATGGAAGCACGACCATTGTGAAATTTGCTGGTGGGAGCTGTTTGAGTCAAGTGACGAGGAACATTCGGTCGGTTACACCGATGGCCGAAGATGGATTTGCAGCGAGTGTTATCACCAATTTATTGAGACCAGAGCCAAGCACCGTGATGCTTGGGCGGTGTTGATTTTTTAACACTCAGCGTTGCCGAGTTCGGCCAGCAAATCCTCCACGACCCAGTTCGCGCGGGTCGTTCGCAATTTGTCCGCCGCGCTGCCGTGCTGCCAGACGGCGTAACGAATTGTTTTGCCGATATCGGCTTGCAACGCCGGTTGGGCCAGCAAACCGGCGATGAAACCCGCGAGCACGTCGCCGCTGCCGCCCTGCGCCAGGTGCGGGTTGCCGGACGGGTTCAGAAAAATTTCGCCTTCTTGCGGGGACGAAGCTCCATCGGAGCGAAGGCCCGCGCTCCGGCCAATGAGCGTTTGATGTCCCTTCAGTACCACCCAGCAATTGCCGTAGCGCCGCGAGATTTCGCGCACGGCCTGCACGCGGTCTGCTTGCACCTGCTGCGCCGTGGTGTTGAGCAAACGTGCCGCCTCGCCCGGGTGCGGCGTGATGACGCGAATCAGGTCCTTGGGCAAGATGTGCGGCGCGAGCCAGTCCAGCGCGCTTGCGTCCACGATGACCGGCGATTTCGAATCGCGCCACAGCCGCCGCGTGATGGATTTCATGTCGTCCGGCAAATCCGGCGTGGCCAGACCGGGTCCGATCAAGGTCGCGCTCGCGGCGTCAAATAATTTAATTTCCGGCCTCCACAAATTCACCATGACGGATTGCAATTGTGTCGCAACGACGTGATAAACGTCCTCCTGCGTGAACAGCGTGATCAGGCCGGGTTGCGCGCGTTGCGCCCCGCGCGCGGCCAGAACCGCCGCGCCATGAAATCCAAAACTGCCCGCGACCATTATCAGATGTCCGAACGAACCTTTGTGGGCCGCGACCGCGCGGCGTGGCGGGAAGCCGGCGAAATCCTCCGGCAACGTCCAATTCAAATCACCTTTGTGCGGGCAAGGAACCAGACCGACATCGGTTGCAACTTCAAGCCGCCCAACAAACGGCCAGGCATTTTGCGCGAGCAAGCCGATTTTTGGCGCACCCACAGTCAAGGTGACGGCGGCTTCGATCGCCGTGTCCTGCGATACGGGATTGCCGGTGTCCGCGTTCAGGCCGGACGGCACGTCCACGGCCAGAACGGGAATTTTTGATTCGTTGACCGTGATAATGAATTTTTTCCAGCCGGCGTCGAGCGGACGGTTCAAGCCGATGCCGAAGAGGCCATCAATGAGCAACGTGGGACAGGCTTCCAGCCTTTTGCCATCTGAAGTTGAAAAGTCAGGGGCAGGCGGGACACCTGTCCTGCGTTGAAATTGGGCCAACGCCGCTTCCGGGCCGGTCGCATCAAGAACTTCCGCCCGCCGGTCGCGCAAATGTTTGCGCGCGGCGCGGGCGTCATCGCCGTTGTGGCCCTTGCCGGCCAGAATCAAAATTGCGTCGCCGGTGCGCGTGAGTTGCAGCGCGCATTCTGCGACTTTTTCACCGACGCGCCGGATGACCTCGGCTTCGGTCTGGCCGGCGGCCCAGGTGGCGCGTTCCCATTCGCGCATTTGGGCAAGGTTGATGACCGGGACTGGCATAGCGCAAGGTTGGCAGATTGTTTACCGGTGCAAAAGAAGAATTGCCGGTGTCTTTATCCTGATCTTGATCGTAAGCTTAATCTCCTTCGCCGGCGATTAAGGTTAAGATTGTGATTAAGATTAAGAAAAGGCAGATTTGTCACCGAATTGTCACGTGGTTGTCACGGAATTGAAATTGTGTGACGATGGAGCGCGTGGTATGCAAGCCGGAGTGAAGCCGCGAATTTTAGTGGTGGATGACGAACCCGAAGCGGTGGAACTGGTCGAGTTCAACCTGAAACAGGCGGGTTACGCAGTCATCACGGCCGTTGACGGCGCGGAGGCGTTGAAAAAGGCCCACGCGCAGCCGTCCGATTTGATCATTCTCGACGTGATGCTGCCGGAAATGGACGGTTTCGAGGTGTGCAAGGTGCTGCGGCTCGACCCGGCTACCGCGCGCATACCCATCATCATGCTCACTGCCAAGGCGGCGGAGATTGACCGCGTGCTCGGCCTCGAACTCGGCGCGGACGATTACCTGACCAAGCCGTTCAGTCCCCGCGAGCTGCTGTTGCGCATCAAAAAAATCCTTTCCCGCGGCCAGACGGAGGAAAAGCCGCGCGAACAGTTGCGCTTCGGCGATTTGCTGATTGACGTGCCGCGCCACATCGCCAGTTGGAAGGCCAAGACCATTGATTTGACGGCCACCGAGTTCAAGCTGCTCACCGTGCTCGCGCAACGCGCCGGACGCGTGCAATCGCGCGACCATCTGCTCCGCGACGTTTGGGAATATGACAACCTGATTGACACGCGCACGGTGGACACGCACATGCGCCGCCTGCGCGAGAAACTCGGCCCGGCGTCGAAGCATCTGGACACCGTCCGCGGCGTCGGGTATCGGTTTGTGGAATGAACGAAGGTCGGGAACATCGAACCTCGAACCTCAAACGTCCAACATTCATTGGACCCTGCCCGCCAATCGTTGGGGGTTGGATGATCAGTGTTGGAGGTTGGATGTTTTCTTCATCTGAATTTTGGATTTCCCCTGCATGTGGCCCGTCCTGACCATCCTGGCCATCGCCGCCCTGGTGGCGGTCCATTGCTGGTGGCGACGGAAATTTCTCCGCCAGCAACGGCAGGTGCAGATCGAGATGGAGGATTTTCAGCGGCACCAGCAACAGACGACGACCGACGCCAAGGCGCAACAGCAGGTTTTGTTCAACAGCATGCTGGAAGGGCTGTTGCTGCTCGACCGCAACCGCCGGATTTATCTCGCCAACCGCGCGTTCAAAAACCTTTTCGGCATCAAGACCGAGTTGCGCGGCAAGACCATCATGGAAGCCCTGCGCGTGCACGAACTCGCGGAACTCGTCGAGCGCGTTGAAGGCGCCGGGCAGGTTTTCGACTATGAACTGAAACTGCCGGAACTGAGCGAACGCTGGTTGCAGGTCAACGCCGCTGCCATCTCCAACTCCGCCGGTGACCGCGAGGGGACGATCCTGGTTTTTCACGATTTGACGCGGCTCAAACAGCTCGAACGGACACGCGAGGGATTTGTCGCCAACGTCAGCCACGAACTGCGCACGCCGCTCTCGCTCATCAAGGGCTACGTGGAAACGCTGCTCGACGGCGCGCGCAACAATCCCGAAGTCGCCGAGCGCTTTCTCAAAATCATCGAACGCAACGCGGAACGGCTCGATTTGCTCATCCAGGATTTGCTCACGATTTCCGCGCTGGAGGCCGGACGGATCAAATTGAACCTGCAACCGGTCGAATTGCGTCCGGTCGTCGGAAAAGTTTTGGGTGACTTGAAACCGCCCGCGGACAACAAAAGCATTACGCTGGTCAACCAATTGCCCGAACTCACCGCCACGGCGGACGCGCACCGGCTTGAACAGGTCCTCGCCAATCTCGTGGACAACGCCATCAAATATGGCCGCACACAGGGCACGGTGACCGTCGGCGGCGGAAAAACCGAAGACGGGAAGATTGAGATTTTCGTGCAGGACAACGGGCCGGGCATACCGCCGGAATCACTTGACCGCGTGTTCGAGCGGTTTTATCGCGTGGACAAGGCACGTTCGCGCGAACAGGGCGGCACCGGCCTGGGTTTATCCATCGTCAA
>JBEKMU010000030.1:0-24929 GCA_049523555.1 Verrucomicrobiota bacterium | reverse complement strand
TGGGCAAATTGGCCCGCACCTCCATATTGTTGTTTACCTGACCGTTAATCACAAAGGCTCCCCCGTGGAGAGGATTGCCATCATAAGTTTCAGTGGTGATTAATTGTGTACCACACTTTGACTGGCAGAGATCCTGACCCCAGCCGGTCACGGCATTGGTATAGTATGGTGTTGCCTGAGCCGTTCCACTCAGCACGACAAAAGCCGTTGTCGCCAAAACCCCGATTGCCAATGATTTAATTTTTGTTTTCATAGTGTTGGAACAAATGACTGCGTTGTTTATTTACTTTGGTGCTTCGGAATTTGAAGCATGGTTTCATTTGTTACAGACAACAACTCACGAGCTCATGGCCCGATCTGGATGCGCCGGAACGAACGCGGCGGCCGCCGGCAAAAGTATCAGCCAGGCAACACGCGATTGAACTTCAGATGTTTTTCATAAGTTACAGGAACATTTTTGACGCTCTCCCGACTGTTAGATTGTATCTAATGTTAATGGCCTGTCAAGTTGCATTTTCTTTATCCAGTGCATGAATTGCATCTGGAAACTGCCCCGGACCAAACCGGGGTTGAGAGCAGGCGTGGCCTGTCCCAAGCTGCAGCGCTCCCGAACACGCGTTGAGTCAGAATTTTCCCTGAATCGCCCTTGGAACAAATCCTCGGTTGCGAGTTAAGACAACTCGCGCTCCGAGGCAGTGTCCCGATGCAACCATTGCACACCGTATCACTTTTTCATGGGGAGATTGATGTTGCCCTTCCGTGGGCATACGATGCCCGTAAATCGGACACAAATTTATTCCCATGATTGCCATCAGACCCTTCCCTTTCACCGTTCACTTCTTGCGCCCTCCCAGCGCCGGACAAAGGTCGCCTTTGCCGGCAACAATCTCTGGCCAGACCATCCCGTTGATTGTCCTTTGCTTCCTGGGCTTTCCGCTTTGCGCCCAGGCTCTTGGCCAGCCGCAATACGTCGAGAACGTTTCCAGTCCGGGCAGTTTTCCCATCGTTCAGAAAAACACGACCGCGGCCATTTATGTGGATACAAACGATTGGGCTGGGGTCATCCGCGCCGCCGGCGATCTGCAGGCGGACGTGGCGCGCGTCACGGGCCTTTCTCCGGCAATCACGCATGAGAGCGGGAATCTTGGGAAAAATGTCATCATCGTCGGAACCATTGGCAAAAATGGGATCGTTGACCGGTTGATCCGCGAGAAAAAAATTGATGCCTCGCAAATCACCGGCAAGTGGGAATCGTTCATCATCCAGGTCGTGCCGAAACCTTTGCCCGGCGTTGAGAGCGGACTGGTCATTGCCGGCAGCGACAAGCGGGGAACCATTTACGGCATCTACGATTTGTCCGGGGAGATGGGCGTGTCCCCGTGGTATTGGTGGGCGGATGTGCCGGTCCCGCACAAGGACGCCCTCTATGTGAAGGCGGGCCAATACGAGCAAGGGCCGCCGGCGGTTAAATATCGCGGCATTTTTCTGAATGACGAAGCGCCGGACCTGACCGGGTGGGTCAAGGGAAAATTCGGCGATTACAACCATTCATTTTACACGAACGTCTTCGAACTCCTGCTCCGGTTGAAGGCCAACTACCTCTGGCCGGCCATGTGGAACAACTGTTTCAGTGAAGACGATCCGTTAAATCCAGAGCTCGCTGATGAATACGGCATCGTCATGGGCACTTCCCACGTCGAACCGATGATGCGGGCGGACAAGGAATGGAACCGGCTGGATTACACCGCCCAGGATTGGAATTATCTGACCCACTCGAACCTCCTCGACTCGTTCTGGAAGGGCGGCGTGGAACGAAACCAAAATTACGAGAACGTCATCACCATCGCCATGCGCGGCAAGATTGACACGCCGATGTCCGAAACCGCCAACATCTCTTTGCTGGAGGAAATCGTGGCTGCCCAGCGGAAAATCATCATGGAGATTTATCACACCAACGCGGCGGCTATGCCACAGGATTGGGCGCTCTACAAGGAAGTCCAGGAATACTACGAAAAAGGCATGCGCGTGCCCGACGACGTCACGCTGCTTTGGTGCGACGACAACTGGGGCGACATCCGCCGTTTGCCTTCGCCGGAGGGCCGGAAACGCAGCGGTGGCGCCGGAATTTATTATCACTTCGATTACGTCGGCGGGCCGCGCAACTACAAATGGCTCAACACGAATCCGACCACCAAAATTTGGGAGCAGATGAATCTGGCATATCACTATGACGCCAATCAAATCTGGATCGTGAATGTGGGTCACTTCAAGGGTTACGAACTCCCCATCGAATTTTTCCTGGGCCTGGCTTGGGACCCGCAACGCTGGCCGAAGGGAAAAATTTCCGATTTCACCCGGCTGTGGGCCGAACGCGAGTTTGGCCCCAAATACGCGGCCCAAATTGCCGATATCCTTTCCCAATACACGAAGTATAACGGTCGCCGGAAACCGGAACTGCTGGATCCGGACACTTTCAGTCTCGTGGACTATCAGGAAGCGGATAAAGTGCTCGCCGATTGGAAATCAATTACCGCCGAGGCGGAGGAAATTTATAAGAAACTGCCGGAAAATGCGCGCGACGCCTTCTTCGAACTTGTGCTTTACCCGACCAAAGCCAGCGAACAGGTCAACGACCTTTACGTCACGACGGCGAAAAATCGCTTGTATGCCGGCCAGGGCCGCGCGAGCGCGAACGACCTGGCCGCGCAGGCGCGCGCGCTGTTCAAGGCCGACGCGGATTTGTCAGCCTATTACAATCATACTTTGGCGGATGGCAGGTGGAACCACATGATGGACCAGACGCACATCGGCTACACGTCCTGGCAGGAGCCGCGCCGAAACGTGATGCCTGCCGTCACCGAAATCGAAATTCCGACAAATGCAGAAATGGGCGTTGCCATCGAAGGTTCTTCTTCGGCCTGGCCCGGTGCTGCTGATGAGCCTGTTTTGCCGGTGTTTGATGTCTTCAATCAACCGCACCGGTTCATTGACATATTCAACAAGGGACAAACGCCGTTTGAATTTTCAGCCGCCGCCGGCGCTCCGTGGATTGAATTGAGCTCGACCCATGGAACCGTTGAAAAGGAACAGCGCCTTTGGGTAAGTGTGGATTGGAGCAAGGCGCCGAACGATTCGGCAAACAGTTTTGTGACCATCACCGGCTCCGGCACGAACGTGGTCACCGTAAAAGTGGACTTGTTCAATCCACAGGAACCCAGGAGGGATTCCCTGAAGGGTTTTGCGGAAGCCGGCGGCTGCGTTTCCATCGAGGCGGCGCATTACACGGAAAAAGCCGATGCGGGGCCGGTCCACTGGGAGGAGATTCCCAATTTGGGACGAACCTTGTCGGCGATGACGATTTTCCCCGTCACCGCGCCCAGCGTAACACCGCCGGAAAATTCCCCGTGCCTGGAATACCAGATGTATTTGTTCCATCCGGGAGAGGTTGAGGTTGAGGCAATCATTGACCCGACGTTGAATTTTGTTCAAGGACGCGGCCTCCGCTATGCGCTGTCGTTTGACGATCAGCCGCCCCAAATCGTCACGGCCGTGCCCGAAAATTTCACCGCCAGGGATGGGAACCAGGATTGGGAACCCACCGTGAAAGACAGCGTTCGCAAAGTCAAAACCACTTTGATACTGGCGAATCCCGGCTATCACACGTTGAAATTCTGGATGGTGGATCCGGGTGTCGTGCTGCAAAAAATCGTGGTCAACACAGGCGGTGTGAAACCCAGCTACCTCGGTCCGCCGGAAAGTTATCGCGGCAGCGGGCATGGTTGAAAGACGTTGCCGTCGGGTAAAATTGCCCCCTCGCATTGGCTGTCTCTCGAGATGGATGGCGAGGCGGAGTGACAACCTCCAAATCAGCCGGAATCATGGTAATCGTGTCGCTTGCGCCGTATCAAAATTCCCGATTTTTTTGTCGGATTCCACCGGTTGGCGGCGCTTTACCGAAGGTAAATGACAGAACACGGACAAAACCGTCGTAAACGCCGGGTTGTATGAGAAACCGCAGTATCACCGCAGTCGTAGAAAATTCCGTCTCCGACGGCGAATTAACAGACATCCTGCTTATTTTTTTGTGATACAAACCTGAATCAAACCTATGAAAACGAACATATTCAATTTAACTGCCATCCTTGCCACCCTGACCAGCGTCCTGACCGGTTTGGCTGTTTCCAGCCACGCGGCTTCAGTGACGTTGGAGGCCGAATCCGGCACGCTGGGCACGAACTTCGCCGTGCTTACCGATGGGGCGATACAATACATCACCAACACCAATAACAATACGGCTTACAATCCAGGCATCCCGGGGAGGGTGGTGACCTATAGTGTGACATTTCCCGAGCCTGGCACTTATGAACTCTATGCTCGTTTGCGGGTCGGCCCGGGCAACTACAACGATGACAGTATGTTTTACGCCAGAGGTTTTGGCAGCAAATCCCCCGCGCTGGATTCAGACTGGGTTATGGCCAATGGCCTTGCTGGCGCCGGTTTCACAGACCCAAACGATGTCGTTACCGGCGGTGGCACCGTGGGAAACAACATTTGGAAATGGATTAACCTTTCACAATTCGCGCCTGGACCTACTTTCGCCGTTACCGCAACCAATCTCACTCAGACTTTCCAAATCGGCGGCCGCGAAGATGGTCTGGACATAGATAAATTGGTTTTTGGAACTTCCGGCTATACGTTTACCGTTACTGAATTAGAGACCGGCGGAGATGGAGTTCCTCCGCTACCGCCGCCGGTGTTCTCGGATCCAAGCGACCAGGTCAATGGCAATTTGATCCAATTCAACGACAACGGCGCTTGGTGCTGGTATCAGGATGAACGCGCGGTTGTTGATAAGACGGGCGGCAAATTGATTGTCGGTTCTGATGCGTGCGGTTACGGCGTCGGCGGCCCGGCCCGGGACGGCGAGATTAACGCCGTTATATTCGATCTGGGAACTGGCTCAGTCCAAAGGTCTGTTCTCCTGCCAAGTGGCGGTCACGGATTTATCTGTGACGATCACGATGCGCCGGCTTTTGTCGTGCGGCCGGATGGCAAGTACCTGGCGGTTTACGCCGGCCATAACACCGATTATTTCAGTTATTTCAGGATTTTTAACGGGACCGATTGGGGAACGGAAACCTCATTCGACTGGACCAGTATCCGTTCGACCGATCCGGCAAGCTATTCCAATCCTCATTATCTTTCTGCGGAAGGCCGAATCTACAACATGACCCGATGCAACGATAACAAGAGCCCCAATATTCTCGTCTCGACCGATTACGGCGATACCTGGTCGTTTTACGGGCAATTGGTCCATCCGGACGGCGTTGTCGGCTACAACAGCGGATATTTCCGGTACTGCGACAATGGTGTTGATCGGATTGACTTCATCTGCACCGAGGCTCATCCGCGCGATGTTCTGACCAGCATTTACCACGGGTACATCAGCAATAACATGAGTTTCAGAAGCGACGGGACGGTGGTGGACACCAACCTCAATGACACTAATTGTCCTGTCTCCCGCAACTTCACACCGGTTTTCACCAACGGCACTGTCTTGCCGCCCGGCCAGACAAACTATCGTTGCTGGAATTCCGACGTACAACGTTATCCCGACGGCACCATCGAATGCATCATCCACGCGCGTATCAACCAAAGTGCATCGGGCGGTTATCCGGACACGGTTAATCCGAACCACGCCTTCTTTTTCTGCCGTTACGACGGCACAAACTGGACACCCACGTATTTGTGTCAGGCGGGGTATAAGATGTATTCCGACGAAGCCGATTATGTTGGTCTGGGATGCTTGAGTCCCAATGATCCCAATACCATTTACATTTCCACCTACTACGATCCTCGTGCTGTCCAGCCCGGTGTTTTTGATACCAACCAGCCCTATTCAAGTTTTCGCGAAATCTGGAAGGGGGTCACGACCAACCACGGGGCGAGCTTTACCTGGACACCCATCACACAACATTCGGTCTGCGACAATTTCCGGCCTCTGGTTCCGACGTGGGACGCTAACAACACAGCGTTGCTCTGGTGGCGGGGTTACTATGCAGCAGCGCAGATGTTTGACGCCGCGGTCGTGGGAATTGTGGAGCATAGATCTGAAGTTGTAGAACAGATGACTTATGTGGATGCCACAACGACCAATACCTTTTTTGCTGCCACCGGCGAACCGCTGACGGTTGGGCCCGCGTCCGGTCAATGGCACGAACGAACCGGCTCCGGAAACGGCGGGTCGGTCCTGGCCTCAGCGGACGTCGATGCCGAAGATGCACCCACTCTCAAGACAACGGTAACAGTACCCGCGGCGGGAACGTATGATGTGTGGGCAAATTTCTGGGCAGATCCGAGCATGGATTGGCGCATCATGGCCGGCCTGTCCACCAACGGAATGCGACTATTCCGTCAGATGCCTTCAAAAGAGGTCCGCGCCGGGGACCACAATGCCAGCCTCGTGTTGACCAACCGTGCTGCCAGTGGTACGAATTATCTTTATCAAGCTTATGTGGGCCGGGTAGTCGCTTCGAGCAGCAACACCATCAGCGTGTTTGTGGACGACAACGACATCATAGCGGGTACAGTGGATACCACAATAGGGGACTTTCTCCGCACCTGGTATGATGGAATCAGCTACGCCAGGGTAAATCCGTTCCAGATTACGGGTGCCACGTACAATCCGGGCGGGTCGATGACGCTCACTTGGAATTCGGTGCGGCCCGAGGCGTCTCTGACAACACCCGTTTACACGGTGCAAAAGAAGAATTCGTTGGATGAAACCAATTGGACCACGGTGGCGACCGGGATAGCGTCGGGCGGCTTCAGTACAACCAACATTGACAATTCGGCCAGCGGGAGCACGGCGTTTTATCGCGTCACCTGGCCGTAAGACAGAATCGTTGCTGAAACGCACTTGGCCTTGGCCCCGTGTCGTCGCCTCGGCTGGCTTGTTGCGCAAGAGGCGTGCAGCCGCACTGCTGACAAGCTGCAATGTCTCCGATTGAGCTGGTGCCAATAACGTATCCGGCTGGGGGAGCACGTCTAGTTTCTCGCGCTGAATTGTGAAACCATGCCGGCATGGATTCTTCAAAAAATGGCTCCCTTGCTCATTCCATAGAAAGAACTTTCAAAGTCACGGTTTCACTTGGCACTTCACAACGAGGAAAACCTTATATGGCAACTCTTTAAGAAGGCTGGAGATGGGGAAAACCAATCAATGGCCAACCAGATGACGGATCAATTCTGGTGTGACCCAGTTAAAACTGGACAAGGGTTTATGTAGTTTTTGTGTGTGATTCTGTCAACCATTGTTGATAGAAAGTGGCTGGAGACGACATGGCCAGAGCGCTGTGAGGAGCGACTTCGTTGTAATGGGTAATCCAAGCGGGGACGTTCTTCTTGGCCTCGGCCAAAGTTTCCAGAGGATGGTGCGAAAGATAATCGCGTTTGAAACTGCCGAAGAAGGATTCGACCAAGCCGTTGGATTGAGGGCTGCGGCAGGGCGTGCGACAGGCGATCAGTCCCAATCTCGTCAACAGTTGCTGGAGCTGATCCGAGATGAACTCCGGTCCGTTGTCGGTCAGGAACTCCAGACCTTTGGCCTGCTGTCGTTGATGGGCAAAGCGGCGGAACAGCGCTTCGCGGAGGAGTTCGCCAACATCCTGTGCGGTCAGTCGCGCCTGTACCCCATCCCGCTCTGAAACTTTAATCCGGTCGCTCCGCCTTCGCTAAAACGTATGCGGCTGAGGGACCACGCTGCGAAATACGTGCCGCCTCAGCCGCATACCCAATATCGCCCGAGTCCGGCTTTACCGTAAAATCATTGCGGTGCCAGCGTGAGCAACAGGACGTCGTTTTCGCGCAGCGGCAATGTCTCGTCAAAGCGTCCGTCCGCGCCGATTTTTACGTCGCGCTCAAATTCCGGCTTGCCTGAGGCCGCATCACGCAATTGTTGTTCCTGCGTGCGGGTCAATTGGGCCGGGGCGCCCATTTTCAGATAAGCCGAGTAGGCGTCATTTTTTTCAAAACCCACCTGCCGTAACGTCAGCCGGTAATTTCCGGGTGGCACGTTGGTCAGACTTATGCGGACGCTGCCTTTGGATTGGGCGGGATTCAATTTGCGGAAAATGGCCTGGTTGGAAACCGCCTTGTCGGCCGGGCGCGTGAGGTCCCACAATAAAATCTGCGCGCCGCCTTTCGCGTCGCGGCAAACCCATGAAGCGACATCCTCGTTCTTCAGTTCCGTCGGGCCGAGCTGGTTCATAAATTGATAGGCGAAGTAAGCCGGTTTCTTGATGTCTTGCACGGTGAGCAGGCCAAAACCGCCGTGGAACGGTGTCATGGGCGGGCCGGCTTCCTCAAAAATATCGGTGAAAACCCAATACGACATTGAAGCGATGTCGTGTTCGCTGTGCTTGAATTGCTCCAAAATATACGGCGCGGAAAAATACGCGTCGTGCACCGGGTCGCGCGGCGAATACGACGTGCTCCATTCGGTGATGTGAATCGGCAGGCCGGGCCGCGCGGTGGCTTCAATCACCGGGCGTTGTTTTGCCGCGGTGTCGGCGGGCGCGTCCAGGTTCGAACTGAGATAATGCAACTGCTCTCCGTATTCGTCCAATCCGCTGGGACCGCCGCCCAGTCCATAGGAATGAAAACTGATGAAATCCACCGGAACATTGTTCGACAGGCCGAATTCAATGAGCGGTCGCACCCAACCCGTGGTCGAACCTGACGGACCGCCGACGCGATACGCCGGGTTCACGCTTTTGACGTCGTCGGCGGTGTGCGCATAAAGCTCGAAATATTCTTCGCGCCGGCGATTCGGATCGTGCGGCCCGAAGAAGGCGGGATAATCCGCCTCGTTCCAGACTTCGAAATACCATTGCTTCACCTCGTCCGTCCCGTAGCGTTCCGTCCAATGTTGGACCAGGTCTTTAATCAGGCCGTCCCAGCGGTCATACGCTTTGGGCGGTGTCACGTTCGCGCGCCACCAGAAAATGGTCTTGTCTCCACTGGCGAGCGCGGAAGGCATGAAGCTGATTTCAACGAATGGCCGGATGTTCATTGCCAGCAGCGCATCGTAAAGCTGGTCAACGTATTGCCAGTTATGGCGCGGCTGGCCGTCCTTGGTTTCGTCATAAACGCCCATGTCGTCGGACAAAAGACCGTGAAAGCGGATGTATTTGAAACCGATTTCGTCCTGGCACATTTTCAACTGGCGCTGCCATTCGGCGCGCAAACCCTCGGCCGCGCGGCCCGCCCCGATGCACTCGTGAAACAGTTCCGAATGCGGCCCCTTCACGTTTTGCCAGTCCGCCGCGATGGCCCGGACGGGCGGTGGCGCATTTTCACTGGCACGGACGATTCCCGTTCCCGCCAGCCACGCGAAAATGGCCATCAAGGAAACGGTGACGATTGGCACGGATGTAATTGGGTAGTGCATACGGAAAAAGTAAGAAGTTTTGGCCGCTTTGGCTACACAATGATGATGCACGAACTTGTTGGAATCATGTCCCGTCACTCCCGCGCCTTAAATCGTTTCAAACGCCAATGGTTTCATTCCACCTTGTAGCCCAGTTCCCGGAATCGTTGCAATTTGTAGATTAGCGCACGACGGCTGATGCCCAGCACCCTGGCCGTTTCGGTGCGGTTGAAATCGTGCTGGCGCAGCGCCTGCAGAATGGCCTGACGTTCGATTTCCGCCAGCCGTTCCACGTCGGCGGTTTCTGGCGGCGGGGATTTATCCCCGGCGGCGCGGGCGCGGGTGGGCAGATGCTCCGGCAGAATCAGTTCGCTGCGGGAAAGCAGCACCGCCCGCTCCATCGCGTTGCGCAACTCGCGCACATTGCCCGGCCACGGATAACGTTCCAGGCAGATGGAAACCGTTTCTGAAAATCGTGCGCGGCCCTTGGTCAGTTCCTCAATGAACCGGCTGGCTAGCGGCAAAATGTCCTCCCGCCGCTCGCGCAGCGGCGGGATGTTCAACTCCACCACGTTCAACCGGTAAAATAAATCCTCGCGAAAACGGCCGGCTTTGACTTCGTCATCCAAGTTGCGATTGCTCGCGGCAAGGATGCGCGTGTTGGTGTGGATTTCACGGTTCGAGCCGACGCGTTGAAAGCGCCCGTCCTGCGTCACGCGCAACAGCTTGGCCTGAAGCGCCGCCGACATCTCGGCCACCTCATCCAGAAAAATCGTGCCGTCGTTCGCTTCCTCAAACCGGCCGATGCGCCGGGCGTGCGCGCCGGTGAACGAGCCTTTCTCGTGCCCGAACAATTCGGCTTCGAGCAGCGTTTCGGGAATGGCGGCGCAGTTGACTTTGACCATCGGTCCCGCCGCGCGCGCGCTCCAGGCGTGAATCACATCCGCCACCACCTCCTTGCCCACGCCGCTCTCGCCGGTGATGAGCACGCGCGTTTCGGACGGCGCAATCAACGAGGCATCCCGGAACACGGCCTGCATCAGCGGGCTGCGGGCGATCACGTAGTCCGGCAACGGTTTTTCTTCGTTGTAGCGCAGCGGAACGGACTGCGAAATGCCGACGGCCTGCCGCACCGAATTGAGCAATTCGTCGAGATCAATCGGTTTGGCCAGATAATTGACCGCGCCGTCGCGCATCGCGGCCACGGCGTCGCGGATGTCGGTGAAGGCGGTGACGAGCAGAACCGGCAGCGTGGCGTGTTGTTGGCGTGCATGCCGCAGCGTTTCCAGGCCGCTCAGACCCGGCATCCGCACGTCGGAAATCATCATGGCGAATTTCCCGGTGCGCAGCATTTCCAGGGCGCGTTCGCCGGAATCCGCCAGCGCGGTTTCAAAACCCTGGCTGCGGAGAAACGAATTCAGCAGGCTGCGCTGACCGGGGTCGTCGTCTACAATCAGGATGCGCGGCGCTTCGGATGCCATGCCGCCAAGTTATCTGAATCAGGCGGCGAGTTTCAAGTGCCACTGCTGTCCAAAACGCTGTTTGGGGCAGCAGTGCTTTGGAGCCCTTTATGCCTCCTTTGCTTCCAACGTTCGAAGATGCGGAAGTTTTTTTGAAAGATTCTGAATTCACAAACGTACTACAAAGTATTGGCAGTTGTGTAGTAATAACAGATTTAACCGGTGTCGTGATTTCACTGACATAAATGATTACGAAAGGTCAGCAAATCAATCGTGAATCCATGTCGGCAACATTTTATGCCAGCTCCGATCCTATAGGGATGTCAGGGTCAAGGGACAAAGGGAACAGGACGGAGCTGGTCCTCCATGAAAATAAAAACAACGCAATGGCGTGGGTTTCACGCAGCGAGACGGAACGAGACAGAAATTTTATTCCCTTACAACCTGTCATTTGGATGAAACAAACATGACGGCTCCTGCCCATTTAGCCTTTAGAAAACGCCCTTTGACATGACAAAGAAAATCAATCCTCCAGATATGAAAGCGACTACCTCGGGTGGGCAAGGGAGAATACTATTGGTCGAAGACGATGCCGATGTCAGAATGGTTATGCGAGGTGAACTGGAAGCATCAGGCTATCAAATTTGGGAAGCTGCCGATGGCTTGGAAGCTTTGAATGTTTGGAAGACAAACGCCTCACAAATTGACTTGTTGCTGACCGATATTGTCATGCCTGGCGGCCTTACTGGCTGGGATTTGGCAGACAGATTAAGGGAGGAACGGCCAAACCTTAAAGTGGTACTGGTGAGTGGCTATAACCCCGATAGATCGGGGAAAAAACGACCCCAAAGCCTTATTTTACCAAAACCATTTTCATTGGAAAGCCTCATTGAAACAGTGCGGAACTCTCTGGACACACCGTGACTACCCCGCTGAAATTTTTCTGAAAAAATCGCGTCCCGTTCCGTTTGATTGGATGCAAAGTTTGCTGTGCGGGCAGGGAACTGACGGTCAATCCGCTTTCAGCGTCTTTTGCGCTTCTTGCAAGGCACGGTGCATTTCCGCAGCCGATGCATAACGCTGCGCCGGGTCCGGTTGACAAGCCTTGAGGATGACGGTGTTCAGCGGGAGGAAATCCGCCGGATCCTCCTTCTCAACCAGGGTCGTTGCAATCTCCGGGAAATAGGCCGCATTACGGCCGGTGCTGAGTACGTAAAGCACCATGCCCAAAGCGTAAATATCCGCCTGCGGTGTGCCCGGACGTTCCGGTGGTGGCGGCATATAGCCGGGCGTGCCCACCAACGTCCGCTCCTGATCGGGAGGCCTGATTTCAGTGATGAGTCCCAGATCCGCCAGCTTGGGCTGGCCGTTGACAAAAATGATGTTCTGGGGCTTGATGTCGCGGTGAGTAAGCCCTTGGCGATGGATGAAATCAAGGGCATCACTCAGTGCCAGCCCAATCCGCACACACTCCCGCACCGGCAGTCTCCGTCCATGGGAACGGGCGCGTTCACTCACCAAATCACGCGGTTTGTAGGTTGAGGGCTCCTGTTCCCAACCCGGCTTAAGCGGGTCCCCCAGCTCCATGACATAATAAAAATATCCCGCCTGCTTCTCACTGACAAATTCCACCCGCAACAGGCCGGGATGTTTGTCGGAAACCGGCTGGTATTTTTTGATGCCGCTGAACTCGCGCTCATAGGGATCGGGGTTCTGGTCGAAGTTTGCCAGATAAACCACCTTCAATGCCCGCCATTGTCCGGCCGCGTTCCGCGCCAGCCAGACTTTTCCATAAGCGCCCTCGCCAAAAGGCGGGTTGAACAATTCGTAATTAGGAGCATCCGGCAAATCCTCGATTGCAGCAGCAGGGCGGGGAAATGACAGGGAAACTGAAACCGTCCTTTTTTCGAGCGCGCGACGTATCCCCGTTGCCAGCGCCCAACCCAGGGCGCAGGGCACCTGGCCGCCGACAATCACCAGCCAGGGAAACCAATAGTTGGTGAAGTAACTCCAGGAAATTGCCCCGAATGCCACCACCAGGGCAACCCCCACCGCAATCGCACAAGCCAACGGTAGTCGCAATCGGCACAATCCGCCGCCCAGCAATAATCCACTGGTCACCAGCATCAATGCCTCCAGCCACCAAGCCGGCCGCTGCAACCAGTCGTTATTCATCAGATTCAGAAAGGAGGTGAGCAGGATTTCCACGCCACCGGTGGATTCACCGGTCCAGTGCGCGTACGGAGTGCGGAATTTGTCGGTTTCACCGCCAGGCACCGATGTTTTTGGCGCCGTGCCGATGAATACGACCTGTCCGCGGAAATAATTCGTCGGTCGGTCCAGCGCGAAGCGGTAGCTCAATCTGGTCGCTGCGCCCTGGCGACCATAGTAACGCAACCATCGTTCTTTGGGGTTTTCGCTTAATCGCGCCCCGGCCAGCCGTGCGGCGGTCCACGGCAGACTCGGATAAGGTCCCGGGGAGGGAAACGGCCAATGTCGGCGCACGATCGAGTCGAGGTCGGGATCCAGCCAGGCAACGCCCCAATTGGCTCCGGCGGCACTGAAGAAAGGTTCCGACGGCAGTGTGGGCTGCGCCCCGGACAGCGTCGGGTGCGTGATTTGCGCCTGCTCGGCCATCAACACGATGCAATGTTGCCGCCGCATGGCTTCGGCCAGGGCCTCATCCGTTGTGGGATCGCTCGGTTGCGGTTGCCGAAAGAAGGAGTCGAACACCACGAGAGCGCATCCATCATCCGCCAGCCGGTTCAACAATTGGGCGTGCAACCCGCGGTCCCACGGCTGGCCGCGGACTTGGTGAAAGTAATCATACGCCTCATTGTCTATCAGGATAAGGGTTACCGTGTTCGTTACCGCGTGCGCGCCAAAGCGGAATAAATAATCGTAGCTGGCGTTCACCCAAGGCTCGCCCAGCGGCATCTTCCACAACAGGAGACCGCAAAGCACCGCCAACGCCGCGCCCGGCGCGGATTTGAAAAAATCATGTTGTCCGATGGCTTTGATCTTCACCGCTGATTGAGTTTAGGAAAAAACGGGAAGAAATCAGCGATATTTCACGTCCTTTGTTGAAAAAGGGAAAAATGATGCGAGGTGGCCCGGCAGTTCTGCGCTCATCATAATAAGTCAGCCAAAAAGTCTGAAAGATTGGTCCGGTTAATGCGTATTGTTCAGTATTCGCCTGAGAGTATAGAAAGACAAAACTTGCTGGCAGATTCTAGGGGTGTTGTCGGGCGCAGGGAGAACGACAGCAAAAACCAAAAAAACCTAATGAATAAACGTATCCCTTACATCATTACACTCGCAGCAGTCACCGGATTGATTCTGATTGCAGGAAACACCGCTCAAGCCCAAATGACTGACCCCCTTCTGACTGACCCTGTTGATCAGTCCGGGTTTCCCCAGATAACGGCCCAGCCGTTGGACCAAGCCGTTCCCATCGGCTCGAATGTCGTATTATCGGTGCAGGCTATTAATGCCGATAGTTATCAATGGCTGTGCAATGGCGTTCCCATTGATGGACAAACCAACAGCATTCTTGTCATCGCAAATGTGGGAACCAACGATGTTGGATTATATTCCTGTGAGGTTTTCAATGGTGATCAGGCCGTGCCGACCCGCATGGCGTCCGTGGAGGCGGTGGCAACCGGCAACGGTGCGGCATCTGTAAATGCAGTGACGACCGCCAGCGTCACGACGTCTGCGAACGTGGTGATGGCTTCCGGCCTTCTAGGCGGAGGACCAATCATCGTGTTCGGCACGCCTTTATCCGGCGGCGGCAGGCAAGGAACCTGCCCGGGCCCTTATGCAGGGGTTGTCGCCTATACCAAGACAGTTTCCCAAGGATGGGGCTGGGCACCAATCACCGGCGCCACCGTCCTGACGGCTGCCGATGGTTCAGGCCGGACCGATACCAAAGTTCAATATTTAGGCGCTTATGGCGATAACGGGTGCGCTCAAACCACGGTGACAATTCCCTATCCACCAATTAGCCCCGTTTACCGATTTGCGATCTATTTTACCAATAATGTTCCGACAAATGCCTATCCAATAGTCCTGACCGGATTTAATCAATAACGGCAATTCGGCGAAGGGAAGGAAAATTTTAACTTTCCGTCCGGCAGCGCGGGTTAAATTGCTCAAGTGGGGACGCGGCAGAGGGGCCGCATTAAGGGCAACATGAGCTTCCCGCCTGCCGGGCGGCCTTTTGCAGCGGTGTTGTGCGGAGAAGGATTATCGCCTGTTCAACGCTTTTGCCAGAACGTCTTTGACAAATTGTGGAATCTCCAAACCCGATTGGATGGCGTCCGATTTCAGCTTTTCGTATTGCCGGACTTCTTCGCCTTGCCAGAGGAGATCAATCCGGCGGATTTGGCGCATGGCTACGTGGCTGTATTTTTCCGGGAACGCCCAATAACACGAAAGGCAGATATTTTTGTCTTTGATGTTCTTCTAATTCTCGCAATGCTCGCACGACCACGACTTCGCGCGATTGGCCGAGCCGCAAAGCAGCATGAAATCTTCGATTTTGAGTTCGTCACGCTCTCCCGCCACCTCGTATGGCACGCGATGGTCAATTTGCAGATCACCTGCGTCCATCTTTTCCAGGTAAATGAAACAGCGGCAGCCGTATTTCTGAATCAATTGCTCTTTGATTTTCTTGGAAAGACCGGTGCGTCCGCTGAATCGGTGAAACTGTTTCTTCGTGGGATCGGCAAAGCGGTAAGCCGCGATTTTGCGGCCATTTGCCGCCGTGACCCGGAAGGTTTCAAGTTGAATGCCCAGTTCGCGAACATCCCGTGCCGCGCGCGGCGGATGATCGTATCCGTGACGCGACACGTCGCGTCGTTCCAAAGCGCGGACATGTCCGCGCACTCCAAATGGGCTTCCACGTCGCATCCGTCCATTCAATTTTTGATTTGTCGCTCATCCGGAGTAATTTCCCACAGACGATAGGACAAAAGCTGTCCAGGGCAAAATAATCCTGGCGATGAGGGCATTACTTCGATCGCCCGTAAGAATATGAACGGATCTCCCACGGGTTGATACGCTAAAAATTAAATTGCAGGCGCAGCGCAAGCGTCCGGCTGCGCGGCAATTCGTTGTAAACATTGAGCGGGTTGAGCCGGTAATTCTGGCCGGTGATGTTGAGCAAACCGAGCGTGATTTCACCCTTGCGATGCAGAAAACGATAGCCGGCGAACGCATTCAGTTGCCAGAAGTCATCGCCCGGCTCGCCGGGCGTGTTGTTGCTCTGGTCATACCAGTGGGCCTCTCCTTGCGCGAAAAAACCACAGGGATGATTATAGACCACGAGCAAATCCACCTGGTTTAAAGTGGCATCCAGGCGCTGGCTTGGTTGAAAATCACTAACGAAAATGCCCCCCGGCAAATCAGGAAAATTTTCGTTCAACACGGCCTGGCTCACGCGATAGCGCGCACCGAGCGACCAGTTCCTGCCCACCAACTGGTTGGCCGTGAGGAGGAGAGATTTTTCCGTATAATCCAGATGCTCATGCAGTCCGGACAGGGTAAGGGGTGGGTCCGACAGAAATGAATAATCAAATGCGCCCGTCGTCTGGTCGGCGTCGGAATTCAAGATTTCACCCGAAACGCCGAGGTAGGTTCCCGTGGGAAACTTTTGTTCCAGCGAGAACCCGAATGTCTCGAATTTTGCGCCGGGCACCGGCCCGGCCACCGATTCCGGAATGATGCTCCGGTAGGATTGGATGAAGCCCGCCACTTGCGAAGGCTCCAGTTGATAGCTTTGGTCCAGGCTTGCGCCGCCCAAAGAACGGGTGTAGGCGAAACGGAAGGTGGTGCCATCCAGCGGCGTTAAAATCAGGCCGGCCTTGGGGGAAATCTGATCTACCGTCCGTTCGTTTCCAGAAATGGGTGCGGTCTGAAAATTTTCCGGATAACTCACCCGATCGTAAGCCAGTCCGCCAATCAGTTGCAGCGGGTCAAAAATCTGCCATTGATGATAGCCATACACGGAGACGCGCTTGAACATGGCAGAGACATCCTGTTGTGCGGCATTGGTGGGTGGCTCTGGAAACGCGATGCCAACCAGGGTTGACGGCGTGTTTTGCAGGTTATGAATGTCGAAATTACCGTACTGAATCCTCGTGCCCAGGATAGTGTTGTGCTCCGGCGTCTGCCAGATTTGTTGGAGTTCTCCCGAATAAATTGTCAAATCATTCTTAAGGTGCTCTTGCATGGTGAGACCCTGTATCAAGAATGGTGGTCCAGCCGGCGTAAATGCTAAAAGGGTCGGGCCGGTCGGGTTGGTCACCGTAAGCGAGTCCTCCAATCGCGTTGCATAGAGCAGCGTGTGAACGCCGGGGCTCCATTCACGGTGATATCCTAATCCCACATTCGGAGTTTGATCTTCATCCACTCGAAAATACGGGTTCGCTGAGTTTGGATCATAAAATTCGGCGAGGTCTCCGCTGTCGGCCTGGTATTGTTTCACCTGAAAATAAATGGTGTCCTGCGGGGTGACTTGCGCCTTGAATGTTCCCGAGAGTTGGCGCTGTTCGGTGTCTTCGTTCACCCGCTGACCGGGGTCAGTGCGGTAGAATGCCTCCACGTCGTAGCTGAAGTTTCCCAAAACGCCGAATTGCGCACCTGCCTGTGTCCAGGCCCCGCGGCTCAGATATTCCGTATCCGAAACCACGCCCAGCCGGTCGCGCGCGAACAGCGGAGAATATTCCTGTTGTGAAATTGTGGGCGACAGCGTGCCGGCGCCCATCGGGGCCAGCAAATTCGCCAGCAAATATTCATTTTCGGCGGGAGTTTCATAACGGAGATTGATCTCGTTTGGATCGCTGAGTTCAATATAGCTGTTCGCCAAAAAAAGGTGCGCTGAGTAATTCGCGTAATCGTAATTCACCGCGCGGGAGGCTTCGCGGATGGCCACGTCATCCATGCCTGCGTCCCGATACATCGCGGCCAGGTTGGCGCCGCGCACCGCCTGGTCCTGGTCCAGCAACAGTTGCGAGCGATACACACTCCGGTTGTCATTCAGTTTTTGCGATTTTTCCAAATCCCGAATCGCGTCGTTGATCCGGTTGTTTTCCTGGTTGAGCAGGGCGGAATAAAGCCACGCCGTCGGGTCGTTGGGATCCAGTTTTTCCGCGAGCTGAAGCTCCCGGGCGGCGCGCGGGTAATCGCCCGCATCCGCGTAAGCCTTGCCTAGATAACTTCGCAAACCGGCGCGCTGCGGCTCGAGCGCCGCGGCCACCAGCAGGTCTTCGCGTCCGCCCCGGGCATCGCCGCGGCGGATGCGGCAAAGACCGCGTCCCAGCCACGCGTTGCCGAGGGCGGAGTCCACGGCGAGCGCCCGGTCGAACCAGCCAACGGCTTCGTGAATGTAATTTTGCGCAGCGAGCAGAAAGCCTTTCAACGCAAGCGCCTCGGCATTGCGCGGCGCGAGGGCCAGACTTTTGTCCAGGGCGGCGAGCGCACGGCGGGTATGGCCGTAACTGAATTCCAGTTCCGCCACCCGTTCCCAGGCAAAACCGAAATCCGGCGAGTTGGTCGCGGCCTGCCGGGCGGAATCCAGTGCGGCCGGCAATGAAATTCCGGGGATGGCGCGCGATTGTTCGTAGTAGGAATTGGCAAGGAATTCCGTGGCCAGTTGCGGACGGATTACTACCGGATTTTGCTGTCGCTTCACGGCGGAGATGAGCTGGCGCAGGGCCAGGGCAATCCGTTGCGGACGGCTGGAAGCTTCGGAGACGGACAACGAAGCCAGCACCGATTCGGCTGGTTCAACCTGTCCGACACCCAACAGCAGGCCGGCATAATAAACCCGCTCCGCGTCGGAGCCGGGCTGCCGCCCGGCCGGATATTTGGCCAGCGCAACCAGCAGATCGCCCGAGCGATAGGCTTGGAGGGATTCGCCGAGGATCTTTTGTTCTTCGGGTGTGAACGGCAAATCGTTCGGATTAATCACCGCCGGATAGTAAAAGCACCATTGCAG
Organism: Verrucomicrobiota bacterium; assembly: GCA_049523555.1. Lineage (GTDB taxonomy): Bacteria > Verrucomicrobiota > Verrucomicrobiia > Limisphaerales > UBA11358 > UBA11358. The sequence continues at coordinate 6,037 of JBEKMU010000030.1, read as the reverse complement.
GACGTTGTTGGCAATGAAACCCGCGGTGCGAACGGGCGCTTTGCCCGGCTCGACGACGGCTTGCTCGCCATTGGTCAGCAGAAGCACGGCCTGTTCGTTGCCAAATCGGACCTTGCCGTCAATCACGGACATCGTCGCCAGCTCCGTGCCTTTCCCGGTCTCGACTGCCAGGACGAATTCCGTGCCCTCCACTCCGGCGACGGCGCCGCGGGTGATGACCCGGATGCGTCCCGGTTCGTCACGATGAAAAAACGAGATGATGCCCCGGAACAAATGCAGTCCGCATTGCGCATCGGATGAATTCGGCGGCAGCACTTCGACCTCCGTCAAAGCGCCGAAAGACACCACGCTCCGATCAGACCAAAGGAATGCAATTCGGCTGTTGGCGCCGGTGCGTAACCGGTCGAACGGGTGCAGGATTTGGCTGGTTTGCGCAGGCACCCAAGTGGTGGCGGCGCCGGGAGCGACCTCCGCCGTGCCTTGCAGTTCCACAATCCGGATTTCGTTCGTGGCCGCGCCACCGGCCACCGGCTGCGCACAAGACACCTCGACGCAAGCCAAGAACCCCCAAAAAATTGCGGCCATTAACAGGTCGCGACCGGCTTTAGAAAACAAGTTCAAGCGATTTAACCCATTCACGCACCTGACTGATTAACAATGATGAGACAAGCATATAACACCTTTTTTTTCAACCTTTTTCGGATAGCGGTGTATTTTATTGCCAAAAGCAAAACCAGACCACATTACTTGTTTGATGGGACAGCCCATGGATGAACTGATTCCGACGCGCGCAACTCTGATTCAACGCCTCAAAGACTGGCAGGATCAGTCGAGTTGGCAGGATTTTTTTGACACGTACTGGAAACTCATCTATGGAACCGCCATCAAGAGTGGCTTGACTGCGGTCGAAGCGCAGGATGTTGTCCAGGAAACAATGATCTCGGTCGCCAAGCACATGCCCGCCTTCAAATATGACCCGGCGATTGGCTCTTTCAAAACATGGCTCTTGAACATGACCCGGTGGCGTATCACGGACCAGCTCCGCAAACGCCGGCCTTTCGTTGCCTGCCATTCATCTTTCGAAGACACCGCTACCGGCACCCGCACGGTGGACAAAGTGGTTGACCCGGCCAGCCGGGATTTGGACGCGCTGTGGGACGCGGAATGGGAAAAGAACCTGTTTGATGCTGCCGTTGCCAAAGTCAAACGCCGGCTTGATCCGCAAAAATATCAAATCTTCGACCTGTATGTGAACAAAGAATGGACACCCGAAAAGGTGGCCGCCACCTTCGGTATTTCGGTTGACCAGGTTTATCTGGCCAAACATCGGACGATGGATTTGATTAAAAAAGAAGTCAAAAGATTGGAGAAGGAGGTGAGTTGACTGGTGGCAACCGCAGGTTACGAGGCCGCAGTTTACCAGTCTGTCCAAATCATTCCAGCCCCGTCCGGGAATCCCTTTGGAATTTTTTCTCACACGGCGAGTTTCAAGTGAGTGATGCGGAAAACAGCGCCCCTGGGCTCATTCGCAAGGCATTCGATTTCCCAGCCGTGCGCGAGAACGATTTGTTGGACGATGGCCAGGCCCAGGCCGGTGCCTTTTTGATTGGTGGTGAAATACGGCTTGAAAATTTCCTGCCGGCGCTCGGGCGGCACGCCGGGACCGTCGTCGCGAATTTCGAGCGACGCCTCGGTGGCGTTGACGTGCCGTGCCAGAATTTGAATCTGTCCGCCCATGTCCACCGCCTGGATGGCGTTGATAAAAAGGTTGAACAAAACCTGGCGAAGCAGTTGATCGTCGGCCTCGATAGCAATGGGTTCGCCACCGGTCGCGACGCGCAGTTTCTTTTCCTCGATGTCGTGGGTCAGCGTACGCACCACCTCGTTCACGGCGGAGTTGAGCGCGATTTTCGAGCGGCGGACTTCGCGCGGGCGGGAGTAATTGATGAACTCGTTCAACTGCGCGGTGACCTTGTCGGTTTCGTCCACGATGGCGCGCGATTTTTCGCGAATCTCCGTCGGCGCTTCATTTTGTTTGGAAATCATCTGCGCGAGGCCGCGGATGATGTTGAGCGGATTGCGCGTCTCGTGCGCGAGGCCGGCGGCGGCCAGGTTCATTTCCCTGAGGTGCGAATTCATTTCGCTGGCGCGGACGAGGCGGATTTGCAGGTCCGACGTTTTGGAAAGGTTGCGCCAGGCCAGCCCCGACCCGAGGACCGATATCGTGGCCAGCAAGGCAATGATGGACCGGAGCCAGAAGTCCTGGTCGCAAATGACGTGAATGGGCTGGGTGGACATGACGATGACAAAACTGTGCACGCTCTGCTTTTGAAGCAGGGACTGGTATTCTTCTTCGCTCATCCAGCGAGGGCGGCCGAAACGTGGCCGGAACCCACTCTCGCGAGGAGGCTCCCGATTGGTGCCAACCTCGGGCGGCGTTGGCGTTGCTCCGCCGGCGGAAACGAGATTGGTCGGGTTCTCTGCCGGTCGGGGTTCGGGCGGCGGTTCATTGGGCGGTTCCGGCGGCGGTCGCGGAGGCGGCATCCCCATTCGATTGGTGGCAAAACGGTTGGTAAAATCCTGCCGGGATAAAATAATCGGCGGGTTGGTGCCTTCGATGTCGGAGGTGAGGTTCGTGCCCAGGTCCACCGGATTCACCAGCGTGACGGTCTGCAAGTCCCAGCGTTCGGTCGTGCCCGTGGTTCCTTTGATTTGGAAATCGGTTCCGGTTCCAGCGGAAGCCACCATCTCGCCGGCGGCGTTCAACAGGGCGATGCCCTTTAATTCCACTGTCTCCTGTTTGACCAGTTCCGCCAGCGAAGCTTCCATGCGCTCCTTGGAAACCACGCCGCCGAAGCGCCGTTGCGAGCGGAGCACAATGCCGAGCGTCGTGGAAATGTCCTTGGCCCGGTTAACGAGCGCGGCGCGGGCTGCGTTCCTGACCCGGACGTGCTCCTCGACCTGCCAAGCCATGACCAGCACCCAGACCCCCAGCAGAAGGCCGTAAATCAAAGCGCTGCGGCGTTTCGGTTGCATGAGTCGCATTCAGTTAAGCGCTGGTGCGGATAAAATTCAATCGCAGCCTATGGATTTTTTTTCACCGGCACGCGCTCCAAAAACCGGTCCAGTTCCGATTCGGAAAAGGATTTCGGCACGAGCATTTGTTTTTGCTCGCTGACGGCCAGCGCAGGCAACTGCGACGGCAACCGAACGATGTGCGGCGTCAGGAAAATCATCAATTCGTTTTTGGTATCGCTGCTGGTTTTGTGCTTGAAAAGATTTCCCAGCAGCGGGATGTCGCCGAGAATCGGGATTTTGCTGGTGCTGGAGGTTTTGTCGTTCATCATCAGGCCGCCGATGACGACGGGCAGTCCGTCGGGCGTGACCACGACGGTGTCGGCGGTGCGGGTGTCAATCACCGGCGCATTCACGCCGGCGGCGATGGGTTCCGTCTGCGTCGGGTCAATCTCCGAATCCTGCGGCGTGACGATCATTTCCACATAGCCGTCCGCCGAAATGTAAGGCGTGACGTTCACTTGAATTCCTACGGGTGTATATTGCACATTATTGATCGGGATGGTCGAATTGCCGACCGCCGTGTAACTGACTCCGGTGATCAAGGGCACTTGCTGGCCGACGAGGATGGTCGCGGGCTGGCCGTCGCGCGCAAGAATGGACGGACGCGAGAGCACTTCCACCTTGCCTGCCGAGGCGATGGCGCGCAGGGTCGCTTGAAAATCACTGCCAAGAATCTGGTAAAACCCGTTGGCGCCCCCCGCGGTTGAAGGCGACAACGCCGGGGTCGCCATCGCCGGGCCGACGGCGCTGAAGTTGGTCACAATCGTGTTCAGTCCGCTCAACCCAAACACGTTCGCGGCGTTGCCGCTCATGTTATTGCCGATCCCCTTGCCAAATGCGCCCTCGACGCCGACATCCAGTGAATTGTTGTGCTGCACTTCCAGGAAAACAACGTTGATGAGCACCTGCGGTTTCGGGCGGTCAAGGCTGGCGATGACGTTGCTAATCTGCTCGCTGGTCGGCTGGTCGGCAATGACGATGATGTTTTTGGTGTCCGGGTCCACGTAGATGGTCGCGTTGCCGACACTGCCATTGTTGTTGTATTCGCTGCTGGTGGAACTGCTGGCATTGTTGCGGTTGAAATTGTTGAACCCGCCAAAGCCGCCGAACCCACCGAACCCGCCAAAGCCGCCGCCGCCACCGCCACCGGTGCGCTGCTGGGCGTGAATTTCCATCGCGGCGCACAGAAGCAGAGCCAGAGCGCCACCGAGATATTTCCGATTTTTATTTGTCTTCATAATTTGCCTTTGTGTTAAAAAGTTGTTCATGCCTTACCGGCCGCCCACGCCGGTGCTAGTGTTGACACCACCGCCGCTGGAGGTCCCGAGTGATGACGTGGTGTTGCCCGCCGAAGTTGCGCCGGCACTCGCGCGGGTTTCCAGCGCGCCTTGCTGTGAGGAGCTCGTGCTGGACCGCGTGTTGTTGTTGCCGAAGGTGTTTTGCAATACCTGCACAACCTGGTTCGGATCGCCGTGGTCGAGGTGATAAACATAAACCTTCTGGTCGCGGTCCGAAGGAACGTCCAGGTCCCGCATCATGCCCGCAATCTGCTCCATCAAATCCTTGGGTGCGGTCACGACGACCGATTGGATGCGGGCGTCGGCCACAGCGGTGACTTGCGTCGCTTTTTTGATGCGATCGTTCTGGGTGTTGCTGGCGTTTGCGTTGGCGTTGTTGCCCAACGCCGCGCCGAACCGGCCCAAGCCGCCGCCGCCAAAACCGCCGAAGCCACCGAACGGTCCGCCACCGCCAAAGCGGATCGGCGACTGGGTGTTGTTGCCCGAAGTGCCGCTCGGGAAAATGCTGCCCAGTTCGTTCGCCACGTCGGTCGGATTGGCATATCGCAGATGAAACACGCGGATTTCCGTTTCCGCCTCGGCGCTGTTGTCAACCGCCTGAATGATTTCAACCAGATGCCGGATGTTGGACTGGGTGTCGGTGATGACGATGGAGTTGCCGGCTTCGTTGGCGACAATCGTCGCCTGCGGGGAAACAAACGATGACAAATCCGAGGCCAATTGCCTGGCCTCCACAAACCGGATGGGGATGATTTGCGTGACAATCTCGTCGTTTTTGGGAATGGCGTCGGGATCGTTGCCGGATTTCACCGGAATGTCGCGCGTCTTCGCGTCGTTCTTGTTCACAATCGTTAACTTCCGTCCGTCGCGGATGGCCGCGAGGCCGTTTTTGTTCAACACGGAATTCAGCAAATCCACCGCTTCGTCCTTTGTCACCGGCTGATCGCTCCAGAGGTCCACGCGGCCACTCACTTGCGTGTCGAGCACGATGATGAAGCCCGCCGCGTCGCTGAGATAATCCAGCACCATCTCCAGCGGCACGCCGCGAAAGTTCAGCCGCAGGCCGTTGGTGCCGCTTCCGCCCGCCGTTGAAACTGACGGTGTATTCGGCACCGCCGTGGAAACCTGTTCCGGCGCGGCGGCCGGCGGCGTTGGCAATTGTGTATTCGCCGCGACCGTGGTCGCCGGCGGGGTTGCGTTCGCTGGCGGGGCGCCGCTTTGCTGCGCGTCGGTTTTGAAAGTTCCGGCGGTCAAAACCGCCGCCAGGAGAAATGTCATGGTGGTTTTCATTGTCCTTGTCCTAATTGTTGTTCTTCCTGCGCGCGCTGTTGCATCAGGCGCGTAAGCGCGTCGTTCGCTCCGCCGCCGGAGAGGGCGGAGGCATCCGGCGCATTGGTGTCAGTTCCTGAATCGTTTGCGTTTGCTTCGTCCGGCTGCGAGTCGTCGGCGGTCGTCGTGGAAATCGTCGAAAGATTGTTCCGCGCGGAACCATCCTGGCCCCGGCGATGGCGTCCTGAGCCGGAATAGGACGCCGGTTCGGTCGAGACCGCCCAATGACCGTCGTCATCGCGGCGCACCTGCGTGCCGACTGGCAAAATCATTTCGTTGGTGCCGGATAAAAGCGTCACGGACTTTGGCGCCAGGGTGGTGAGTTTGAACCC
>JBEKMU010000029.1:0-25034 GCA_049523555.1 Verrucomicrobiota bacterium | reverse complement strand
AAGAGCGCTGGAAATCCAGCCCGACGCCCCGGCTGAAGACGATCTGGGTCGTGTCTTTCTCCAAAAAGGGCAGATGGACGAAGCGGTTGCTCATTTCGAAAAGGCCATGGAACTCCGCCCCGGTCTGGCGTCGGCCCATTACGATCTCGGCACGTTGCTGGTGCAAAGGGGGCAGGTGGACGAGGCAATTGTTCATTTACAAAAGGTCCTGGAGATCCAGCCCGACCTCGCTGAGGTCCATTTCACCCTCGGCGTCGCACTCCAGTTAGAGGGGCGGGTGGACGAGGCGATCGTTCATTTCCAGCAGTTTCTGAAAACCCACCCTGACTTTGCGGAGGCCCAGGATCACCTTGGCACGGCATTTCTCCAAAAGGGACGAATAGACGAGGCGATTGCCAATTACCAAAAGGCCGTACAACTTGAGCCGCAGAATGCAGTATTACAGCGCCATCTTGGCCGCGCACTTCTGCAAAGGGGGCGTCTGGACGAGGCGATGGTTCATTTCCAGACGTCTTTGGGAATCCAGCCGGCAGATGGCGTAACCTGCAAGGATCTGGCATGGCTACTGGCGACCTGTCCAGAGGGATCGGTTCGCAACGGGCCCAGGGCGGTCGAGTTGGCCGAACAAGCGGTGCGGCTATCCGGTGGTGCGGACCCGGCATTTATCGACACGCTGGCGGCGGCCTACGCCGAGGTGGGACGATTTCCCGAGGCAATGGCGACCGCCCAACGGGCATTGCAGATGGCGCTTGCTCAAAACAGGGTTTCATTGACCAATGTCATCAAAGCGCAAATCGAACTCTACCAGGCGGGTTCTCCCTTCCGCGATACCAGCCTGACCAATACCCCGGCTAACTCCCGATGAAGCCGGGCCCGCCAGGTGCGGTGAAAAATTGGAATCAGCGCGCCCGGCCTTCATCGAATTTGTCGGTCACACTCTGCGAACTTTCGCCGCCATTACGACAAAGATTCATTATGGCGGAAGGAGTATCGTAAGAAAATCTTTGGCTTTTTACTTGCCGCTGGCGGGGCGTCGCAGCATCCTTGCTCAAATTTAAATGCGAGCCACAAAACCCAAAGAAAATCCATGAAAAATACAAATCGTCTGACGCAGTGCTTGGCCGGTTGTCTTGCTGCAATGCTGGCCATTGCTTTATTCACCGGCTGCCAATCGGGCAAGGAACAGGCCTCCGGCAAAATGGCAACCACGACGGCGACAGCACCGGCCGCCCCGGTCGCCCCAGCGGCACCGGTCGCGCCCGCACCAGTCCCCGCACCGCCTGTGGCACCCACGCCGCCGGTTGCCCCCGAGCCGGCTGTTGCACCGACCCCTGCTACGACTCCCGCACCACCGGCTGCCCCGGCACCGGTCGCGGCTTCGGCTGCCGCACCTGTTGCCGCCACCACGACAACCATTGCGTCAACCCCTGCGACTCACGCAACTGCACCCGTGCTGCCGCCCGTTCGCATCAAGGCCGGCTCGTCTGATTCGTTGACGGATGCCGAGGGCAACGTCTGGCTTCCGGACCAGGGTTTTACGGGTGGAGACACGTATGAGCTACCCGACGCGCAAATTGCCAACACCAAAACCCCGGCGATTTATCGCACCGAACGATACAGCATGACTTCGTTTTCGTATCCGGTTCCCAACGGCAAATACACCGTGAAGCTTCATTTTGCCGAGATCTACTCAGGCATCACCGGGCCGGGTGAGCGTGTTTTCTCATTCAATGTCGAAGGCCAGGAATTCAAGGATTTTGACATCTGGGTCAAGGCCGGCGGTCCCAACCTGGCCTACATCGAAACCGTTGATGTGGAAGTCACCGACGGCAAGCTGGACATAACTTTCACCTCCAAAGAGGAAAACCCCAAAATCAACGGGATCGAAATTCTTCCAAAGTCCTGAGCAACCGGTCCGCCGCCGCCTTTCCCGGCGGCCTGCTTGCGAATTTTTGCTCTGAACTCCGAATGCCTTCGCGAACAAGCGACTTCGGGGCAAGTTTCGTCATGGCGGACCAGGTGTTAAATGTTCATCCAGCCAAGTTGGGACACCTGGCTACCGGCTTAGTTCGTAGGCCTTCATGATCGTGGCGTATTTGGCAATCATGTCCGGTACTTCCCAGTCCGGCAATCGCCCATCGCGGAGGTAATGGAGAAAATTTTCGGTGACTTGGGCAAAATGGGCTTCGTGACCGACGTTGTATTTTTCGGGCACAATCACGCGCCACTCTTTGCCTTCGCGCTGAAAACCAATGCCGGGATATTTGCTCTGCAGAGTTCCGATCGCATTTTTTAGCGTTTCCTCAAACGCTTGATTGTCGGCGTCACCAGTTTTCTCGACGTAGAGAACGGGCTTGAATTTTTGTTCAGCGCCCTGCCGGATGATCAGCCGCGCCTTGGTCCCGCGCGTGACCGAGTAATGCGTGTCACCCGAGCCCGGCGGCGCTTCAAAATCCCAGAGCACCGACACCTTTGCATGCACATCTCGCAGCCGGTAAGTGAATTCACCGTTGGCATAGACCTGCAGCACGCCATCCTTCACGTCGCCTTTGAGAAACTCCGGAAAATTTTCCGCGCCCGTCACCCGTTTGAACTGTTCGCGCCTGAGCGGCATTGCCCAGCGGCGCGCGCGCAACACGTTGACCTCTGCCGAATTCAATGCCTGTTCCGGGAACGCCTCCCACTGGACCAGATCCACCAGATGGGTGCTGACGTCTACGATGCCTTCGCCTTCCTGGCGCACGTCGAAGAACCATTCCGGGCGCTTGAGTGGCACACCGGCCACGGTTTTGGAAAAATAATGGACGCTTTTCATGGTAATGGCAGGCTCATTCGACGAACCCTTCACCAGTTCGCCGAACAGTGCCGGTTGCCGCGACAACTCACGTTGCAACTCCGTCGTGATCTCATAACGCTCGGTCATGATGTCGTAGAGCAGGACGTGATTGGAGGCCGCGACGGCAAATGCCTGCTGCAACCTGCCGAAATCCTGCGGCGTGATGGCCATCGGTTTGTCCGCGAGGACGTTCAATCCGGCCTGCACCGAGCGGAGGATGTACTCCGTCTTCCGCGCGTTGTTGCCGGCGATCACGACGACGTTCCCCGGTTTGTCGGCGAGCATCTTCTCCAAAAAATCCGGGCCGGTGTAAACCTCCTCGCGCCAGTGCGTCGGCTGGTTTGACCGCGAATTGAAGCTCTCAACCCGTTTGAGGTGTTCCTGCAGATCCTCGCCGGCGGGCGCATACACCTGCACGAGCGGGTCCACGTCCGCATACATGAATTTCTGCACCAGCGACGCGTGAAAATGTCCCGGGTCGAGCGTGATCAGCCGGAAGCGGGTGGGTTCAGGTTTGTCTCCGGCCATGACGGAATTCAAAGCTGCGATTTCAGTGCAGACCAGCAACAACGGTAAAATTCGATTCATGCTGAACCCTTTGCCAGCCGAAACGCCCCGTACGGCGCGCGTTCAGGACGCGACAACATGGCGTTGGCCTGGTCGTCGTTGACAAACCGTTCGGTTTTAACGTCCCAGTTCAGCGGCCGGCCGAGTTTCATCGAGATCCAACTCAAGATGCACGCAGTATTGCTGCGGTGGGCAATCGTCACCGGGGCCAGCGGGGTCTGGCGCGACTTGACGCATTCGAGCCAGTTCCGGTGATGTTCGAGGCTGTGCGGCAAATGCACGGTCACCCCGTTCGGATCGAGGAGTTTTTCGTTGCTCGCGTCGAGCGGCTTCAAGGAGGTCGGGCGCGAGGCCGGGTCGCTGGCCGTGGTGGTGGATTGCGGGTCGCGGGAAACAAAAATCCAGCCTTCATCGCCGATGAACCGAATGCCGTTTGGAAACTTGTCCGTCACAGTCATCCGAATGTTGCCGGGATAGGTCAATTCCACGTGGTAAGCGCCATGCACGTTCCAGATTTTGTTGGTGGGGAATTCTCCCTTGCCCTCGATCCGGCTCGGGCCGCTCAGTTCCAGGTTCATGCCCCAGTGCGCCGTGTCGAAATGATGCGCCCCCCAGCCGGTGATCATCCCGAGGCAATAGGAATCGTTGCGCAGCCAGCCGGGACGGGAGGTGATGTCGTGTTGTGAATGCACGCGCTGTTCGGTGTAATAAACTTCCGGAGTCGGGCCGAGCCACATCTCGTAGTTGAGATTCGGCGGGACCGGTTGCGGCGGGTCATCCGGTGCGGTGGGATCAACCGGCAACCCGATTTGCACGCGCTGCAAACGCCCGACGCGCCCGCTGCGGACGAATTCGCACGCCTTGCGGAATTGCTCGTTCGGCCCCCAGGACCGCTGCTGGCTGCCGACCTCAACGATGCGGTCCGATTTTGCCACCGCGTCGCGCAACAACACGCCCTCGGCGTGCGTCATCGTCATCGGTTTTTGCAGGTAAACGTCCTTCCCCGCGAAAATGGCCGCCAGCGCGATTTGCGCGTGCCAGTGATCGGGGAGGCTGATGACCACGGCGTCAATGTCTTTCTGTGCGAGCAATTCCCGGTAGTCGCCATGCATGGTAATTGCGGGCCGCGCCAGGTTTTTGTCGCGATAAAAATTTTCAACGAATCCCTTGCCGGCAGCCAGCCGTTTCGAATCCAGGTCGCACACGGCCACAATGTCCGCCAGCCCGGAATCGAGCACGCCGGGCAGGTCGTGGACGGTCGCAATCCGGCCGCATCCAATCTGGCCCACGCGCACCCGGTTGCTGGGCGCGTCCGCCCCGAGCAGGCGCGATGGAACGATGAGCGGGAGCGCCAGGGCCGCAGCGCCGACGGTCGTGGTCTTCAAAAAATCGCGGCGGGAAACAAAAGCCGGAATGGAGGATTTATTTTTTTTCATGGTGTGCTGTGATTGGAGGTTGCCGGAAAAAGGCCAGGGCAGGGGAGTGGTTAAGACTTTCTACCGAAAGCCGCTACGGAGTTTGAGGGAAAGCCGTTGCTTGACCAGGGATGGCTTCTTTGTCAGGGTCATGCGCATGAGAATGCCACTCCCCCGCGTTTCCTGTAAAGCCGCTTTCATGGCGCTGCTGGTTTTCTGCCTGCCCCAACCCGCCGCGCGTGCCGACTGGCAACGCACGGACACCACCCTTGCCTGGCGCGTTGGCACCAATGTGCTCTGGCAATTCAGTTTCGATCCCCAAAAGGGCAAACCGTTCTTTCATCCTCTGACGGTCGCCGGCGGCCCGGCCCTGACCAATTTCAAGCCCGCAGACCATCCCTGGCACTACGGTTTCTGGTTTTCCTGGAAATACATCAACCACGTGAACTACTGGGAAGAGGACCGCACGACGGGTCACGCGGAAGGCGCCACCCGCTGGACCAAACCAAAAATCAAGACGTCGGCGGACGGTAGCGCCCGAATCCGGTTTGATGTTACGTACACCAATCCTTCGAACCGCGTGGACATGATCGAGAGCCGCGAGTTGGAGGTTTCCGCGCCAAAGTCCGACGGCGGTTACACCATTGATTGGCACGCGCGGTTCACCGCCGGAAAGGACGGGGCCATTCTGGATCGCACGCCCCTGCTGGGCGAACCCAATGGCAAGGTGAACGGCGGTTACGCCGGCCTCGGCATCCGCATGGCGGGACTGCCAATGACAATGTCGGTGGTCTGCTCCACGGGACTGGTGACCCATTTCGAAAGCGACCGTGCTCGTCCGAACGCCGCCGCCGTGGGCTGCAATTTTACGGAAGGTGCCAGGGAAATCGGCGGCATCGCAATCTTCAGCGCTCCAAAAAATGCCGGTGAGAATGCGCCGTGGTATATCATCAACTCCGAACAAATGCGTTTTGCCTGTGCCGCCATTCTGGCTCCCAAAATCCGCACTCTCGCCCCGGGCGAACGGATGAACCTTGATTACCGGATTGCGGTTCAACCCCAGGCTTGGACGACCAACGCGCTGCGAACCAGTTACGCGGCATGGCTGCAAACGACCCGTTTGACGCAGTGAGAACGGCGAAGATCGCTGACAGGTCACTGGCACGCACAGCCAACTCTTAAATGACTTAAAAATTTTCGACACGGTTCTAAAACGGGCGTATTCAGCCAAAAATTGAAAAATCCGAGCTTCAAATTGCCAATCGTCGAATCGTTATAAAACACGTTCGAGTAAGAGCGGAAGGCGGTCAGGAAAAAGAAGCGATGAAATTGTGCAAAGTGCCGCGCCTTCTTTAGAAAAACCAATTATGTCAGGCGTAAAGTTTTCTTTGATCGCCCGCTCAAATTCCTTGTTGAAATCCGACAACGACCATAAACCAAACCCAATTTGTTGTGTGTAGTTCATGCCCTGCTCAATTACTTTGCGTCCGAAATCACGGTAATTTGCCGGAATGAAAAACGCGCCGAATACACGATCTATCGCGCGCAAATCCCAAACAGCACCCAAACCAAGTTTTTGCCCAAATAGTAACAACACAGGAAGCAAGTGTGATGGATTGGCAGGTCGCCAATCTTGCGGTTGAAATTCTTGAGGCCCAAGCGAGAGGATGTAACGATACGCCTGAACACCATCCGTTCCCGCGCGGTTCACGTTTCCCCTTTTGTCGGCGAAACTGGCAAAAAAGCGGGTCGTTACATGCTCCGCCAAATCAGTTTGATTTTTCAAAAGGCACGCCTTCAAAAAAACATACAATGAGGACGCTTGCTCGTCGGATACGGCCACAAGTGAATCGCCATAACGATTCACAAGCTCGGATGCCAGCAAGAAACGCGATGAGTCGTTTCCATCATTGAGTTCCGGAATTACCACCGCCGCCGTTTTCCCGCTTGCGTTGAGCCGGTTGAATCATACCATCTAAATCCAACCATGAATGCGTTTACTTCACCTTGGTTTTTCATCGTGATTGTCGGATTGTTGGTCGTCGCGGATTCGCCCGCACGCGCGCAGAGCACGACTTCCAATGCCGTCACCGCCCCTCCGGCCCGGGGCGGCTTTGGCTTCGATGGAAACAACGCCTCTACAGAACAGGACCATAAGCGGATGATGGACCTGTTGGGTATCACTACCATCCGGCAGGGCAGGGATGGCATGAACCCGCAGTCACCCAATTACGCCAATTACGACGAGTCCAAGGCGAATCCGTTTCCAAACCTGCCGGACCCGCTGATATTGAACAACGGACAAAAGGTCACATCAGCGGCGATGTGGTGGAATCAGCGACGGCCGGAAATCGTGGAGGATTTTGACCGGGAAATCTATGGCCGTGTTCCCAAGGACACGCCCAAGGTGAATTGGGAGGTGACCAGCACGACCCGCGAGACGAACGGCACGGTGCCGGTCATCACCAAACATTTTCTTGGACACGTTGATAATTCGCTGGACCCTAAAATTAGCGTCAACATTGATTTGACGTTGAGCACCCCGGCCGATGCGAAAGGGCCGGTGCCGGTCATCATGCAATTCGGTTTCAACGTCGGCCGGGGATTTTTTGCGAGAGCTCGCGGCACGAACGCTCCGGGCGGGACCAACCGTTTTGCCCGTGGCGGTTTTGGCCGGACGAATGGTTTTCCTCGTGGCGGTTTTGGCGGTGGATTTGGCGGTGGCGGTGGGCCTACCTGGCAACAACAGGTTCTCGCCAAGGGCTGGGGCTATGCCGTCCTTAACCCCGGCAGCATTCAGGCTGACAACGGCGGGGACCTGACGGAAGGCATCATCGGCCTTTGCAACCAGGGCCAGCTCCGCAAGCCGGATGATTGGGGTGCGTTGCGCGCCTGGGCTTGGGGCGCCAGCCGCGCCCTCGATTATTTTGAAACCGACAAGGCGGTGGACGCCAAACAAGTTGGCCTTGAAGGTCACTCGCGTTACGGCAAGGCGACCCTCGTGACGATGGCGTATGACCCGCGTTTCGCCATTGCCTATGTCAGTTCTTCAGGCGAAGGCGGCGCGAAACTCAGTCGCCGCAACTGGGGCGAGATTGTGGAAAACGTAGCCGGAAGCGGCGAATATCATTGGATGGCCGGCAATTTCATCAAATATGCCGGACCATTGAACTGGGGCGATTTGCCCGTGGACGCCCATGAACTGATTGCCATGTGCGCGCCGCGTCCGGTGTTCATCAGCGGTGGTGCGACCCAAGGCGACGCGTGGGTGGACGCCAAAGGCATGTTCATGGCCGCCGCTGCCGCCGGATCGGTGTACACGCTTCTGGGCAAAAAAGACATGGGCACTGCCAACTTCCCGCCAATCGAGACCCCGTTGATTGATGGCGACATCGCCTTCCGCCAGCACAGCGGCGGGCATACCGATGCCCCGAACTGGCCGACATTCCTCAAGTTCGCTGATAGGTATTTGAAAGCACCGGGCAGTTGATGAGCCGGAATGAAACTGTTCGCGTATTGTCTATTTGCCTTTTTTCTCGGCACGCTGGCGGTGCCGGCCGATGATAATTCAAATTCCGCGCCGGGGCACATCAGGGCATCGCGGGGAAATTCGTGATTTTTTGGTTTGCGTTGTGCGGGACGTGTTAGCATTTTTTGCCGGAACCAAAATTGCGAGTCACAGAATCCAAAAGAAATTTATGCAAAATACAAAATGTTTGATGCACAATTTACCCGGCTGTTTTGTTGCTGTGCTGGCCCTCTGCTTGTTTGCCGGCTGCCAAACGGAACCATCTTCCAGCAAGATGGCGTCCACCCCGCCAGCGGCAACCACCGCGCCGGCCACCGTTTCAGTGCCTGCGCCCGTGGCGCCACCCGTCCGCATCAAAGCCGGCCTTACGATCTCGTTCACGGATTCCGACGGCAATGGGTGGCTTGCCGATCAGGGTTTTGCCGACGGCGACACCACGGACCGCGCCACCGACCTGCAAATCGCCAACACGAAGGACCCGGGTCTATATCGCACGGAACGATACAGCATGACTTCGTTTTCGTATCCGGTTCCCAACGGCAAATACATCGTAAAGCTTCATTTTGCCGAAACCTTTGACGGCATCACCGGACCGGGCGAGCGTGTGTTTTCGTTCAACGTCGAAGGCCAGGAATTCAAGGATTTTGATGTCTGGGCCAAGGCCGGCGGTCCCAATCGCGCCTACATCGAAACCGTCAACGTGGAAGTCACCGACGGCAAACTGGACATTACGTTCACGCCCAAGGTGGAAAATCCCGAGATCAACGGCATCGAGATCCTTCCAGCATCCTGAGGGGTCGAATTTCCTCCGCCCGTCGCGCGCGGAACCTGTTTGCGAACTTTTGCCCCGAAAACCTTCGGGGTAAATTTTGTCATGGCGCATCAAGGATTGACGCTTGCCGACTGACGTTCTATTTGATGCCCGCCTGGAGCCATGAACAATGTGCCGGTGGACAAAATAACGTTGGCGGGTGAAGGCCAACTGGCTTCGCGGCTTGACCGGACGTTCAAGTCGGCCTGGCGTTCCTACCGGCGGGCCTTCAAACGTTGCCAGAAAAAACTATCCAGGGCGACCGTTCACCAGTTGCGCGTGGAAACGCGGCGGCTGCTGGCGCTCGTGGATTTGTTTGACCCGTTGTTGGCCGGGCACGCGGCAGACAAGGCTTCCCAACTCTTCAAACAGCCGTTCAAAATCTCCGGCCGGTTGCGCGACACGCAGGTGATGTTGGGCGACGTGGAGCGGCGGCTTGACCGGTTCCCGGACGCGAAGCGTTTCAGGAAGGAACTGCTGCGCCGGGAAAAACACCTCAGCCGACAACTGGGACGGAAACTCCGGCGCACGCGGTTGAAGTTGTTGAAGAACCAGATGGACGCGTTGCGCAAGGAATCGCGCGCCGCCGTGAAGAAAGCGGACGGGCGTCATCACGCACGGATTCGCTTGTTGAAAGGCATGGACCGGGCGTTTGCGAACGTGGTGGCGCGGCGACATAGCATTTCCCCGGCGCAGCCGCAGGCCATTCATCGCACGCGCATTGCCTTCAAGAAGTTCCGCTACATGGTCGAGCAGTTGCGACCATTGATACCCGGTCCGGCCGGCGGTTTACCCGGTAAACTGCGCGGTCATCAAAAGTTGATGGGTGACATCCAGGATTGCGAGACGCTGCTGGCGGCGCTGGACAAGTTCATGCGCGAGGAAAAGTCCGAAGCCCGCCGGCTCCATAAATTCTGCGCTGCGGTCAAACGTGACCATGCCATGCTCATGGCGCGGTATCTGCGGCGGGCGGATGAACTTTTTTCTTTCTGGAACCCCTCCGCCAAACTCCGGTGACGAGCGTGCGGTTTCGAGCAGGCTTTTGGGTCCGCTCAAAATCACGGGCTGGTACGGCGCCCGCCTTTTCGGAAATTCTAAAAAAAACGCGCCCGCCGGTTTTCCCGATGAGCGTGTGTGAAGATTATCGTTTTGCCGGGGCGGATGCGGTTCAAAGCACTTTCTTTGCTCCATCCGGCATGTCCACTTTCGTCGCGCCGACGTCCTTGATTTCAACGGTGGTATCGCGGTCAAGGTCCATTTCGTTGCCATTGAAGCCTACTTTGCCTTGCACCTTGTATTCATATTTCGAGAGCAGGCCGTCTTTGAGCCAGAACTTCGCGGAGCCTTTGGGATTGGTGACGGTCCCGAACCTGAATTGCGCCTTCGCGCCGGCTTCGGTCAGGTCGCCGGAATAAACGTCGCCGTCCTTTTTGAGTTCCTTTACAGCAGCCAGCAGGTTTGTGGCTTGCGCGGCCGGGGCCCTGAAATTGCGCACCATGCCGACGAGAAACCGGCCGGGGCCTTCACTGTCATTTTCCAGATTGGTGAGCGATTGCCAGTCGCCATCAGGGTCGGTGACCGCCGCCTTGTCGCCCTTCATCACGATTTCGGTGATGTTGTCACCGAAGGACATTTTGACGTAAGTGGCCCCGCCTTTCTCGGTTTTGCCTTCGGTCGGTCCCGGTTTGAATTGGGCGCTTTCGGGGACGACCACGGTTTGTTTCCAACTGTAACTGGCGGTGGCGGCAAGCTTTTGGGCCGCGGCTATGACGTCATCCTTGGGGCCGGAGTCCGCCGCGAAGAGCGGACCCGCCAGCAAGGCTAATGCGCCGAACAAAATATTTTTCTTCATGGAGATGCCTTTGGTTTGATTTGGTGTGAAATTGCCTTTGGAACGGGCGCAAACCTATGTCCAACGGGCTTTTGAGGCAAGGCCGATTTCGGGCAACGGCAAAGAAGTTGCTCACTGCATGTTCCTGCGGCAAACTTTACCGGTATGACCGTTGCCGGAACACAACTGAATTCGCTGCGATTGAGCAGCTTGGAAAGCCAGCGGTTGGCGCTGGCACTCGCCCTGTCGCTGGCGGCGCATTTGTTGACGTGGGGCGGTTACGAAGCCGGAAAAGATTTCGGCTGGTGGCAGGTTTGGCACTGGCCGACGTGGCTCCAGCATTTGACCCAAAAAATTGAAACGGTCCCGGTGCCGGTTGTGAATTACGAGCCGCCGCTGGAATTTGTGACCGTTGAACAACCGTCAACCGAACCGCCGGAAAACGCGAAGTATTTTTCCACCCGGAATTCCCGCGCGGCGAACCCCGACGCGGACCAGGACACCGACAAACCGAAATTAAACGGGAAACAAGCCGATGTGCCCAAGACGGAGGACGTACCGCGCCTGGATTTCAACAAACTTCAACCGCCGCCAAGAACGCAGCCGGAATCACCGCCGCAACTGGCGATGAACGCGGGCGATTTGAAATTGGGCAAGCCGCCGGACGCGCAACCGCAGGAGCCGCCGCGACCGCGCACGCTTCAGCAGGCGCGCGCGCAGCAGGCGAGTCGTCTGCCCGGCGTGCAAATGCGGCAGGATGGCGGCGTGCGCAACCACGCGGTTGCGCCTTCGTTGGACGTGAAAGTGACGGGATTTGCCGAATACGACCAGCGTTTCATCGAAGCTGTGGCCCAACGCTGGTATGATTTGCTCGACAGCCGACAATTCGCGCTGGATCGTACTGGCAAAGTGACATTGCGATTTCACTTGAATTACGATGGCAGCATCTCCGATATGAGTTTCGCGGAAAACACGGTCGGCGAGTTGCTGGGGTATGTTTGTGAGAAAGCCGTGACCGACGCCGAGCCATTTGAGCGCTTTCCAAGCGATATGCGGCTTAAGCTCGGCAATTACTGCGACGTGCAATTTACTTTTTATTATACCAATTATTGATGGCCAATTCGGCGTGGGAAAAATTTTATGGACACACTCGTTTACGTTTTGCTCGGACTGACCTCGGTGGTCGGGCTGGCGTTCATCGTGGAACGCGCCTTGACGTTGCGCTGGCAAAAGGTCGTGCCAACGGAAATCACCGCGTCGCTCGCGGCCTGCAATACGCGGGCTGACGTGCCGGCCCTCTGTCGCGTTTGCGAACAAAAACCATCGCCGCTCGGCCGCCTGTTGCTGCTCGCGTCGGATCATCTCGACTGGCCGAAGGGCGACAACGTAGACGCGCTGCAAACCGCCGCCCGCCACGAAATCGTCCGGCTCGAACGCGGCCTCGTCGTGCTGGAAATCATCGTCGGCATCGCGCCGCTGCTCGGTCTGGTCGGCACGATCATCGGCATGATGACGGTGTTCGGCGACATCGGCCAATCGGGACTCAACGACGCGGCAAAGCTGGCTCACGGCATTGCGTTGATTCTTCGGGCGACGCTCATCGGCCTGCTCATTTGCATCCCGTCGCTGATTTTCTGGAGTTATTTCAGCAAAAAAGTTGAGGTGTTCGCCGTCGAGATGGAGGCGCTCTGCGACGACTTCATCCGGCGGCAGTACAGTGAATCAGGGTCCGGTGCCCCGGATTCTGGAACGCAGTCTGCCCCCAATGCCAAATCCCGGAAGCCAGACGCCAAGCACCAGACCCCGGAAGCCAAAGCCCAGACCCCGGATCCCATTTGACATGCGCTTCCTCGTCCGCAAACGCCGCACCACGCCCGCCGTCATCATCGTTGCGCTGATTGACGTGTTGATCGTGCTGGTGATTTTTTTGCTGGTGACGACGACGTTCAAGCAACAGGCGGCGTTGAAGCTGCAATTGCCCGAATCGTCGCAGGCCAAAAAGGCCGGCGCGAACGAAAACCCGCCGTTCGTCGTGAGCATAGATGACAAGGGAATTTATTATCTGGAAAAGCTGCCGGTGACCTTCGAGCAGTTGCGCGGCGAACTGATTTTGAAAGCCTCAATCAATCCGCAGCTCGTGCTGGCCATCAACGCCGACGAAAAAGCGCCGTGGGGAAAAATCGTGAAGGTGCGCGACGCTGCTGCCGAGGCCAAAATCAAATCCCTTGTCGCTTATACAAAGGAAACGGGGAAGCCATAAAAGCAGGACAGGCTTCCAGCCTGTCTCCATCTTTTGTTTTTATGAATACGGAGACAGGTGGGACGCCTGTCCTGCTCTGCTACTTCAGCAACGCTTCCGCGATTTGCATTGCGTTCAGTGCTTTGATTTTAGGAACAAGCCCATCAGACAGCCGAGTAATGTCAGAGCCGAAACCATTGCGCCGATGCGGAACGTCCAATCCTCATAGCGCAGGGTAATTTTGTGCCGGCCGGCGGGAACTTCCAGCGCTTGAAAGGCGTGATTGGCGCGCAGGATGGGAACCGGTTTGCCATCCACGAACGCATGCCAGTTGTGATAAAACGCTTGCGCAACAACGACCAAGGCCGGGGAGGGGGCCTCGACAATCAGTTGCGCCTGTTGCGCGGCGAATTGTTGGGAAATGATTTTTGTTTCGGAGGCATTGGTCACGGTCACTTCACCCTGTGCGGATGATGGAAGATAAACGGTGTGGCTTGGATCAAAGTCGGCAGAGGTCAATGCTTCCAGTGTTTCCGGGTCGCCGGCGAAAATCGGCCGTTGTCCGGCGGTTGCCAGCGGCAGGAAAGACTTGCGTTCCTGCCAGGCAAAAATGGTGTTGGACGCGGAAACCTGGGAAACGCCGAGGAAATTCAAAAAGGGTGGTGCGGACGAAGCATTTGTCTTGGTTTGATCGAGGTATATGCCGTACAAAATTGCATCAATATCCCATTCATCCTTGAGATGGAGTGAGCAGAAGCCATCCACTTTTGGAATATTTTCAGGGATATTGCAATTTTCAAAAAGCGCGCCGCGAAGGCCCACGTAGTAATAAAGCGGATTGCCCGTCGAGGCAAAAGAAAGATAGGACGTGACCTGCCTGCTCAACATGGCGCGCGACTCTCCGTATTTTGGCCGGGAAGACATGTTTAATTCGAGCGGGCCAAAGACCTTTGTGACCACGGTCGGATTTGTGCGCAACCCGGATGTGACCAGATCGAAACCAATCAATGCCAGGACCGCCAGCCCCATAAAATTGCGCAATCTTGCCAGGGGAATACGGATCAAAGCACTGATAACCCCGACGATGGCAACCAGGAAAAGCGCCCGGGATACTCCGTCCCACCAGGCCAACCGCCAGTTGTATCCGGAAGCGAGCCACCAGCGGGCTGCTGCAAGTGTGATGATGACCACCAGCAACAGGGAGACTGCCGCAAAGAACAGGGCACGCTCATTTCGTTTTAGATTCTTCGATGTTGTGTTTTGAAAGCTGTTGAAGCCGTAAGCCGCAAGCAATGGAATCGTGAACGCCGGTATCGAGACAAATTTGATGGGATAACGGGCAAAGCCAATCCATGGCGCGATGTGTTTCAGCCAGGCATAAACGTAACCGTCGTTGCCAAGTGCCAATACCAGCCCCGCCAACGTCATCCCGGCAAGCCCGCAAATTCCTGGTTGCTGTCGTAGTCGCCAAACCGCCACCGCCGCCAGCGCCAGGGTTCCGATGCCAAGATAGTATGACGATGTCCAAGGTTGATTTACTTGTATGCAGGTTCCAAAAACCGTTCGCAGACAATGAAAAACCGGCACGACAAAATTTGCCCATCCCCAAAGCGGCATCGGATAGGCATCCGCAACCGTGAACGACGAGTCGCGTTCCGAATGATTCAATAAATCAAAAAACGGAAGAAGTTGAATCGCTGAAAGTCCCGCAATCAATACAACCACGATGACGGCCCTTCGCAATGCCGGCCAAAACGGAATTTTCTTCCGCCACGCCTGACCGAGCCAGAGCATTCCCAGCATGATCCAGGTAAATACAATGATTTCCGGTGCGCCCGACAGCATCTGCATCGCGCCGGCCAGCGCGGCGATGGCCAGGCGGCGTCCTCCTCCGGACCGCCAGGCTTGCTCGACCCAAAGCATGACCAACGGCTGCCAGCTTAACGCGGCGAGATTACTCGTCCACATCAGGCTGTTGAGCATGAGCCCGTTCAACGCGAAGACCAGACCGGCGATACTCGCGGCCAACCGGTTTTGGGTCCAGCGATACGCCAATAAATACATGCCCACTCCGGCCAGCACCAAATGGCCGAGACAAAAATAGCTCAGCGACCACGGCAACGGAAACAACAGGTAGATCAGCGATAACGGATAGCAAACCGACGTGTTCCATTGTGCCAGAAACGGCACGCCGCAATTGTTCAACGGATTCCAAAGCGGCACTTCCCCATGCCAGAAACTTTCATGCGCGTAATACGCGACTGGATAAGTGAAAAGCCCATAGTCGCGGAAAAAGAAACTGTGCGTGCCCAAAATGATCCCCGGATAAAGGGCAAAAAGAAAAAGTGCAATCAGGCAAGCCAC
The DNA here is from genome assembly GCA_049523555.1 of Verrucomicrobiota bacterium. Lineage (GTDB taxonomy): Bacteria > Verrucomicrobiota > Verrucomicrobiia > Limisphaerales > UBA11358 > UBA11358. The sequence goes on along the minus strand of JBEKMU010000029.1, from coordinate 9,442 downwards.
GCGACCAGCCCTGAAACAATCCATCCACGATGGGGAACCATCCTGAAGCAGGTCTTCTGTTGAAGTGTTTGACTCAGTTTCCGGGGCTGGATTCATGGTGCTGGTGAATCGCTTTGCCAGAAACCCTAGCGGAATCCATTTATTTCAGCAACTCTTCGGCGATTTGCACTGCGTTGAGCGCCGCGCCTTTGAGCAGTTGATCGCCGCTCACCCAGAAGCACAACCCGTTGTCCATTGCGCAATCCTTGCGGATGCGGCCTACGGCACAGTTGTATTTGTCCGTGACGTAAAGCGGCAGTGGATATTCGTTTTTCGCCGGGTCATCAACGACATCCAGGCCGGGCGCTTTCTTCAGCACGGTGCGCGCGGCTTCGGCGCTGACCGGTTTCTCGAACTCGGCGCTCACGGCCACGGAGTGTGCGCGATAGACCGGCACGCGCACGCAGGTCACGCTGGCCTTGAACGCCGGGTGATGCATGATTTTCCGGCCTTCGTTTTCCATTTTCATTTCCTCCTTCGTGTAACCGCTCGGCAAAAAAACATCCACGTGCGGGAGCACGTTGAAGGCGATTTGATGCGGATAGACCTCGCGCGTGACCGGCTGGCCTTTGACGATCTGGCCCACCTGACGCTCCAGTTCGGCGATGGCCTTGGCACCGGTGCCGGAAACGGCCTGGTAACTCGAAGCGAAAATGCGTTTGCAGCCGTACGCCTTGTGCAGTGGATACAGCGCCATGAGCGCGACGATGGTGGTGCAATTCGGATTGGCGATGATGCCCTTGTGCCACTTCACGTCGGCAGCGTTGATTTCGGGCACCACCAGCGGCACCGCGTCGTCCATGCGGAACGCGCTGGAGTTGTCCACGACCACACAACCGGCCCTGGCGGCGATGGGCGCGAATTCCTTCGAGATGCTGCCGCCTGCGCTGAACAGCGCAATGTCAATGCCGTTGAACGAATCCTTGGTCAGTTCCTTGACCGCGATGTCGGTGCCGCGAAATTTCAATTTCTTGCCGACCGAGCGCGCCGAAGCGAGCAGAGTCAGCTTGCCCACCGGAAAATTTCTCTTTTCCAGCGTCTTGATCATTTCCACGCCGACGGCGCCCGTCGCGCCGACCACGGCCACATGCGGATTTCGGTTCATAAAAGGAATGGATTATACCCAAAATTGCGCCCGCGTCAATAACGCGTCGCCGGCTGTGCATAATTTTTTTCGATTTCTGATTGACCAAAGCCGCCACTTCTGACGAGATGATAGGCCATAGTTGTTTTAATGCCTAAAGTTTCAATCAGAAACGGGAACGGCTCGCGGGCGGGCACGACGAAATACGACGCGCACCACAAGGTGCTGTCGCAAACCTACGGCGCGTTCGCCGACCTGCGCCGCGAACTCTCCGACTCGAAAGAGACCGTCGGCGGGCGCGAGGACATTTTGAAAAGCTTCGCGACCTGCCCGGATTCGCAGCGCTCGTGGCTGTTGCTGGAGGATTATTTTGAAAAACTGTCGCTCTCGCGCCGCGATTTCCCCGACACGAACTGGTGGCCGCGCCTGCTGAACACCCAGGGCAAGGCGCGCCTGGAGGAACTCGCGTTTCTGTTTCTTCGCGCCAAACGTCCCGTGCCGCCGGAATTGCAGCCGCACGCCAGCCCCGACCGTTTTGCCCGGGCCGAGGAGGCCGAGCAGGAACATAACCTCGTCAAGGAACTCGAAAACTGGCTGTCGCCGCCCGCCTTGCCGCTGCTCGAAACGCCGCGCGCCACGCTCCGCGTCGTCTGCCATCCGCAACCGGATGAGGAGGAACCGTCGCGTCATCGCCTCGCCGTGCAATTTCTCCTGCTGCGTCCGCGCACCGGCGAAAAGGCGCGTCCGTTGCGCGACCTGATTGACCTCGTCGTCCGCGCCACCCACGAGCAGGAACTTTTCCCGCCCGCCGACTGGGAGTTCATCCAATGGATTGCCGATACCTACCGCCACCACGCCGACGGCGCGGACACGCTGGTTTTGTCTGACGCCGAATTGCTGCAATGGCTCACGCGCTGGGGCCACACGCCGCGCCTCGAATGCGACGGCAAGCCGCTCCGGTTTCAGGGACAAATCGCCGTGCTCACGCCGCATCTCGACAACGGCGACAAGGAACTTGCGTTCACGCACCAAATCGAATTGCCGGGCGGCAAAAATCATTCCATTGCCGACGCGAAATTTTTCAACCGCCAGTCGCCGCTCGTGCTCCTCGACAACACGTTTTATCTGGTGCGCAATGCGCCGCCGCCGAAGGTGCTGAAATATCTGGCCCAGATGCCGTCGGTGCCCGTGCGCAAACTCAGTCATCGCCTGCTGTTGCACCTGCGCAAAACGCAGTCGAACCACGGCGTGGACTGGGAGCGGCTGTGCGTGGCGCATCCGGCCAAGCCGCAGTTCGTTTTTGAACTGCTCGACGACACGGTGCGGCTGCGGTTGCTCGCCCGGAGTCAGCGCGACCAAAGCGTCTGGTTCTGGAACGGTCACGAGTGGGTTCCCAACCGGTCTTCGCCCTCCGGGCTACGACCCGGCAAGCATGATGATAGTGAAATGGTTCCGGGCTTGCCGCAGCCGAATCCCGCAAAGCGGGAGAAGACGGGGGACAAACCGGAAATTCTCGACGACCCGCGCCTCGATCCGGCGACGCATTGGCTGCAAAAATTGGATTGGTTCATGCAGGAACCGGGATTATGGGTCGGCGACGCCAACGAAAATTTTCTCGGCGCGCTGGCCGGCGCGTGGGCCGAACGCCCCAACGAAGCGGAATTTCTCGGCAACCCGGCGTTTCACCGCCTGTTTCTGCACCCGCGCCAGCTTAAACCGCGGCTCATCGTCAAGGGCAGCGGCATTGACTGGCTGGCCGTTTCCGCCGAATGGGAGGCCGAAGGACTCAAACTTTCCAAGGCCGATCTCGAACGGCTCGCCGCCGCCACCAGCCGTTTCGTGAAGCTGCCGAATTCCGGCTGGGTGGAACTGGACACCGCCGCCGTGCAGGGCGCGCACGAAGCGATGGCCGAAATGGGCGTGGACGGCCTCATCGCCGTGCCGCAAAAGGTCGGCTTGGAACACGTCGCGCATCTGGACGAAAGCGAGTTAACGCGGTTCGCCGATACGCCGGAAGCCAAGGCATTGCGCGAACGCGTCCGCGATTTCAAAGGCGTTCCGTCCGTGGACTTGCCCAAAGGCTTGCAGGCCGAGTTGCGGCCGTATCAAAAGGACGGTTTCGATTTTCTCTGCCACCTCACGCAAATCAAACTCGGCGGCATCCTTGCCGATGACATGGGCCTTGGCAAAACGCTGCAGGCGCTGGCGTGGCTGGCGTGGCTCAAGGAACGCCACACGAAAAATCCCAAGCCGTCGCTGGTCATCTGCCCGGCGTCGGTGCTGCACAACTGGCAGCGCGAGGCCAACCGGTTCACGCCCAATTTGAAAGTGCTCGTGCTCGAAAGCGGCGCGGCCCGGCACAATCTGCGCAAACAGATTCCGCAGCACGATTTGATTGTGACCAATTACGCGCTGCTGCGGCGCGATCTCGAGGAACTGCAAAAGTTCGCGTTCCGCGCGGCGATTCTGGATGAGGCGCAGTTCATCAAAAATCCCGGTGCGCAGGTCACGCAATCGGTCAAACAGCTCAAGTCCGAGTATCGGCTGGCGCTCACGGGCACGCCGCTCGAAAACCGGCTGCTGGATTTGTGGAGCATTGTGGATTTCATCCAGCCGGGTTACCTCGGCAATCAGGAACAATTCGCCGAAACCTACGAGCCGCGCGCCCAGGTCGCCGACGAAACCGCGCCGGTGGAACCGCCGGTGCGCGGCGAGAAAACCGAATCCGTCCAGCGCATCGCCCGCAAACGGCTTTCCGCCCGGCTGCGTCCGTTGCTGCTGCGCCGGCTGAAGAAGCACGTTGCGAAGGATTTGCCCGACCGCATCGAGGAACGGCGCGATTGCCCGCTCGGCGACGAACAACGGAAACTTTACCTGGCCGAACTCCGCCGCAGCCGTGACCAGATCATGCATGCCGTCGCGGAGCAGGGCCTCAACAAGAGCAAGATGCACGTGCTGGCCGCGCTCACGCGGTTGCGCCAGGTTTGCTGCCATCCGCGGCTCGTGGGCAGCGACACCGCTTCGGGCAAGACCGAGACACTCTTCGAGTTGCTCGACCCGTTGATTGCGGAAGGCCAGAAAGTTCTGGTCTTCAGCCAGTTTGTGCAAATGTTGAACCTGCTCGAAAAAGAATGTCGCGAGCGGCAAATCACCACGCACATTCTTACCGGCCAGACGAAAGACCGGCAACAGGTCGTCAGCGCGTTCCAGAGCGACACAACGCCCGGCGTGTTTTTGTTGAGTTTGCGCGCGGCGGGCACGGGTTTGAATTTGACCAACGCCAGCTATGTGGTGCTTTACGACCCGTGGTGGAACCCGGCCGTGGAGGCGCAGGCGATTGACCGGTCGCATCGCATCGGCCAGACGCAGACGGTGAACGCTTACCGGCTCATCGCGCCTGGCACGGTCGAGGAAAAAATCTGGGAGTTGCAGCAGAGCAAAGCGCAGACCATTGCCGACGTGTTGGGCGAGGAAGGTTTCGCCCGCAGCCTCACGACGACGGATCTGGAATACCTGTTCGCGGAGGATTGAACCTTGGAGTGCGGCGACACGTCGCCGCTTTTGGGAGTGCGGTGGTATGACACCGCTTTCGTTTTGGAGTGCGGCAACGTGTTGCCGCTTTTCTCGAGGCGATCCCGCCGAGGCGGGACGTCGAACCCAAGCGCAGACATGTCCGCGCACTCCAAAAACTGAAGTGAGTTTATGAACTGGCCGCACGCGCCCACTCATTGGTTGTTTGAGGCTGGCCTTTATATGGTCACCGGCGGTACCCATCAAAAACTCCCGCACTTGAACACGCCCGAACGGCTGGATTTCTTTCTCGAATCGCTGTTCGCCCGTGCCGCCGAATTCGGCTGGGAACTGCGCGCCTGGGCGGTGCTGGCCAATCATTATCATTTCGTGGCCGCCTCGCCGCCCGAACCGGCCAGCCTGCGAAAATTCCTCGGCAAACTCCACATGCAGACTGCCAAACAAATCAATCTGTGGGACAACGCGCCCGGACGGAAAGTGTGGTTTCAATTCTGGGACAGCCGGATCACATTTGAGAAATCGTATCTGGCGCGGCTGCATTATGTTCATTACAACCCGGCATTGCACGGCGTGGTGCCGCTGGCCGAGAACTACAAATGGTGTTCGGCCTCATGGTTTGCGCGTAACGCCTCGCCGGCGCTGGTGGCGACGGTGAAAAGCTTCAAGACCGACCGCCTGTCTGTGCCCGACGATTTTTGAAATATGGAGTGCGATGGCATGACATCGCATTTTGGAGTGCGGCAACACGTTGCCGCTTTCCTCGACGCGATCCCGCCTCGGCGGGACGTCGAACCAAAGCGCAGACATGTCTGCGCACTCCAAATCCGCAATCCAAATTCCGCGTTGGCAACGGGCGGACGGAGCGCACCCGCAAACGGGACGGACTCGTTGCGCACTCCGCATTCCGAATTCCGCATTTGCAACGGACTCTTTTCCTGAATTCATTTTGGGACGGACTATACCGAGTAGCGTCTCAATTTGAAAAATCGCGCAGGACTACACGCCACCTCAAGAATGGGACGCCTTTTTGCAACGAGTGTGAATGACAGATAAAGAAGTGGGTAAAATCAGCATTATCCCTTGCTTGAAAATCTAAATCCTCTCGTGGCTTACGTGAAATGTTTAAGAACGTTCCGCTCCCTGCGAATAGGCCACCTTTTATTTCGTAGGAGCCGTTATCGCCCTCCGGCACATTCTTAACAATGCTAAATTTGGCTTCCACGGTGATTGCATCCCGCTGCGCTGCGATTTTGACGAATTCCCCATCTAGTATTGAATGGGTTATCTTATACCAGCCGTTACCGGAGTAAGAAAGTCGGCCGGAGGCCGGGGATGGCTCAACAAATTCATCAAACAAAGTCTCACGTTTTTTCTTCAGGAACTTTTCTACGGATTGAAAAAACAAATATCCTTTGATTTCATCCGTGTCCGTTTTTTCATTTGATGTCATAATGGCGGATCCTAGCACGGTCTCTTGGAACCGCAATATTCCATCTTTCCATCTTTTGCTTCAACTTACTGTTGCCGGATAGTACCAAGCAGGTTCCTGATTTCCTGAATTCATTTTGGGATGGACGACAGGGGCTTTGTGGCGTTTGAATTTTGAGCATTATGACTCCAATCCAACTGGCAGAAAAAGAATGGGAGGCCAACACAACGCCGCACCCGAAAATGCATCGCATTAGCGAATTCCGTATGGAATTTCGCAAACACGAATTTCGCCAATATGGCGAGGCCATTGCACTGCTAAATTGGCCTCAAGATTGTCTTGAAATCGCAAAACTGGAAAGGTTACCAGGTGTAGGCAGAGGAGCTACAACCCCTCTTGTAATTTTTTTGAAATCTCTTGCGGATAAATATCACATTCGTCTTTCATGCCTTGTGAAGCCTTACAAGCCTGATCTGCCTTGGCCTGATGACGAACGAATTCCCACCCAAGAAGAACTTGAGACTTGGTATAAAAAACGGGGGTTTCAATTGTTGACGCAAGAGAAACCGGCTCCCACATGGGCATGGTATCCAGACATTCCTCGTATTTATACAGATGGCGGCTCAGGTTGCTTGCCAGCGGATTGAAACAGATTATTCTGTCGGCATGAAAGCGAATCAGTTGGTGTCGCTGCTTTTGTTTCTAATGTTGGGTGTGGCTGTTGCCCAACAAACCAATTCCGCGTCCAGTGTTACAAACAGCGGGGCGATTGCAGAACTGAAAGCCAAGGCGGAAAAAGGAGATGCGATAGCAGAATATAAACTTGGTTACCGCTATTGTGTGGGTCAGGGCCTGCCAAAAGATTTCGCAGAAGCCGCCAAATGGCTTCGGAAAGCGGCAGAGCAAGGAATTGCTGTCGCGCAATATGATCTAGCTCTGGTGTATGATAAAGGTGACGGCATGACGAATCGCCTTGAAGCTGCAAAGTGGTTTCGCAAGGCCGCTGAACAGGGTAATGCGGAAGCCCAAGCTGATCTTGGCATTGATTATCTGATTGGAAAGGGTGTAGATAAAGATTCACGTGAAGGAGTAAAGTGGCTTCGTAAAGCTGCTGAACAAGGTGTCATCCGTGCGGAAGGCAATCTCGGATCTTGCTACGCCAATGGTGACGGCATTGAGACAAATTATGTCGAGGCAGTCAAATGGCTTCGGAAAGCTGCCGAACAAGGTGAGGCTTATGCGCAGTTAAGCCTTGCTCAAAGTTACACTGACGGCGCAGGGGTGGTCAAAGATTACGCTGAGGCCGTCAAATGGTTTCGCAAGGCGGCTGAACAGGGACTTGTGGACGCCCAAGTCAATCTTGGTGTTTGCTATCACAACGGCGATGGCGTGCCACAAAATTACGTGGAAGCCTACAAGTGGTTTAACCTTGCCTCGGCACAAGGCAATACGGAGGCAAAACAATTTTTATCCGATCTCGAACAGCAGATGACGGCGGAACAAATTGCGGAAGGCCAACAATTGTCGGCTGCGTTCGTTTTGCCAAAAGGTGACTCTGGCTTGGGTTCTGATAATTTCGTTTCACCTGACGTTCCCACAGCCAGCGGCACGGGATTTTTCATCACGGACGATGGTTATTTGATTTCAAATTATCATGTCGTCAAGAATGCGACGAAAGTTCGTTTGCTCACGAGCGCAGGTTTGATTGATGCCAAAGTTGTTCAGGTTGACGCGGCCAATGATTTGGCTTTGTTGAAAGCAGAAGGGAAATTTTCTCCGTTGCCCATTTCGCCCAGCCGGTCAGCGCGATTGGGCAGTACAGTGGCGACCATCGGTTTTCCCGACATTGGTTTGCAGGGGTTCGCGCCCAAACTGGCCAAAGGGGAAATCGCGTCGCTGTCCGGCGCGGTGGATGACGCGCGCTATTTTCAAATCAGCGTGCCGGTGCAGCCGGGCAATTCGGGCGGGGCGCTGGTGGATGAACGGGGGAATGTGGTGGGCATCGTGTCGGCCAAGCTGGACGCGGCAGCGGCGCTGGCGTCGAGTGGGGCGTTGCCGGAGAATGTGAATTACGCGGTCAAGAGCAGTTTTCTGTTGAGCTTCCTGGAGTCTGTCCCAGACGTAGCAAACAAGCTCAAAGCGCCCAACACGAAGGAGGAAAAGTTTGAGGACGTGGTGAAGTCGGCGCAGGACGCGTCGGCGTTGGTGCTGGTGTATTGATGGAGTGCGGCGACACGTCGCCGCTTTCCTTGACGCGACATGTCGCGTCGAACCAAAGCGCAGACATGTCTGCGCACTCCAAAATTTGCGGCTCGGACGATCCACCGACATCGCCGTAGCGATTGAACGCTGGCAGCTCCGGCTACAGTTTCTGCACGTGAACACCTCCGCCGCTGGTCTCCAGCCGGAGGACCGGACCGCCGCCGTTCACCGAACCTTTGAGCCGGTTGCGCTCCAGCTCTCCTTGCACGGTCACCGGCAGGTCGCAACTAACGCCGCCACCGAGGCCTCGGCGTCCAGGTTGAAGGCGGCAGCGGCGGGAACTTTCACCGTCACCCCGCCGCCGGACGTGGAAAGGCTCACGTCACCCGGCAGCGGCGAAAGCAGCACGGCGTGGATCGAGCCGCCTGACGTGTCGCCTTTGACCTTGCCGGCGACGTTTTCAATGGTGATGCCGCCGCCGCTGGTGTCCACGGACACCGGCCCCTTGAAGGTCTTGACGGTGATGGCGCCGCCGGAGGTTTCACCGTCCAGCGAACCGGCCCCGCCGGTCACTTCGATTCCGCCGCCGCTGGTGTCAATTTTGATCGGCCCTTCGCAATCGGTGACGCGGATGCCACCGCCGGAAGTGTCGCCGTCCAGCGGTCCGTGCAGCCGCGTGAACCGGAGTCCGCCGCCGCTGGTGTCCGCCTTGACCTCGCCGGTCAGATCGCTGGCCGCGATGCCGCCGCCCGAGGTGTTGAGCCGGGCGTTGAGCCGGGCGGGGACCTGGATGGTGTATTTCGCCTCGTTGCGGTTCCTGAAGACATTGAACCAGTGGAAATTCTCACGGTGACGGGACCGGACGGTGACCGTGTTTCCTTCCTGAACGAAAACGACGGGATTTTCGGAGAAGAACTTTTGCTCCTTCTCCGCGCTGCCGCGGGTGACTTTCCGCCACACGTTGACGGCGACGGCATCAATGGAATTGGTGCTGACGTCAATGGCGCCGAAGTCAACGTCCACGACGAGCGTGCCGCCGGGTGAGACCTGGAAGGTTTTGTTAGTTTGTTCCTCGGTCGCGGCGAGTGCCGCGCCGGAGGTCAGGGCCAGCAGAAGCAAGGTCAGTTTCATGATGATTGAATGATTTCTTTGTGTGC